>JBGSPO010000070.1:0-4254 GCA_041738575.1 Candidatus Aminicenantia bacterium
GTGGCCGCGTTGATCGTTTCTTCCTTGAGCATTTGCATGAAAGTATAAATTAAAAAAGAAGAAATGTGTAGCGGACCTCTGTGGCCGCCCTTCATAAATTCCAAATCCGAGCACCCATGACCCATACAAAGAGGTGGGCTCTCGTAAATGAGTAGATGAGTTGAAGGGGCAACAGCACTGACAGCGATCTCCTGCGTCTTTCTTAACCCATCTATCCATTTACACTTCTACCCATTTACATCTTTGTTTTGGACATTGGAATTTGGAACTTGGAAATTGTTTGGAATTTGTGATTTGAAATTTTAGTCTTCCAATTTACGCGTTACGGTTACGATAGTTCGTTTCCGTTCTTGCCGTCTGCCGTATGCCGTATGCCGAATGCGGGCGCCCCTTTCCCCTATTGACTTTGTTTGTGGTCCCGATTATAACCTGTCATATAGCGTAAAAACATGAAAAAAAAGATCCTGCTCATCCACACCGGCGGCACCATCGGCATGACCCGCGACAGCCAGAGCGGCGTGCTGCGCCCCGACCATTTCTACGCCAGCCTGCTCAAGGTCATACCCGAGCTTTCGACCATCGCCGACATCCAGGTGGAGATCCCCTTCGTCTTCGACAGCGCCGAGCTCAACTTCCACCACTGGCAGCAGCTGGCCGCCATCATCCAGGCGCACATCGGCGCCATCGACGGCGTGGTCGTCACCCACGGCACCGATACGCTGGCCTACACGGCCTCTGCCCTCTCCTACATGCTGCACAACGTCCCAGTCCCCGTCATCCTGACCGGGGCGCAGAAGCCCCTGGGCGAGCTGCGCAGCGACGCGCGCAACAACCTGATCAACGCCGTGGAGCTGGCCTGCGCCGACATCCCCGAGGTCTGCATCTTCTTTGACTACAAGCTGCTGCGCGGCAACCGCACCAGCAAGAACCACATCAATTTCTTCGACGCCTTCATCTCGCCCAACTACCCGCTGCTGGCCGAGGTCGGCATCAACATCGAGATCTACCGTCCCAATATCCTCAAGCCCGGCGGCCATTTTCACGTGTTCGAGAAATTTTCCTCGGCCCTGGCCGTGTTGAGGCTGTTCCCGGGTTGCGGCTGCGACTATTTCCAGCCCGGGGACGACACCCGGGCTGTGCTGATCGTCGCCTACGGCGCCGGCACCATCCCCCTGCAGACGGGCGACCTGCCGGCGCGCATCGAGAGATGGCTGCAGCAGGGCAAGCTGGTGGTGCTGGACAGCGAGGCCCACGGTGGCCGCATCGAGCCGCAGCTCTACGAGTCGGGAAGCCGGCTGCTGCAGATGGGCGTGATCTCTGCCGGCGACATGACCTTCGAGGCGGCGGCCACCAAGCTGATGTTCCTGCTGGGCCAGTACGACCAGTTGGAGCTGATCAAGGGCAATTTCCAGAAATCACTGGCCGGCGAGCTGACGGAACTGCCATGAGCAACTTTTTTTTCACGGGTCGGAACCGGGAGAATGGAGGCAAGCCATGAGCCCGATCAATTCCCTCTGGGGGAACATTTTCAAGGACAGGGACGAAACCTGCCGCGACACCTGCCTGCTGCTGAAAAAGATCCCCCTCTTTTCCGGGTTGCGCAGGAGAGAACTCCGCCAGATCGATCGCCTGGTCCACCGCCGCCAGTACAAGGACGGAGAGGTGATTTTCTGGGAGGGCGAGCCCGGGGTCGGCATGTACGTCGTTCAGGAAGGGGAGGTGGGCATCTACAGGGATTTCGCCAAGTGCGGGCAGAAAGAGCTGGTCCGGATGCGGGCCGGCGACTTTTTCGGCGAGATGGCGCTGCTGGAGGACGATTGCCGCTCGGCCACGGCCGTGGCCGTCGGCGCCACGCGCCTGTTCAGCCTGATCCATGCCGACCTGTTCGACCTGATCGGCCGCAAGCCGCAGCTGGGCATCAAGCTGCTGTCCACCCTGGCCAACATGCTCGCCCGGCGCCTGCGCCTGACCAACCTGGACCTGCAGCAGCTCTCCCGGGCGGCGCTGGGGGTCGATACCGGAGAAAGAGCGGATTCATGAGCCCGACAGGCGAAAGGCAAAGCATCGTCATCCATCTTGACCGTGGCTTCCTTTTTTTTCTGCTCAAAGCGGGGCTGGTCCTGCTCGGGCTCGTGGCACTGGCCTGGATCCTGTCCTACAGCGGCATGGTCCTGACGCCGCTGATCCTCTCCATCGTGCTCTCCATCCTGCTCAACCCACTGGTGGTCATGCTCGAGAGGCGCGGCCTGGGGCGCACGATCGCGGTCGTCCTGGTCATGCTCGCCCTGGCCGTGCTGCTGGCCGTCGTGCTGTCGTTGCTGGCCCCGGTCATCGCCCATGAGTTCAAGACGCTCAGCGGCCTGGCGCAGAACGAGACGCCGGCCTCCCTGGTGGCGAAGCTGAAGGTCATGCTGCACCAGCACCTCCCCTGGCTGAAGAACCCCGGCATCATCTCCCAGATTTTGGGCTGGGCCGAGAAGTTCATCCAAACCCTGCTCCACCGCAGCATCGAGCTCCTGCCCAGCATCCTGCCGCTGGCCATTGCGCTGGTGCTCATCCCCTTCATGACCTTTTTTTTGCTCAAGGACGGCCGGCGGCTGAAAAAATCATTCGTCGCCATGCTGCCCAACCGCTATTTTGAAATGACGGTCAGCCTGCTGCACAAGATCGATTGCCAGCTGGGCAACTATATCCGCGGCCAGCTGCTGGTCTCCCTGTGCGTCGGCACCCTGGCGGCCGCCGCCCTGGCCCTCCTCGATATCCCCTACTTCCTGCTGATCGGCGGCGCGGCCGGGCTGGCCAACATGATCCCCTACTTCGGCCCCATCGTCGGCGCCATCCCGGCCGTGATCCTCAACATCGTGGCCAAGGGCTCCCTGGCCGCCGCCCTGCCCGTCATCGCGGCCTTCCTGCTCATCCGCCTCATCGACGATACGCTGATATCGCCCAACATCCTGGGGCGCAGCCTGCAGATCCATCCCCTGCTGGTGATCATCGTCATCTTCACCGGCGGCGAAATGTTCGGCGTCCTGGGCCTGCTGCTCTGCATCCCGGTGACCGGCATCATCAAGGTCACCATCCAGCAGCTGGCATGGAATTTCAGGAACTACCGCTGCCTGCGCGGCGGCGATTGAAAGCCGCGTGCCGGACCGCATGGCAAACGAGGCCGGGGCCGTCGTGAAGGATTTCCTGCCCCCCGAGACGCCGGATTCCAACCGGCGCGCCCGCACGGGGCAGAAGGTCGTCAACCTGGGGCTGGCCTGGAACATGCTCCTGGCGGCGGGCAAGACCACCATGGGCATCATCGGCCACAGCACCGCGCTGCTCTCCGACGGCATCAACTCGACTTCGGACGTCGCCTATTACATCGTGGTCAAGATCTTCATGAAGCTGGCCGGGCAGCCGCCGGACCCCGAGCACCCCTACGGCCACCGGCAGATGGAGAGCATCGCCGCGCTGATCGTGGGCTCTTTCGTCATCACCACGGCCATCGCAATTTTCTGGACGGCGGTCAACGGCATCTTCGACCAGTGGCAGGGGAAGGCCGAGGCCGGTCGGGCCAATCTCGGGGCCCTGGGAGTGGCGCTGTTCACCGTGGCGGTCAAGATCGTCCTGACCCTCTACACCCGGGCCATCGCGGACAAGACCGGCAGCCTGGCCATCCGCGCGCTGGCTTCCGACCATCGCAACGATGTCTTCTCGGCCCTGGCCGCCAGCCTGGGCATTTTCCTGGCCCGCCAGGGCCATCCCTGGGTCGATCCCCTGGCCGGCGCCCTGGTCGCCCTGCTCATCCTGCGCACCGGCATCGGCATCCTGCGCCAGTCCAGCGCCGACCTCATGGACTCGGTGCCCAGCGACTCCCTGGGGGGCCAGATCCGCCGCATTTTGCAGGGCATCCCCGACATCCGCAGCATCGAAGAGATCCATGCCCACCGCTTCGGCCCCTTTTTCGTGATCAACCTGACCATCGGCATCGACGGCGCCCTGGATGTGCGCAGCGGTGACGCCATCGCCAGCCGGGCGGAAAAGAAACTGATCGCGCAAATTGAAATGGTGCGCAAGGTCTACGTCCATTACCATCCCGCCGATATCTAGCCGCTGCGGGCGGCGCCGCCTAGAAGTTTTTTTTCACATAGGCGGAGAGCTCATCCAGGCCGGCGGCGAAGTCACGGCGGCCGAAGCCAATGCGGAAATGCCGCGCCGCGGCGCCGAACAGCGAGCCGGGCGCGAGCAGCACGCCGCATTCCTTCAGCA
>JBGSPO010000087.1:0-6231 GCA_041738575.1 Candidatus Aminicenantia bacterium
GGGCCGGGGAGGTCGCGCTGGAGCCCCGCCGCCGCTCCAGGCTGGAGAAGCCGGTGTTCGCCGCCGAGTTCGACCTGGCGGGCCTGGTCGCGGCCGTGCCCGAGAACCGCTTTCGCATGTGGAACCGCTATCCCGCCACCCGCCGCGATTTCACCTTCCTGATGCCCAGGGGGGTGAGCTATGAGGAGTTGAGCGCCGCGGTCGAGCGCCTGCGGCCGGCGGTGTTGGAGAGTTACGAGCTGACCGATGTCTTCCAGGGGGCCGCCATCCCGGCGGGCAAGGTCAGTTTTTCCATGGGCTTCACCTATCGCGCCGGGGAGCGCACGCTGACCGGCGAGGAAGTGAATGCCGTCCACCAGGACTTCGCCGCCAAGCTGGCGGCGCAGCTGGGCTTAATCCAACGTTAAGGAGATGATGCATGAGCAGCAGTTTCAAGGAATTCGATAAACTGGAAGAGAAGATCAACCGGCTCATCGCCGGCATGCGGGCCCTGCGCGAAGAGAACCAGAAGCTGAAGAAGGAGCTCCAGGAGAGCAAGCACGATTCGTCCCAGCGCGAAGGCGAGAAGGGCGAGATCCGCAAGAAGATCGCCTCGCTGATCGACCTGGTCGATTCGCTCGGGGAATGATGGGCAGGGAAGTCGAGGTCCAGATCACCGGCAAGCGGTTCGTGTTCCAGCTGGCCGACGATGTCCAGCCCGACGAGTTCCTGCAGGTGGTCGAATACGTCGAGAACAAGATCAATAAAATAAAGAGCAGGATGAACGAATTGGACGCCCAGAAATTGGGATTGTTAACTTCGATAAACATCGCCCAGGACCTCTTCTCCCTGAAAAAGGAGAACGAGAAGCTGGCACAGATCCTGGGGCGGATCGACACGCTGTTGTCGCCTGAAAGCGAGGATGGAAAGTTAACCGTCAGTTTGTCGTCCTGATCACAGGAGGAAGACAATGACCGAGATCGCTTTGGTGCTGATCGGCACCCTGTTGGGAGGCGGTGCGGTATTTTTATTGAAGAAGCGGATATTCGCCGGCGAGTTCAGGAAGGTCGAGGCCTACCAGAAGCAGCTGGAAGCCAAGAACCGGGAGGAACTGGAACGGTCGCGCAAGCAGTCGCAGCTGGAGCTGAAGGAGGAGTTCGCCGAGTGGAAGAACGAGTACAACAGCCGGCAGAACGAAAAGGTCAACCGGCTGAACGCCACCGAGAAGCGCCTGATCCTGAAGGAAGAGAACCTCGACAAGCGCTACACCAACCTGGACAACAAGGAAAAGGAGCTGAAGAAGAAGGAGCGCGACCTGGACCTTCTGGAAGAGGAGATCGGCGCCCTGAAGACCCAGGTCAACCAGCTCCATGAGGAGCAGCGCCTGAAGCTGGAAAAGATCTCCGGGCTGACCGTCCAGGAGGCCAAGGACCTGATCATCAAGCAGTACGAGGGCGAGGCGCGCCTGGAATCGGCCCAGAAGCTGAAGCAGATCGAGGACGAGTTGAAGGATAAGAGCCAGCAGCTGGCCAAGGAGGCCATCTCCAACGCCGTGCAGCGCATCGCCACCGAGCATGTGGTCTCCTCGTCGGTCACGGTCATCGACCTGCCTTCCGACGAGATGAAGGGGCGCATCATCGGCCGCGAGGGCCGCAACATCCGCGCCCTGGAGAACGCCACCGGCGTCGACTTCATCGTCGACGACACGCCGGAGGCCATCCTGGTCTCCTCCTTCGACCCCATCCGCCGCGAGATCGCCAAGCAGGCCATCGAGACGCTGATCGCCGACGGCCGCATCCACCCGGCACGCATCGAGGAGATCGTCGACCGCATCAAGGGCAACTTCGACAACTACCTGCGCAAGCAGGGCGAGGCCGCCGTCCTGGAGCTGGGCATCCGCGATCTGAACCCCGAGCTGTATTTCTACCTGGGCAAGCTCAAGTTCCGCTCCTCCTTTGGCCAGAACGTGCTCGAGCACTCCCGCGACGTGGCCTGGGTCGCCGCCATGCTGGCGCGCGAGGTCGGGGCCAACATCAACATCTGCAAGCGCGCCGGTTTGCTGCACGACGTCGGCAAGGCCATCGACCGCGAGACCGAGGGCACGCATACCTCGCTCTCGGTGGAACTGGCTAAGAAATTCGGCGAGTCGGCCGCGGTCCAGGACGCCATCGCCTCGCACCACATGGACACGGCCTTCAACTCCATCGAGGCCGTCCTGATCCAGGCCGCCGACAGCATCTCCGCCGCCCGGCCCGGGGCGCGCCGCGAGATCCTGGAAACCTACATCAAGCGCCTGGAAAAGCTCGAGGAACTGAGCAAGTCCTTCGCCGGAGTGACCAAGGCCTACGCCCTGCAGGCCGGCCGCGAGGTGCGCGTCATCGTCAACGCCAACGAGCTCGACGACAACCGCACCTTCCTGATCTGCAAGGACATCGCCAAGAAGATCCAGGACGAGATGGAATACCCCGGGCAGATCAAGGTCTCGGTGATCCGCGAGGTCCGGGCCATCGAATATGCCAAGTAAGCCGGTGCGCCTCATCCTCATCGGCGACGTCGTCGGCCGCTACGGCCGCCGCTTCGTGCGGGCGGTGCTGCCGCGGATCAAGGAGAAGTTCCAGCCCGACGTGGTCATCGCCAACGGCGAGAACTCGGCCGGCGGCCTGGGCATCATCCGCCGCAGCGCCGACGAACTTTTTGAGGCCGGGGTCAATGTCCTGACCGGCGGCAACCACATCTGGGACAAGAAGGAGGCGCTCGAGCTGCTCAAGACCGAAAAGCGGGTCCTCAAGCCGCTCAACTTCCACGTGTCGACGCCGGGCAGCGGCTCCATGGCCTACCAGACGGCTGCCGGTCCGGTGGTGGTTATCGTCAGCCTGCAGGGGCGCGTGTTCATGGAGCCGGTGGTGGACAATCCCTTCGTGGCCATCGACGAGTTCCTCAAGAAGAACTCCCACCCCATGGTGCTGGTCGACTTTCATGCCGAGGCCACGGCCGAGAAGCAGGCCATGGGCTTTTTCCTGGACGGCCGGGTCAGCGCCCTGCTGGGCACGCACACCCACGTGCCGACCGCCGACGCCCGCGTGCTGGAGAAGGGCACGGCCTACCAGACCGACGTGGGTATGACCGGCTCGCTGGACTCGGTCATCGGCATGACCCGCGAGCCGATCATCAGCAAGTTCTACAGCGGCATGCACCAGAAGTTCGAGGTGGCGCAGGGCAGCCAGGTGCTGGACATGACCGTGGTCGACATCGACCCCAAGAGCGGCCGGGCGCTGCGCATCGAGGCCCACCGCTATTACGAGGAGAACTATGGCCAGCAGCTCTCCTGAGCTGAGGGCGGTTTCGGCGGCCCTGCCGCGGCGCCCCAGGGGCGGCCAACAACCATGCAGCGGAAAATAATCAAGGTCACGGCCGTCCTCTGCGTGGGGCTGTTCATCTATTTCATCATCCGCGCCGACCCCAAGGAGCTGCTGCGGCTGCTGAGCCGCCTCTCGCCGGTCGGGATCATCGTCCTCATCTCCCTGCGCGTCCTTTTCTGGGGCATCCGCACGCTGTCCTGGCAGATCGTCCTGTCACGCTGCAGCCCCTGCCGCGTTTCTTTCTCCAGGCTGTTCTGGGCCGAGCTGGCCGGACACGCGGTTGGGCACTTCACCCCCTCTGCCAAGCTGGGCGGCGACGCCATCCGCGCCGTGATGCTCAGCCCCGTCCCCAAGAACCAGTCGCTGGCCTCGGTGGTGATCGACAAGACCATCGAGCTCATCGCCACCATCCTGATGATGAGTCTCGGCCTGTTCATCACCCTGATGCGCATGCGCATGGGATCCACGCAGCGCCTGGTCTTCCTGTCCTTGACCGCCTTCACCGCCGCGCTGATCTTTGTTTTTTTTCGCAAGCAGAAAAAGGGCCTTTTCATCTGGATCCTGGAAACCCTGAAGAAACTTCACATCCGCTCCAAGTACCTGGAAGCCAAGAGGGAAAGGCTGCTCGAGACCGACGTCATCATTGCCGATTTCTACTCCGGCCATCGCCGCTCCTTTCTGCTGGCTTTCCTGCTGTATGTCGCCATGATCCTGCTCTGGGCCGTGGAGATGCATTTCAGCTTCTATTTCCTCGGCCTGCATACCATCACGCCCCTGAAAAGCTTCCTGATCACCATGCTGGGCATCGTGGCCAACATCGTGCCGGTGATCCCGGCCGGCATCGGCATCTATGACATGAGCTACCTGCCGATCTTCGCCATCTTCCGCATCCCGCTGAAGTTCGGCATCACCGTCGTCCTGCTGCGGCGGCTGCTGAACCTGCTCATGGCCGCCGTCGGCCTGCTGCCCATGCTGCGGATGAAAACGCGCCCGCCGGCCCAAGAGGCCGCGGCCCCGTCCCTGGCTTCAACGACGACGGAGACGGTTCAAAGCTAGGAAAGGTTCGAAGTTGTAAAGCCATAAACTAAAGCATTCCCGGTGGATACAGTTCAAAACTAGGAAAGGTTCGAAATTCGACGTTGTAAGGCACTAAGCGAATTTCATCTCAGGTTACTTCGATCGGAATGCTTCCATATATAGTTCGATTAATTGCTCTCTAACTTCGAACATCGAACTTTGAACCTGGGCTTTTTTTCTGCAGGAGGTCGCTAAGCCGGATCGGCTTTCTGGGTCGCTGTCAGCATGATGTTCAGCGCGAACAGGGCCAGGACCGGGACGACGTGCCACCAGAAATGGCGGATGGCGCCGTCGTTGAGCCGGTATTGCTTGATCAGAATGGCCACGGCGTAAAAAAAGATCCAGTAGCACGTTGTGTTCTTTTCCTTGAACACGGCCCGGGTCCAGCTGAACGGACGGTCGTTCTTGCGGTAGAGGGAGAATTTAGGCAGCACCTTGGGGACGGCGCGGCGGTACTCGTTGTAGATTTCGCCGAATTGTTTTCCCAGGTAGTTCTCTTCGGAAAGGATAATGAAGTAGTAGTTGGCGATGAAGAAAGCGTTGAAGAGCGCCAGGGCGGCCGGGCTCGAGTAGGCGATCAGAACGCCGTTGTAAACAAGAAAATTGCCGACGTACAGAGGATTGCGGACGATCGCGTAGAGGCCGCTGGTGTTGAGGTTCTCGGCCTTGAGAAAGTTTTCCCGGCCCGAGGTGAAGGGTTTGGCGTATCCCACCGCGACCATACGGGTCGCGGCGCCGGCCAGGGCGATCAGGAAGCCGAGGAGGTTCAGCCAGGGGTTGAAGCGCCCGGCGTCGAGAGGGTCGAAGATGAAAAAAATGAGCAGAATGACGGGTACGACGCTGATCGCCCTGAAGCGGAAGCAGGCATCTCCGGTGGCCAGCATGAGGTCCTTTTTCCTATCAACGGCTGCGCTTTTGTCGGTTGCAATGTTCATGGAGTTGCCATCCTCCCATGGATTTTTCGGACTAATTTTCAACGCCAGTCTGCAAAGGAGCATTATAATGATAAATCGAAAAAATTGCAAGAATGCCTCCTGGCGGGAGCCGAAATCGAACTAAAGTGACACGGGACAAGTGACGAGTGACCAGGTAAGACTGAAATTCCGATTCACAACCAGCAAATAAAAAACGGCATACGGCACACGGCGTACGGCTGACGGCAAGAAAAAGGCAAACGGCAAAAGTAAAAAAGCAAAAGGCAAGAAAAAGCTTTGACGAATAAATGGAAAAGTGACCTCAATCTGAGTTCGTTTTTACCCGCTACTCGTCACGCGTCACTTGTCACGAAAGATCGCTATAAGTTATGCGAGGTTGCCGATAACCGCCCGATGCGCTATAATTAAGCATGAAGGAAACTCGCTTTTTCCCGGATTTTCACATCATGCGGGAAAAGGCCGTTTAAAACCAATGCAACCCGTTACGGACAAGGTTTACAAGGTATCCGAGCTGACCCAGCTGCTCAAGCTGACGCTGGAAAGCCAATTCGCCTCTGTCCAGGTGCTGGGCGAGGCCTCCGGCGTGGTACTGGCCAGCTCCGGCCACCTTTACTTCACCCTCAAGGACGGCGCCGGCGCCATGAAAGTGGCCATGTTCCGCGGCGCCCTGCAGCGCAGCACCCTGAAAAAGCTGGAGAACGGCCAGCAGATTGTCGTGAGCGGCAGCCTCTCGGTCTACCCCCTGCGCGGCGAGCTGCAACTCATCGCCAGTGATATGCGCCTGCAGGGCATCGGCGACATCTTCGCCGCCCTGGAAAAGCTCAAGAAAGCCTACGGGGAAAAAGGCTATTTCGACCCGCAAAGGAAGAAGCCGCTGCCGC
>JBGSPO010000088.1:0-6154 GCA_041738575.1 Candidatus Aminicenantia bacterium
CTGGCGCTGGCCCATGTGCCGCAATTCGCCCGCGAGGAAATCCAGGTCACCCTGACCGTGAAAAACCGGGCCGCGGCCGAAAAACTGCTGCAACAGCTGAAAAAATCGCCGTGACATTGACAAGCGGCCGCTTTTACATATAATAACAATTAAGAGAGCAGCATGAGCACAACCGTCCTGGTCATCATTTTCGTGGTCGCCCTGGTTTTTTCCCTGGGATTCCTGCTGCTGGTCATCACCCTGGTGCCGGCCATCCAGCAGTTCAAGTCGCTGATGGCGGACATGGAAAAAACGTCGCTGGAAGTGCGCGACCTGGCGCGGGAAGCCAAGAGGCTCTCCAGCATCGCCGAGGACCGGCTGGAAAAAGTCGACATGGTGCTATCCCAGTCCAAGCGCACGGTGGAGCATGCCGGCGACGCCCTGCAGTTCATCAGCCAGAACGTGCTGCGGCGCTCGGTCGGGCTGCTGGCCTTCCTGCCGGCCATCCGCATGGGCTGGAACCTGGTAAAGAAGATCAAAGGAGGTAGATAAATGAGTGATAATACTGGCAGCAAGATGTTCTTCAGCTTTCTGACCGGGGCCGCCATCGGCGCCGGCCTGGCCCTGCTGTTCGCTCCCCAGTCCGGCAAGGAGACCCGCAAGCAGATCAAGGACTTTTCCGAGAAGCTCGGCGGCGAGGTCAAGGACGAGGTCGACAAGCTCAGCGAAAAGGCCAAGACCTTCGTCGAGGGAGCCAAGGACACTTTTTCCAGGAAATCCAGGATCTAAGCGGGCATTTTCCCTTCCGGGGCCGATCGATGACGAACGGACCGCTCCTGCGCAGGCAGCATACTGCCCGCGCGGGCGTTGAACTTTAAATAGACTTTTCTCGATCTAAAAGAGGATTTCAGCCATGAAAAAAAGTGAATGGGAAGAAGGCATTTTAAAAAGAACGCTGGCCAGGAACAAGGAGCGCAAGGAGGCGTTCAAGGCGACTTCGCTTCCGGTGCGCCGCCTCTACGACCCCGAGGATGTGCGGGAGCTCGACTATGAAAAAGACCTGGGCTACCCCGGCGCCTACCCCTATACCCGCGGCGTGCAGCCGACCATGTACCGCGGCAAGTTCTGGACCATGCGCCAGTATGCCGGCTTCGGCTCGGCCGAGGAATCGAACCGCCGCTACCGCTACCTGCTGGAGCAGGGGCAGACCGGCCTGAGCGTGGCCTTCGACCTGCCCACCCAGATCGGCCTGGACTCGGACAATGCCCTGTGCGAAGGCGAGGTGGGCAAGGTGGGGGTGGCCATCGACACCCTGGCCGACATGGAGCTGCTGTTCGCCGAGATCCCGCTGGACAAGGTGTCGGTGTCCATGACCATCAACGCCTCGGCGGCGGTGGTCCTGGCCATGTACCTGGCCGTGGCCGAGAAGCGGGGCATCGCCCTGGACCAGCTCTCGGGCACCATCCAGAACGACCTGCTCAAGGAATACATCGCCCGCGGCACCTACATCTACCCGCCCAAGCCCTCGCTGCGCGTCATCTCCAACATCTTCTCCTTCTGCAAGGAGCGCGTGCCCAAGTGGAACACCATCTCCATCAGCGGCTACCATATCCGCGAGGCCGGCTCGACCGCCGTCCAGGAGCTGGCCTTCACTTTCGCCGACGCCATCGAGTACGTCAAGTCGGCCATGGCCGCCGGGATGAAGGTCGACGAGTTCGCGCCGCGCCTGTCGTTCTTCTTCGCCAGCCACAACAACCTGCTGGAAGAGGTGGCCAAGTTCCGTGCCGCCCGCCGCATCTGGGCCAGGATCATGAGGGAGAAGTTCCAGGCCGGCGACAAGTCGCAGCTGATGCGCTTCCACACCCAGACCGGTGGCGTGACGCTGACCGCCCAGCAGCCGACAAACAACGTGGTGCGCGTCACCCTGCAGGCGCTGGCCGCCGTGCTGGGCGGCACCCAGAGCCTGCACACCAATTCCATGGACGAGGCGCTGGCCCTGCCCACCGAGGATTCGGTGCGCGTGGCCTTGCGCACGCAGCAGATCATCGCCTACGAGAGCGGCGTGGCCGACACCGTCGACCCGCTGGCCGGCTCCTACTATGTCGAGGCGCTGACCAACGAGATCGAGCGCGAGGTGTGGAAATACCTCGACAAGATCGAGGAGATGGGCGGCATGCTGGCGGCCATCGAGGCCGGCTATCCGCAGATGCAGATCCAGGACAGCTCCTACGCCTACCAGAAGGAGATCGACAGCGGCGAGCAGGTGATCGTCGGCCAGAACCAGTTCCAGATCGAGGAAGACCTGTCGCACCTCAAAACCCTGAAGGTCTCCGCCGAGGGCGAGGCGCTGCAGAACCAGCGCCTGCGCAAGACCAAAAAGGAGCGCGACAACGCCGCCGTGAAGAAAGCGCTGGCCAAGGTCAAGGCCGCCGCCGCCGGCGACGACAACCTGATGCCGCCGATCCTGGAAGCGGTCAAGGCCTACGCCACCCTGCAGGAGATCGCCGACCAGATGCGCGCCGTGTTCGGCGAATACAAAGAGAAGATCGTCATTTAGGAACGTGACGCGTGACGCGTGACGCGGAAGAAGGTTAATTCCTTTTTCGTGATTCGTGAACGAGCTTCTGGAACTTCGTGATGCGTGATGAAAAGGAGAAAGGCCCTTTCTTTTTCTTTCTCATAACGCATAACGTAGTGAAGACTCTCCTCGTCACTGGTCATTTGTCACTTATCGCTGGCTTCGCCATTGCTCTTTTCACTAAATACTGGTAAAATCGCAGTTATGAAGACGTTCTTCAAGGTCGACGATCTGGAAATCACGGACGACAAGTTCTTCCTGATCGCCGGGCCCTGCGTCATCGAGGACGCGGGGCTGACCCGCGAGATCGCCGTCGAAGTCAAAAAGATCACCGCCGAGCTCGGCATCCCCTACATCTTCAAAGCCTCATTCGACAAGGCCAACCGCTCTTCGCTCAGGTCAGCGCGCGGCCCCGGCATCGTAAAGGGGCTGCCCATACTGGCCCGCATCAAGGAAGAGCTCGGCGTCCCCGTCCTCTCCGACATCCACGAGCCCTGGCAGGCCGCCCAGGCCGCCCCGGTCCTCTCCGTCATGCAGATCCCGGCTTTCCTCAGCCGCCAGACCGACCTGCTGCTGGCCGCTGCCCGCACCGGCCTGCCGCTGAACATCAAGAAGAGCCAGATGATGAGCCCGGCCGATATCCGCCTGGCCGTGGACAAGGTCGCCGGCTCGGGCAACCGCCGCGTCATGCTCACCGAGCGCGGCACCTTCTTCGGCTACAACAACCTGGTGGTCGACTTCCGCTCCATCCCGCTGATGAAGGAAAGCGGCTGCCCGGTGGTCATGGACGCCACCCACTCCGTGCAGCGCCCGAGCTCTGCCGCCGGCGTCTCGGGCGGCGACCCGCGCTTCATCCCCATGCTGGCCGCCGCCGGCATCACCGCCGGCGCCGACGGCGTTTTCCTCGAGGTCCATCCCCGTCCCGAAAAAGCCCTATCGGATGGCCTGAATTCCCTGTCCCTGCTCGAGCTCCGGCCCCTTTTAATCCGCCTGCAGAAATTGTATAATGTAGCTTAATGGGCAGTATCGAAACGGGAAAGAAAGTTCTGCAGACCGAAGCCAACGCCATTTTAAAAGCCCTCGACCGCGTCGATCAGCGTTTCGCCGCCGCCGTCGACATCCTTTTCCATTGCCGCGGCCAGATCGTGGTCACCGGCATGGGCAAGTCCGGCCTGATCGGGCGCAAGATCGCGGCCACCATGACCTCGACCGGCAGCCCGGCCGTCTTCCTGCACCCGGCCGAGGCCATCCATGGCGACATCGGCATCATCCACCCCGAGGACGTGGTCATCGTTCTCTCCACCTCCGGGGAGACCGGCGAGGTCACCCGCATGCTGGACTACATCAAGCGCCTGGGCATCCAGCTGATCGCCCTGGTCGGCAGCACGCGCTCGACCCTGGCGCGCCAGAGCGACGTCTTCATCGACTGCAGCGTCGAGAAAGAGGCCTGCCCGATCGGGCTGGTGCCCTCGGCCTCCTCGACCCTGGCGCTGGCCATCGGCGACGCCCTCTCCATCGCCCTGATGGAGAAGCGCGGCTTCAGCGAGGATGATTTCCATTATTTCCACCCGGGCGGCCAGATCGGCAAGAAGCTGCTCAAGGTCAAGCACCTGATGCACAAGGGCCGGCAGCTGCCCGTCGCCGACGTCGCCGCGCGCATGAAGGGCGTGATCGGCACCATCAACGAAAAGAAATTCGGCGTGGCCATCGTGGTCCGCGATCGCGACCGCGTGGCCGGCATCATCACCGACGGCGACCTGCGCCGGCTTTTTTTAAAGGGCACGGACTTTTCCAGGGCCCGGGCCTCGTCCTGCATGACCGTCGACCCGCTGTGCATCAGCGAGGAAAAAATGGCGGTCGAGGCCTTGAAGATCATGGAAGACCGGGCGGTGACCTCGCTGATCGTCGTCGACGACAAGAACCGGCTGCGCGGGCTCCTGCACTTGCACGACCTATGGAGAACGGAGATGATATGATGGACCAGAAAGAGTTGGCCAAGAAGATCAAGCTGATCATCATGGACGTGGACGGCACCCTGTCGGACGGGCGCTTCTTCATGATGCCCAACGGCCAGTCGATCAAGTCGTTCGACGTCAAGGACGGCACCGGGGTCATATTCGCCCGCCTGGCCGGCATCAAGACGGCGATCATCACCGGCAAGACCTCCAAGCAGGTCAAGAAGCGGGCCGAGGAATTGCAGGTCGACGAGTACTACGAGGGGGTCTACAACAAGACCATCCCGTTCTTCGAGCTGCTGAAAAAATACAACCTGGAAAAAGAGGAAGTGGCCTATATCGGCGACGACATCGGCGACGCGGAAGTGATGGGCATGGTCGGGTTCGCCGCCGCCGTGGGCGACGCCCACCCGCTGATCAAGCGCGTCTCCCATTACATCGCCAAGCGCTACGGCGGCCGCGGCGCCGTGCGCGAGGTCATCGACTTCATCCTCGACGTCCAGGAGCAGTGGACGACCATTTTCGCCGAGTTGAAAAAATCCAGCAACTGGGAGGAGATCTTCAAGGAGATCAATTCTTAGGAGAACTTGCTGACCTCGGCGTAAGGCATAAGGCGCAGGGAAAGAACGACCGGGATTTACCTTTCTTTCTTCCTCGTTATGTTCGTTCCCAATTCTTTGATCAGCGCCTCCAGTTCCTCGCCCTGGCCCACGCCGCCCCAGATATGTTCCTCATGCCAGGAGACGCGGATTACGCCGTTGTAGGGGTCGTTGATGGCCAGGCTCGTTGCCAACGCGTCGGCGGCGGCATGCCCCTTGTCCAGTGCCAGCCAGCGCCGCAGCAGGGCGCGTGAGCCCTCCGCGCCCGCGGTCTTCATGATGAATAGCTTGCAGCGTTTTCCTTTCGTCTCGTAGTCGGCGCTGAAGGCGGCGCCAAGGAAGTCGTGGCCCAGGAAATTGCCGGGGAAATAGCGCTCGGAGCGGGCGATGCGGCCGGCAACGGGAAACGCCGCCAGTGCCGGGGGCAGGGCGTTGGTGCCGTTGATGGCCTTGGCGATCTTTTCGGCCAGCGACTTCAGCGTGCCGGCTCCGGCGCCGCCGAGGTCGAAGCCGTTCAGCTTGACGTAATACGCGTCGCTGATGAAATTCAGCACTCCCTCCTCGGCATAGCCCTCGCCGCCGACGGCCAGGTAGTCGCCGGCCAGCGGCTTTTCCGAGCCGTAGATGCCGAAGGCGTTTTCGGGCGTGCCGTGGAAGTAGATCTCGGCGGTCAGGCTTTGCTTGCCGGCGTTGACGTAGTTCTGCACGGCCAGGCGCTCGAAGCCGTAGGCCAGGAAGTTCTCGGCGGCGCCGTTGATGTGTTCGTAGAGGTTGTCCGGCTGGAACTGCTCCGTGGCCCCGTCCTTGCTCCAGCCCTCCAGCCCGGGAAACAGGGCCGCCAGGTCGAGCGCCGCTGGAGCCGCCGCGACCAGCGACGGGAGAACGAGCATGCCGGCCAGCCAAAACAATGCCAGCGCCTGTTTTTTCATGGGGCCTCCTCCACGGTTCATGGGACGGTTCGTCGCCTATTCCATCACGGCCAGCCGGGCGGGCGCAAGGGCTATTCGGCCAGGCTGCGCCAGACCTTCAGCGCCCTGACCGTC
>JBGSPO010000113.1:0-3929 GCA_041738575.1 Candidatus Aminicenantia bacterium
GTATCGTGTAATCCTTCAGCACATCGGTCTTCTTGATGATGAATTCGCCCGCCCAGGCAGGATACTTGGCCCGGTCCTCGGGCCGGATGGCTTCCTGGGTGAACTCATAGCTTTTCACCGTCACGTCGAAGAGCCGCTCGCGGGTGAACTCGAGGACGAACTCGCCGCGGCCGAAGCGGGCGGCCGTCTCGCGGTCGGCGCGTTGCGCCATCTCGGCCATGGCGCCGATATTCTTGGCCGTGTAAGCCAGGATGGCGGCGACAAAAGCCCGCGAGGCTTGGACACGGGTCTGGAAGTCGCTGTAGGAATAATTCTCGTCAAGAATGCTGAAGCGGTTGCGCAAGCCGACGTAGTTGGACCCATAACGCGCCTCGAGGGCATCGCTCTCCCAGCCCTTTTCCGGGAATTGGCGGTCGACGAAATTGCCATAGGGAATGCTGTCAAAACCGTAAGCGGTCTTCAATGTCCGCGCCACGGCGGGAAACAGTTTCTGCCACATGAAATCGCCCAGCCCCTTGTCGCTGTTGGGATTGAGCAGGGTGGAATAGGTGACCGGCTGGCGGTGATAGGAGCCGTTGGTCGTATGCATGTCGACCGTCAGCACCGGGTCCCAAGCGCTGAACAGGCCCACCAGCGCCTGCACTTCCGGGGACTCCAGCTTCAGGTAATCGCGGTTCAGGTCCAGGTTCTGGCCGTTGTAGCGCACGCCGGCCAGCTCCGGCCCGATGTCGCGGCGGTTGTGCCCCAGCTTGTCGTTGCCATCGGCGTTGAAGATCGGGATGAAGAGCAGCACCTGGCTGTCGAGCAGGCCGGGGAACTTGCCGAAGGCGATATCGCGGATCAGCATCAGCGATGCTTCCTTGCCCTCAACCTCGCCGGCATGGATGTTGGCCATGACCAACACGGCCGGCTTGCCGTAGAGCAACAGGTCTGCGGGGCGACCGACCCTGTCCCGGCTCAAGACCACCAGGGGTATCATCCGCCCCTCGCTGGAGGTCGCCAGGGGCATTATTTTGACCAGGTCGGATTTCTTCTGCACCCGGTACAGGAAATCCATGACGTCCTGGTACAAGGATGTTTTTGCATAATTCGAGCTTTCGGCCACGGTCAGGATATCTTCAGCCGACAGCCATATCGCCAATAAGCAGATCGCCAACGAGCATAAAATCCGTTTCATGGGGCCTCCAAAGGCTGATTATAACCGAGATTCAGTGTAAGTGATAGTGATCGTGTCAGTGAACCGCACGTAAAAGTGATAAAAAGGCGTCTTGATCATTACTTCCAATCGGAGTCTTATCCTTTCTCAATACTATTTGAGAAAATTTCTTGCTAACACTAAAATCAACGCCGTCACCATTGTTTAATGGCTACTGCATTGGATATTTAACAAAATAAAATATTTTATCCTTTTGCTATGGGCTACTTGACATTTTTTTCCCCGCTTTTTATACTTACAAGTGCGACAACTGAAGATTTTTTGGAGGTAACATGGAAAAGAAGCCCTATGTTCTTCCGCAATTGGGATTCGGTACCAAGGAATTGGAGCCATACATTTCGGAAACGCAGCTGCAGCTGCACCATCAAAAACACCACGCCGCCTATGTCAACGGCGCCAATGCCATCCTGGAAACGCTGGACAAGAACCGCCGCGAGGGAGTGGACGGCGACGCCAAGGCCCTGGCCAAGGCATTCTCCTTCAATGCCGCCGGCCACCTGCTGCACTCTCTCTTCTGGGAGAACCTGGCCCCGTCCGCCAAGACCACGCCCAAACCCGCAGGCCTCTTTGCCAAGGCGATCGACGCCGAGTTCGGAAATTTCGAGCGCTTCAAGAAGGAGTTCAGCCAGACCGCCATCACCGCCGAAGGTTCGGGATGGGCGGCACTGGTCTATTGCCGGCAGACCAACCGTCCGCTGCTGATGCAGGTCGAGAAGCACAACACCAACGTCATTCCCATGTTCCGCGTGCTGCTGGTGCTCGATGTCTGGGAGCATGCCTACTACCTGGATTACAAGAACGACCGCGCCAAGTTCGTTGATGCTTTCTGGAACATCGTCAACTGGGCGGCGGTGAACGAACGGCTTACGGCCATTCTCCAGTAATGTCCGCCAACCCGGCCGGCATGTCGGCAAAAAGAAACAACACGGCCAGCGCCTACTGCCAGACCCCCATCGGCTTCCTGCGCGTCAGCGGCAACGAAAAATGGGTCCAGGCGGTCGAGTTCTGCGAACAACCCGGTCCGCAAGCGGATCAAATCCCTGAGCCCCTGCGCCAGGCCTGTCGCCAGCTGGATGAATATTTTCAGGGCAAGCGCCGGAAATTCGAAGTCCCGCTCAGCCTGAGGGGGACCTCATTCCAGAAAAGGGTCTGGACAGCTCTGCGCAAGGTGCCATACGGCCGCACCCTCTCTTACGGAGGCATCGCCCGCGCCATCGGCCATCCCTATTCGGGCCGGGCCGTCGGCGGGGCCAACCACCGCAACCCCGTGGCCATCATCGTCCCCTGCCACCGCATCATCGGCCACAGCGGCCGCCTTACCGGCTACGGCGGCGGCCTGTGGCGCAAGCAGTGGCTGCTGGACCACGAAAAAAAAGTCTCCGGCCGTTGAACCTCGCAGCCCGGCAGCCACTTGACTTTTCAGCGACTGCGGCTACAATGATGACCAGTCGGAAACGCCCGCGCCCGGCGGAGGACACATGATCCCGGACCAAGGAACGCTCAACGAAACAGCTCCGGCCAAGCTGCTGCTCGCTTTCTACGAGGCAAACCAGACCGGCATCCTGTATTTCAGGCAGAACGAGATCCTGAAGGTGTTCTATCTCAACCGCGGCAAGATCAGCTGGGCCATCTCCTCGGACGAAGCCGACCGCATCGACCATGTCCTGCTGGCCAAGAAGCTTGTCGCCCCGGAGGTCCTGGCCCCTTACCAGGGCGGGAACAAGATCAGCGAATCGTTCGGCAAGGTGCTGGTGGAGAACGGCGTCCTTTCCCTGGACGGGCTGATCCAGGCCACGCGCGAACAGGTCCGGCTCATTGTGTTCAGCGTACTGCGCTGGGGCAGCGGCAACTACCAGCTGGTCCAGGAATCGCCCCCCAACCGCCTGGTCAGCCTGGACGTGAGCATCCCCGTGCTCGTGGCCCAGTATATCCTGACCCAGATGGACGTGAACCTCGTATGGGAAGAACTGGGTTCCATGTCCGGCGAGCTGCAGCAAAACCTCACTGCGGGGATAAAATCATTTTACACCCTGGATGCCGAGCAACAGGAGGTCTTCACCCGTTTCAAGGAGCCCCGACGCCTGGAGGCCGTGCTGCTTGATTTTCCAGCCGAGCGCAAGTACCGCATCCTGAAGATCCTCTACTTCTTTCTGCTGACCGGGATACTGAAAAAAAAGGAAGCCGAAAAAACCACGGCCCTGGACTTCAAGGAGTTGGACAGCCTGTTCGGCCAATCCTCGCCGCATGCCCCGGTGGAAGTCGACATCGAGATGCCCGCCATGATCGATGAAGCGGCCATCCAGAATATGCCCCTGACTGAGCTTCCCGAGATCTCGGTCGAGAACGAAGGCGAGAGCACGAGGGATGACGAGGTCCGGGAACTGCCGGCCCTCCCCGATCTCATGCTGTCCGAACAAATCGATGGCGAGCGATCCATGCCGGAGATCCCCGTCGAGCAAAGCGCGCCCAGGGAACGGCCGCAACCCCAGCCATTTCTCAGGCCGGAAAAGCAAAAATCGCGCTGGCTGAGCATTTCCTTCCTCTCCATCCTGCTGGCCGCGGTCCTGATCGGCGCTTTTCTTTGGTTCACCCGGACCGGCGACGAACCCGGCAAAACGGCCGGCCCGACCATAGCAGCCAAGACCCGGCCCGCCAAAACCGCCCCGCGGCAAAAGCCGGCCGGCGACGAACCGAACAATCCCCTGCCCGGCCA
>JBGSPO010000153.1:0-7004 GCA_041738575.1 Candidatus Aminicenantia bacterium
CCTTGTCCTTGAGCAGCTTGGCCTTGAACGGCACGGCGCCGGCAAAAAAACCGTCGGGGCGGCTGGACAGCTCGGCGGCCTTGAACCGGACCAGCAGCTCGCTTTTTTTCTCGAAGGCCTCGGGGCTGAAGGGCTTGGCCAGGTGGTGGACGGCCACGCTGCGCACCTGGGCGGCCAGCAGCGGGGTTTTGCCGTCGGAGAGCAGCGCCGGGTACTTCCAGCTCAGCTCGATCTCGTGGCCGACCTGGCGCAGTCCCAGGCCGGTGACCGGCGGCGGGAGCTTTTCGGGCTCGAGCACCAGGGGTCCCTTCTTGCCGCAAGCAGGCAGCAGCAGCAGGGCTGCCGCCAGGATGATCGTGGTGTTTTTCATTGGGCTCACAGGATGTACTTGCTCAGGTCGATGTCCTTGACGATGCTCTGAACTTTCTGGCGCACGTAGTCGCGGTCGATGCGCACCTGCCCGTGCTCCAGGTCGGAGGCCTCGAAGGAGATGTCCTCCATCACTTTTTCCATGATGGTATGCAGCCGGCGGGCGCCGATGTTCTCCGAGGCGGTGTTGATCTCCACGGCCATGGTGGCGATCTCCTCGACGGCGTCGTCGCTGAAGATGATCTCCAGTCCCTCGGTGCCCAGCAGGTTCTGGTATTGCTTGACCAGGGCGTTCTGCGGCTCGGTCAGGATGCGCACGAAATCGGCGCGGCTGAGCGACTCGAGCTCGACGCGGATGGGGAAGCGGCCCTGCAGCTCGGGGATCATGTCGGCGGGCTTGGCCACGTGGAAGGCGCCGGCGCCGATGAACAGGATATGATCGGTATTGACCATGCCGTACTTGGTGTTGACCGTGGTGCCCTCGATGATCGGCAGCAGGTCGCGCTGCACTCCCTCGCGGGAGACCATGGGACCGTGGCCGCCGCTTTCGCGGCCGGCGATCTTGTCGATCTCGTCGAGGAAGACGATGCCCATCTGCTCGGTGCGGTGGATGGCGACCTTGGACACCTGGTCCATGTCCAGCAGGCGGGTCTGTTCTTCCTGGAGCATGTGCTGGAAGGCATCCTCAAGGGTCATCCTGCGTTTTTTCGCAGCGCGGGAGCCCATGAGGTTGGGCATCATCTCGCTGATCTGGATGCCGATCTCCTCGACGCCGGAGGCGGAAAAGATCTCGAAGGGCGCGAAGGAATTGTTCTTGACCTCCACCTCGATGAAGCGGTCGTTCAATTTTCCCGCCCGCAGCAGCTGGCGCAGCTTTTCCCTGCTGGCGGTGAAGCTCTCCGCCTCATTCCCGCCATCGCTGGCGGGTTCCTTTGAACCCTTGGGGGCCGGCAGCAGGAGCGCCAGGATCTTTTCCTCGGTGTTGAGCCGGGCCTTCTCGCTGTTCTCGGCCATCTTTTCGGCCTTGACCAGGTCGACGGCGATGCGCACCAGGTCGCGCACCAGCGATTCCACGTCGCGGCCGACGTAGCCGACCTCAGTGAACTTCGACGCCTCCACCTTCAGGAAAGGGGAGCGGGTCAGCTTGGCCAGGCGGCGGGCGATCTCTGTCTTGCCGACGCCGGTGGGACCGATCATCAGGATGTTCTTGGGGATGATGTCCTCGGCTACGGCGGCGGGGAGCTTCTGGCGGCGGAAACGGTTGCGCAGAGCGATGCTCACCGCCTTCTTGGCATTTTTCTGGCCGATGATGTACTTGTCCAGCTCCCTGACGATTTCCTTGGGCGTCAGCTCGTCGCCTTTGGTGAACGGAGCCTCGCCCATGCTCAGAGCTCCTCGATGGTGAAGTTCTTGTTGGTATAGATGCAGATCTCGGCGGCGATGGCCAGCGAGCGTTCCACGATGCCGCGGGCGTCGAGTTTCGTTTCGCGGCTGAGGGCCAGGGCGGCGGCCTGGGCGAAAGGCCCGCCCGAGCCGATGGCCAGGACATTTTCGTCGGGCTCGATGATGTCGCCGGTGCCCGAGAGGATGAACATTTTTTCCTCGTTGGCCACGATGAGCATGGCCTCCAGCCGGCGCAGGACCTTGTCGGTGCGCCAGTCCTTGGAAAGCTCGACCGCGGCGCGGGCGATGTTGCCGTTGTATTCCTCCAGCTTGGCCTCGAAGCGCTGGAACAGTGCGAAGGCGTCCGAGGTGGCCCCGGCAAAACCGGCCAGGACCTTATCGTTGTACAGGCGGCGGATCTTCTTCGTCGTATGCTTCAGGACGATGTTCTGGAACGTCACCTGGCCGTCGGCGCCGATGACCACTTTTCCACCTTGGCGGACGCAGAGCACAGTGGTGGCGTGCATTTTTTCACTCATGGACCGATTCTATCTTTTTTGCCATTTCAAGTCAATTCAGATGGCGGATGACCGGTCGGCAGCTGGGGGCCGGTGAGCCGCTGGATGCCTCCCGGGGACTAAACCCCGGGATGTATAGTGAAAAATACGACTTTCGGCTATCAGCAGGGGCCATTTTCCGCGCGTCATCCATGGCGATGAAGGAAGCGCCGGCGAAAGCGGCGAGATTCCTTCGGGATGCAACTCAAGCCGCCTCCTGGGCTCGAGGAGGACGATATGGAAAAGATGGTTATGCTGAACGGGCTGGAACGAGGTAGGAGATTCCTTGCTCAAGCTTCGCTGCTTGTTTTCGGGATATTGTTGGCCGGGGCGCTTCGCGGTTCCGGCGCCGTCGGAGCGCCCGCACTGGGCAACGGCGGCCGGTTGCAGTCGCTGCGCATCG
Source organism: Candidatus Aminicenantia bacterium (assembly GCA_041738575.1). Classification (GTDB taxonomy): domain Bacteria; phylum Acidobacteriota; class Aminicenantia; order UBA2199; family UBA2199; genus UBA2199. Next base: position 2,713 of record JBGSPO010000153.1, read on the forward strand.
ACGGCGATTTCGATCCCGGGATCAATTTTTTGAACGCCACCGCCAAACTGCGCTTCAGCGGCCCGGTCGGCAACTGGCAGTTATGGCTGGCCAACGAGCTGCAATTGCACTGGGTGCGCGGCGGCAGCATGAACGTCCTGCCCTTCGCCAGCGAAACCGGCCTCTTTACCGTGCAGTGCCCGCCGGAAAATGAATTGGAAATGAGCTACAGCGGCCGGCTGGCTTCCCAGCGCGACCCGTTCGCCGAGTCGGCAAATCCGGGGAATGCGGCAGGCTCCGACGACCTGCGTTTCCTTTCCTATGTCACGGATTACTACCCTCACCCCGAGCTTGACTTCTCGGCCATGGAGATGAATATACGCATTCCCAGCGGCTGGAACTGCCTGGGCAGCGGCACCCTGCGCTCGGTGCTGCCGGAAGCATCCGGCAACATGTACTCGTTCGCCAACCCTGCGGCCAAGGGCATGTCACTCGTTTGCGGGCGCTTCCGGCAAATCGGGCAGTCGGCGGCCGTCATCCCGGTGCACCTGCACGGCTGGCCCGGGTTTGATTACCGGAGCTTCTATACCGATGCCGGGATCGCCCGGCTGATCTCTTTCTACACGGAGCGCTTCGGAGCGCTGGACGTGCCGGAATTGAACATACTTTTCCGGCGCGGGAATAATTTCGGCGGCATCAGCTACAGCGGCCTGATCGTGCTCAACGTCGACAAGGGCTGGATGAGCCTCTCGCCTCGGGCCTGCCGCGGCTTGCAGTCCGGGTCGCTTTTGGCCATGGACGATGCCTGGAGCGACCTGCTGGCGCATGAAGTGTCCCACCAGTGGTGGGGCGGGCTCATCTCCTGGGAGACCGCGGCCGACAACTGGATCACCGAGGGGCTGGCGACCTACTCCAGCCTGCTTTTCCTGAGGGAATGCCGCGGGGAGAAGGCGGTTGCCAAGGTGTGCCGCAGGTTCCGGGGCGAGGTGCAGCGCTACGCCGGAAAGGGGGTCCCGGCCGACGGCAACAAACTCAAGCTGCTGCATCGCGACAAAAACATCTATCACGCCCTGGTCTACATGAAGCCGGCCCTGATGCTGGCGGCACTGGCCGATAGGATCGGCGAAACCGAGCTTTGCCGCCGCCTGTACGCTATCCTGCGGGAGTGCCGCTGCCGCAACGTGGGCACGGCGGAGTTTTTGCAGCGTTTGAGCGCCGGCGATGAAGCTTTGCGCCTGCGCCTGGATGAGTGGATCTGCAACCGCGGCTTGCCCAATGGCCTGTAAGACCAAAGCCAGTGTTAGTGATAGTGATAGTGTTAGTAACCGCAAAGTAACGATCTCTTCCCATAGAACCTGGTTTCTTTTCCTAACTTTTACCTTTTTCCTTTTACCTTTTACCTTTGAAGCGATGTGGTAGTGTTAGTGATAGTGTTAGTGAAGACAATAAAACGATTTCTTGAAGATTTCGGTTGTTTTCTTGCTAACACTAACACTTAGATTTTTCTCGCTTTATTACTTAGATCGACACTAACACTTTCTTCGTTATCACTGTTTTTCATTGACAGGCAGGGCGATTTTGGCTACTATAGGCAATCAATAATATGGAACTCATTAAAAAACACCTCCGGATCGGCCTGTCCCTGGCCGCTTTTTTATTCGCCCTCTCCTTCATCCTGTTCTTTAATTTTTCCTACATGGGCGTCCGCGACCCGACGGCGGAAAAGATCATCACCGGCAGTTTCAAGACGATCATCCTCCTGTTCAACCTGAAGATCATGCTGGTCTACGGCCTGGTCGCCCTGTTCATCGCCCTGTTCTCGTGGCTGCTGGGGATCGAGCGCCGGGGGTTCATTTTCCTGTTCAGCCTATCTGTCTGGTCCTGGTTCCTGCTGCGGGCCATCAAGGTAGCGCCGCAGCTTTTCGTCGAGCCGCTTTATGCCAAGGGCGGGCTGCTGATGAAGCTGCAGGTTTTCATCACCGACGGGCTGCCCCTGTGGGTGATCTACGCCCTGCTGCCGCTGGCAGTCCTGTCGATCGCCTGGAAGAACAAGCGGCTGCCCCACGGGCTGGTCGTCCTAGGCCTGATCGCGGCCTTCATCTTCCCTTTTAAAACCCCGGCCATCAAGGCCCAGAAGGCCGGCGGCCGCCCCAACATCCTGGTCCTGGGCACGGATTCACTGCGGCCGGACCACCTTTCCCACAACGGTTATCACCGGCCTACGCCCCATATCGACCGGCTGCTGGCGCGCGGCGCCAATTTTCTCAATGCCAAGGCGTCGCTGGCCCGCACCTTCTCCTCCTTCACCTCGGTCCTCACCTCGAATTTTCCGCCCGAGCACGGGGTACGCCACATGTTCCCCCGGCCCGAGGAACTGCAGCTGAAGCTGCCGACCCTGGCCCAGGCCCTGAAGCGGGAGGGCTACGACACGGGCATGATCAGCGACTTCGCCGGCGACATCTTCGCCCGCCTCGGCTACGGCTTCGACCACATCCAGGCGCCGCGCCTCAGCCTGCAGAACCTGATCCGGCAGCGCTGCCTGGAATTCCATTACTCGCTGCTCAGCTTCATGATCAACCCCGTCGGCCGCCGCATCTTTCCGGTGATGTGGCTGATGCCGCTGAACATCGACCCATATTATGTGACCAACACCAGCAAAAAGTTCATCCGCAACGCGGTCAAGGCCGGCAAGCCATTTTTCATGGTGTATTTCAGCTCCAACAGCCATTTTCCTTATGGCAGCCGGTATCCCTACTACCAGCTTTATGCCGACAAGGAATACCGCGGCCCGCACAAGTACCGCAAGGTCGACATGATGAAGACCGTTTCGGGCTTCGACCTGAGCCGGGCGGACAAGGAGCAGGTGAACGCCCTCTACGACGGCGCGGTGCGCATGTTCGACGACCAGGTGGGGGAGATGCTGGACTTCCTGAGCCAGAGCGGCCTGGAGGACAATACCCTCGTCGTCCTCTTCTCGGATCATGGCGAGAGCCTTTATGAAAACGGCTACGGCAGCGGCCACGGCGACCATCTGCGCGGCCCGTATTCCAACAACATGACCTTCGGGGTCCATTCGCCCTTCGAGGATTTCCGGGGCCGGCGCATCGTCCCGACCGTGCGCGACATCGACATCGCCCCCACCCTCCTGGACCTGGTCGGCATCCGGCCACCCGCCGCTTTCAAGGGGCATTCGCTGCTGCCAGTCATGCGCGGGAGCGAGTTCTCCGGCTACCCGGCCTACATGGAGACCGAGCTGTGGTACACGCCGGAAACGCCCTACATCAAGGACCGGGTGCGCATGGCCTACCCGGGCATCATGAAAGTCATCGAGCTGGTGCCGGGAACGGGAGAGATCGTGCTGAAAAAAGAATTCAGGGACGTCGTGATCCAGGCCAAGTACCGCGGCGTGCAGCTGAACAACAGGAAATATATTTACATGCCCGGGGACCGCGGCTTCCAGGAAGAGTGGTACGTGGACGAGAAGGCGGTCGCCAGGGCAGACATCCATGATCCCGAGCTTCTGGGGCTGAAAACCAAGCTGCTGGAGCTTTTCCGGGACAAGTTCATCATCCTGCGCAACGGGCGCGTCAAGGAACGGATCGACTAGCCCGCATTTCTCACAGATATTGTCGCGAAATTGCGCAGATGGGCATGGATACAAGGAAGGCGACCGAGGAGACCGGAGACGTACTGTTAGTACGATGGAGGTATCCGACCGAGCCTGACGCCGTAGACATGCCCATATCCGCAATTGCAGCAAATATTTGTGAGAAGTGCGGGCTACACCCCTTTCAGTGCTCGCCGGCGGGCCATTCGCGGTAGAAGATGCGACCGCCTTCGATGACCGGCTTGATCTTTTTCTCCTTCTCCAGGACATCCAGGTAACGGCGCAGCTCGTGCTCATCCTTGGCGGTCAGGGCGGCCAGGTCGTCCAGGGTCAGCGGCCGGCGGCGGATGGTGTTCAGCAGGCTGTTCTCCAGGTTCAGGCTGAAGGCCGGGATCTCCTCGCGGCGCCCGGCGCGCTTGATGATCTCCACCGGCAGGCCGGGCCATTGATCGCGGATCCTTTCCAGGTGGGCGAAATCGGCGGACTCGACCCCCGGGTAGGCGGGAGGGCGGTCCAGCGTGTTCAACTGCACCCTGTCGGGACGGATGCGCCGCAGGGCGGCCTGCAGCGCCGCCAGGTCGGCGTCGCCGTCATTGACCCCCTTGAGGATGAAGACCTCCATCCATATTTTGCCGGCGTATTCACGGCGAAATGTCTCCATGCCGGCGATCACGCCCTCCAGGTCCAGCCCCGGGCACGGCTGGTT
>JBGSPO010000171.1:0-21765 GCA_041738575.1 Candidatus Aminicenantia bacterium
CGGCCGGCGCCATTCCCAGCAGGCCGAGCAGCTGGCCGCCCAGCCCGCCTCCCAGGATGCCGGCGATGGAGTTGCCGATGGGGCCCAGGGAAAGCTTCTTCAGCAGCGCCCCGGCGCCATTGCCTCCGAGGGCCCCGCTGACCAGCTGGATGATGAGATGGACGATGTTCATGGTGATCCCTCCTCTTGCCGCCATGATGGGACAATGGAAGGAAAATAGCAAGAGAAAAACGAACTCTCACGGCGCGCCGCGCGTCACGGATGCCGCGATTGCCATTCGGGCCGGAATGTGATAGTTTTGTGCCGGGAGATGGAGGCGAATGAGCGATCTCTACGAAGAAACGATATGCGACCGCAAGCCGATCCTGCCCGTCAACGGGGCGTCGAGATCCGAGCAGTCCATCGTTTTGACCGTCATCGCCGGCAGCGAGATCGATTTCGGCAGGCACTTCGTCCTCGAGCGGCAGCGGACGGCGATCGGCCGCGAAAAGGCCAACGATATCGCCCTTGGGGACGGCAAGGTCAGCAAGACCCACTGCGAGATCTCGGTGATCCGCAGCGCCAGGGGCATCGAGCAGATCAGCATCCTGGACCTCGATTCGACCAACGGGACGTTCGTCAACGGCGAGGCCGTCGTCCAGGCCACGCTGAAGGCGGGCGACAAGATCCAGGCCGGGGGCACCATCCTGCAGCTGAGCTACAGCGATGAGATCGAGAGGGAATACCACGCCAAGCTGTTCGACTTCGCCGTCCGCGACGCGTTGACCGGCCTCTACAACAAGCGCTTCATCATCAACGAGCTGGAGAACTACTGCCGCATCGCCCGGCGCAGCGAACGGGCCTTCAGCATCATCCTCATCGACATCGACGACTTCAAGCACATCAATGACCGCTTCGGGCACCTGTCCGGCGACGAGTACCTGAAGCGCCTGGCCGAGCTGATCCGCAATTCCCTGCGCGAACAGGACATCAGCGGCCGCATCGGCGGCGAGGAGTTCCTGGTCATCCTCCCCGAGACCGCCATTGAGGGCGCCCTGCAGCTGGCGGTGCGCATCCGCAAGAACATCGAGGAGTACGTCCTGCCCTTCCAGAACGCCGAGATCCGCACCACCATCAGCGCCGGGGTCTGCCAGTACGAGAAGGGCCTCAAGGACGTCAAGGAGTTCCTGGAACTGGCCGACCAGGCCATGTACCAGGCCAAGAAATCCGAGAAGAACAAGGTGATGCGCGCCTCCCTCGCCGACCTGTCCGGCAGCTGACGGCCGATCCGTCCTGCGCCGCCCCCGCCATTGAAATCCCCTGCCGGATGTGCTACATAGAGGGGAGTGGGAAACGATGACCGACCCTTTCGATGAAACCCTCTGCGACCGCATCGCCGCGCCGTCCCCCGACGACGGGCGGAAATCCGAACCCTCCATCGTGCTGGTCATCATCGCCGGCAATGAGGTCGATTTCGGCAGGCATTTCGTCCTGGAGAGGGAAGAGACGTCGCTCGGCCGCGAAAGCGGCAATGACATCGTGATCCACGACGAGAGGATCAGCAAGGTCCATTGTGTCATCTCGGTCCTCAAGGGCGGCCGGGGCATCGAGCGCATCGACATCCACGACCAGGGAACGACCAACGGCACCTATGTCAACGGCGAGCCGACCATCCGGGCCACGCTGATGGCCGGGGACAAGATCCAGATCGGGGATACCGTGCTGCAGCTCAGATACAATGACGAGATCGAGAAGGAATACCATGCCAAGCTGTTCGATTTCGCCGCCCGCGACGCCCTGACCCGGCTGTACAACAAGAGATACATTTTGAACGAGCTGGAAAACCATTGCCGCATCGCCCGGCGCAATGGGCGGGTGTTCAGCATCATCCTGATCGACATCGACGACTTCAAGCGCATCAACGACCGCTTCGGGCACCTGTCCGGGGACGAATACTTGAAGGAGTTCGCCGGCCTGCTCAGCCGCTGCCTGCGCGAGCAGGACATCGCGGGGAGGTTCGGCGGCGAGGAATTCCTGGCCATCCTCCCGGAGACCGCGCTCGACGGCGCCTATCAACTGGCGGTGCGCATCAGCAGGCAGGTCGAGGATTTCGTCCTGCACTACCGGGAGGGCCATATCCGCACCACCATCAGCGCCGGCGTCTGCCAGTTTGAGAACGCCATCCGCGACGTCCAGGAATTCCTGGACCTCGCCGACCAGGCCCTGTACCTGGCCAAGAAGGCGGAGAAGAACAAGGTGATGAAGGTGCTCTTCTCCGGCATGGCCGAAAAGTGCTGAGGCGGGGAGAACGGTAGGCCGCGGCGGCCGTGGACCGGCGATGAAAAACACCTACGACCCGCAACTGATCTACGACATGTTCGACCATTTCGGCTTCCAGTGCCTGCGCATCGACCAGTTCGACTGCGGCAATTTCGCCAAGATCCGCGCCGAGGTCGGGTACGAGCGGCTCAGCGCCTCCCAGCTGCTGGAGATCGCCACCCGCCTCATGTCCATGGAGAAGAGCGAGAACCTGGACATCCAGGTCGTGCACGTCAACATGGTCTACCGCACCATGACCCTGCACATCTCCACCCGCGAGGAGGAGGTCACCATCCGTCGCTGATCCCAAAGCCAGGGCGGCGGAAGTCCCGCCTCAACGGGATGACCATCCCGAAGAGGGTGGAAATCCCGCCTCAGCGGGACGACCATCCCGAAGAGGGTGGAAGTCCCGCCTCAGCGGGACGGCCTATTGGGTAAGAAAAAAATGAATATATATGAATATGGATTGATTTAAAAAAAGGATGGTAGCAGGGGGAAGATGAGTTCGCCGCCTTCCTCATTTGCATTTTGCTTTGGCATTGAATATCATCGGATCATGAAAAAAACCCATTTCCCCATCATTTTGTCAGTTGCTGTTTTCTGCGCCGTTCTCTCCTCTCCCCTTGTTTCCAGCCCGCCGGCGCAACCGCAGGAAACAGCAGGCGAAGCGAACATGGAAACCTCCTTCCGCTTCCCGGAAAAGGGGAATATCCGTCCCCTGCTGTCGCCCGACGGCCGCTGGATCGTCTTCCAGGAAGCCGGGGACTCGACGAGCGGATGGTTCTACACGGAGGTGGGAAAAGAGGAAAAGAATCCCCTGCCCCTGGCGAAGAAAAAGGCGCCGGGGAAGGTCATACCCAGCCAGGCTTGCTGGTCCAGGGAAGGGAAAACGCTGGCCCTCCTGGCCAGGATTGACGACAGGGAGCAGGTCGTTCTAGTGAGTTTTGCCGATCCAGTTCCCCGCTTCATCGCCTCCATCCCCGACACCGAAATAGAGTGCCCCGTATGGCTGGAGAGCGGCGAATTTCTTTACTTGGCCTCATCACCGGGCAGGGTCATGGTGGCCAACAGCAAGGGCAAGGTGAAGACGCTCATGTCCCATGTGGGCAGCCCATCCGGCCGCGGCCTCCATTTTTTCCAGGCCACCGCCCAGGGCGACATCCTCTACCATGCCGGGACCGGGATATACCTGAAGAAGTTCGTTGATTCCGGAAAAGTCACCAAGGTCTGCGAAACCCAGGAGCCCCTGCGGTTCTCCCTCTCGCCGAACGGTCGTTTCGCCCTGCTCGACGGCGGCTCAACCCATCCGGATCGGGTTTTGCTGCTTGACCTGGCGGCCTCGCAGGTGAAGGAGTCCCTGGAGTTGGCCAAAAACCTGCAGCTCGAGCTGGTTGAGGCGAAGGTGGTCGTGATCCTGCCCAAGCCCGCGCAGTCGGAATGGAGCCCGGACGGCGACCGCCTGGCCTGCCTGGAAAAGGGCCCCGACGGCCGCTTCTTCATCCTCGAAGCCGCAAGCGGTTCGCAGAAAGAGCTCGGCAGCGGGGTCGACAGCTTCGCCTGGATGCCCGATGGCCGGCGCATCCTCTTCAGTACTTCTTCGGCGGCTGGCCCGGGCCTCTTCTTCATTAGCGCCGGGGACGGAAAGGTCATTGGCAAAGTGAGCTCGACCGCCGCCGGCGATCCGCCCGGGCTGAGCGCGGATGGCAAGGTCATCGTCTGGCAGGCGCGCGGCGCGGAGGCTTTTTACATGGCCCGCAATCCGTTCGCTGAGTAGTTAAAGAGGGGACAGAGGCTGGGGGGTAGGATGAGCGGTCCGCCCTTTGACATGGGCAGTCCCGCAGGTCTCCGCTCGCACTTCGTGCTCGCTCCGGCTTGAACCTACGACCTTATACTCAAGAGAGGTGTACGGATTTAGGTAGAAAAGGAGGCCGTATTCGTGTTCGATGATTGCTTTTTACTCGTCACGCGTCACTTGTCACGCGTCACGATAGTTCGCTAGTGATTAGTTCGTTCCAGTGAATAGTTCGATAGAAAAATTTGGTAGCGGGGGTAGGATGAGCGGTCCGCCCATTGACATGGGCAGTCCCGCAGGTCTCCGCTCGCACGTCGTGCTCGCTCCGGCTTGAACCTACGACCGCGCTCTCTTTCAATCCGTAAGATATTTCAATAGATCGATCTTTGCCTTTACTCGTCACGCGTCACTTGTCACGTGTCACGATAGTTCGCTAGTGATTAGTTCGTTCCAGTGAATAGTTCGATAGAAAAATTTGGTAGCGGGGGTAGGATTTGAACCTACGACCTTTGGGTTATGAGCCCAATGAGCTACCTGGCTGCTCCACCCCGCGATCCAATAAAACATTATACCCACGGCGACGCCGAATGTCAAGAAAAAAAGACGGGTGGAACCATTGTCCTGTTTTGCCGCTTTTTACCGAAACCTGTCACAAATTGGGGACATTTTTTCCGACTTTTTTTGGCAGCGAACTTGCATTCATTTCCGTCATGGACCATTCTGCACGCTGGTTGCCAGTAGTGGCCGGAAAAAACCGGGACGAAAGCAAGGATTTTAGGGACACGGGGGAAATCGCGATGTCGCCATTGAAAAAAAGGCAAAACTATTGCATTATGGTAATCTGTAATATACAGAAAAAGATGCAAGATAAAAAAACCGAGCTTGTTAATAAAAATTGGATGGCTGGGAATTCTCGCCGGGGTTCCAAGGGAGGCTGATTTGAAAAAAATCATTTTAATCGCCATCATCGTCCTGCTGATGGCCGGCTGCGCCGTCAACCGCTACCGCTCCGACTTCGAGTTCGCCAGCAGGCTGGCCAGCGAGGGGCTGTGGCAGGAGGCTGTCTACCGGCTGGAAAAGGCGCGCGCGGCAGGGAACGATTCGGCCGCCCTGCACAACAACCTGGCCGTGGCCCTGGAGAGCCTGGGCCGCTTCGAGGCTGCCGAGCGCGAGTACGCGGCGGCCCTGAAGCTGGCTCCCGGCAGCATGCAGATCCAAAGCAACCTGGACAAATTCAAGAAGAACCAGAGGGAGGACGCCGATGAAAAAAAGTAAGCTCGCCCTGCTGCTGGTGCTGGCCGCCCTGTCCGGCGCCTGCGCCGAATCCTTCCTGTCGGTCCCCGTCCCCTTCAGCGAGACGAAGCTCGCCGACTTCAGCGCCTACCAGGACCTTTTTTTCATCGACTTCATCTGCGACGTCCCCGATGCCGGGTTCGATGCCTCCGCCGAGGTGCGCCGAACCTTCATCGAGGAGATTCCCTTCGCCACCGGCATGAAGGTCACTCTCCTCGAGCCCGAGCAATGGGACATGATCCGCGGGCTCTTTCGCCGCTACCGCCTGGCCGTGGACATCCAGTACGAGAACAGCGTTTTTTTCCAGAAGGTCTTCCAGGCCCGCCCGCGGGCGCTGTTCTTCACCGGCAAGCTGAAGCTCGACATCAGGAAGATGGGGGTGATCAAGGAGACCCGCGACGAAAAAGGCGACAAGAAGAACGTTTACGAGACGATCCAGCTGTGGGAGATGGAGGCGAAGATCAGCCTCATCGACGGCGACAACGCCAGGGTCCTCTGGAGCGAGACCTACTCCGAGAAGGCGGAACCAGGGCCGGGGAGCACCGACCAGTTCAACTTCAACAGCATGTTCGCCAAGATCACGGCCAGGCTGACCGCCGCCCTGAAGCCGCGCCCGGCCCGACAAGAGAGATACATTCTGGTCAAATAGGATGGCAGCATGAAAAAAACCACCATCGCCGTTTTATTGCTGTTCTGCGCCGCAGCCCTTTCCGCACAGTATTCCTATTACTACGGCAAGAACAAGATCGTACGCCACGCCTTCCCCTGGAAGTACGCGGAGACCAAGAACTTCCGCATCTATCACTACATGGACGATCCGGAGCTGCTGCAGCGGCTGGCCGTGGAGGCCGAGAAGGCCTACGACAAGCTCTCCTCGCTGCTGAACATGACCATCGAGGAGAAGACCCCGATCATCTACTACAACAAGCAGACCGACCTGGAGCAGACCAACCTCTACCCGGGGATCATCCCGCCGGGGAGCTTCGAGGGCTTCACCGAGCCGGTCGGCCACCGCGTGGTCATCTACGGCAACCGCACCGCCGAGGAGCTGGGGCGGCTGATCATCCACGAGCTGTCCCATTCGTTCCAGCACGCCATCCTGTACAAGAACCGCCCGACGGGCATGTTCGACTTCCGCCGCCCGCCCCTGTGGGTATTGGAAGGCCACGCCGAGTTCATGACCGACCACTGGGACAGCTTCAGCCTGATGACCGTCATCGACAGCGTGCTCAGCGACCGCATCCCCGAGGTCCAGGAGGACGGTGACATCCGCGCCGAAACCGGCACCAACCGCACGCCCTACGATTTCGGCCACCTGATGTACGAATTCTTCTATGAGAAGTTCGGCAAGAAGGGCATCCGCGACCTGCTGTTCAGCCAGCGGCGCCCCGCCCTGACCAGCAAGCGCCGCAGCTTCCTGGAGCACTTCAACTACGTGCCCAAGACATTCAACTTTGAGTTCAAGAGGTATGCCCGCAACCGCTTCAAGGCCTTTCTCCAGCGCGAAAACCCCGAGGACTACAGCTTCGTCATCGGCCCCGACCGCCCGTTCGCCTACTCGTTCTCCCACCAGGTCTCGCCGGGGGGCGAACTGCTGGCCGTACTCACCGTCAATTACCGCGCCTACGACATCGACATCATCCTGCTCTCGCTGAAGGACGGCAAAGTGATCAAGAACATCACCCCGGGGTTCAAATCCACCTACGACGGCATCGATTTCAGGTTCGTTCCCTCCGACGGCCGTTCCTTCAGCTGGGACCGCCAGGGGCAGAACATCGCCTTCTTCGTGCGCAAGGAGCTGGACTCGTACCTGATCATGCTCAACGCCCTCGACAACCGCATCCAGAAGGAATTCAAGATCGGCGCCATCCAGAAGCCGAGCTCGCCGGTCTTCCATCCCAGGAAGAACATCCTGCTGTTCACCGGCATCGAAGGCATCCATTCCTTCCTGTACTCCCTGGACCTGGGGAACGGCCAGGTCCGCAAATTGACCGACGGCCGGACCTATGTCAAGTCCGTCGACATCTCCGCTAATGGTGAAAAGGTCGTCTATGCGGCCGGCTTGCGGAACGTCGACAAGCTGTACCTGGCCCCGAGCGAGAGCCCCGACCTGGCCGTGCGGCTGACCGACGGCGATTTCAACGATATCGCCCCCTCCTTTTCCCTCGACGCCAAGACAGTCTATTACAGCTCCGACGAGCGGGGCGCCTTCAACATCTGCTCGCTGGACCTGGAGGGCAAGGTCCTGCGCCGCCACAGCGACGTGCGCACCGGCAATTTTTTCCCGGTGGAGGTCCCCGGGGAAAAAGGGCAGCTGGTCATCTCCGCCTACCACAAGGGGAGCTTTTTGCTTTTCAAGAAGGACACCGGCTCGCCCCAGGCCGAGAGAAAGGTCGAGTTCGCGGCGCCGCAGCTTGCCGCCGTTGCCGACGGCGGGGCCGAGGCGGCCGCTTCCTTCACCCTGAGCGTGAAGACGTACAAGCCCTTCGAGAAATTGATCGTCAGCAGCCTGCCGCCGATCACGCTGGGCGTCGATACCGGCGGCGGCTTCTACGGGTCGTCCTACCTGAACGTGACCGACATGCTGGGCGACCACAATTTCATCTTCTACCTGGCTTCCTATTTCGGCTACCGCTCCTACCATCTGGGCTACCTGAACCAGCGGCGCCGCCTGCAGTACTTTGCCCACCTGTTCTCCGAGAGCGACGCCTATTATTATCCCTATGTCAGCAACTACTACTTCTCGCTGCGCAGCCGCATCGGCGGCGATTTTTCCCTGATCTATCCCTTCAGCCGCTCCCTGCGCGCCGAGCTGACCGTCTCGGCCTTCCACCAGGAGGAGGATTCCGACCTGTTCTACTACGGCCTGGAGCTGCCCTACGGCCAGTTCTTCAACGGCTTCGCGCTGCCGATCGAGGCCTCGCTGGTCTGCGAGACCACCCGCTTCAGCTACTACGGGCCCAACAGCGGCCATACGTTCCGGCTCAGCGCCGGGAAATACTTCCAGCTGTTTTCCAACTCCCTGGACGCCTATACCCTGGAGGGCGATTTCCGCAAATACCTGCGCCTCGACAATTACTCGCTGCTCGCCTTTCGCCTGAGCGGATTCTATTCGGGGGGGAAAAACGCCCTGCTTTTTTGGAGCGGCGGCAACAACACCCTGCGCCTGGCCGATTTTCGCACCCTGGCCGGCAACCAGGGATTCTTCTTCAACGCCGAGTTCCGCTTCCCGCTGGTCCATGCCGCCCTGACTCCCATCGGGGTCATCGGCCCCGTCCGGGGCGTCTTCTTCTTCGACCTCGGCGGCTTGTGGTTCCATGGCGAGGAGTTCCGGGTCTTCGAGCCCGGCTCGCTACGGCTGCGGGACGCGCTTTCCTCCTTCGGCTACGGCATCGAGTTCTTCCTTTTCAACTACCCCTTCCATGTGGAGTGGGTCTGGCGTACCGATTTGAAGTCCAAGGCCTACAGCGGCATCAATTTCTGGATCGGCCTCGATTTCTGATCGCGACGGCCGTCGCCCAGGCCCCCGTCGGCGTTTCGCTCATTGACTTTTACCCGGAAAAATGCGAAAATGCCACGGGTAGTAAGAGATGCTGATCAACCATACATCCAAGCAGGTCACCGCCAAAATTGTCTACTATGGAACCGGCTTGGGCGGCAAGACCACCAACCTGCAGTACATCTATTCGGTGACCAACCCCCGTACCCGGGGCGAGCTGGTCTGCATGGAAACGGAGATCGAGCGCACGCTCTTCTTCGACCTGCTGCCGATCAACGTCGGACTGGTCAAGGGCTATGAGACCCGGTTCCAGCTCTACACCGTTCCCGGCCAGGTTTTCTACGATTCCACCCGCAAGCTCGTGCTCAAAGGGGCCGACGGCATCGTCTTCGTGGCCGATTCCCAGGAGCTCATGGCGCAGGCCAACTGCGAGAGCTTCGACAATTTGAGGGAGAACCTGGGGTTCTACGATCATTGCATCGAGGACATCCCCATGGTGTTCCAGTACAACAAGCGGGACCTGAAGAACATCTCGCCGCTGGAAAAGCTCAACAGCAGCCTGAACCCGTTGAAACGGCCCTACTTCGAGGCCGTGGCCCGCTCCGGCCGCGGCGTCATCGAGACCCTGCGCGAGATCTCGTCCTTGACCCTGACCCGGATCAAGGAGGCACTGGAGCACGCCGCCCATACCCCCAAGAACGTGGCCGTGCATTTCGACATCAACCAGGCCCAGCAAATGGTCCGGATGGAAGACCTGCCGGTGAAGAAAGTGAGCGTGGAGCAGATGACCGCCTGCGAGGCCGGGCAGGAAATACGGTCGGGGGGGGGATCCCCTCCCTCTCCCGAGAAAGACGCCGCCGCGCCGCTCCGGACGGCCGGCAAGTCACTGGGGGAGCTGCTGCATCAGCTGGAGGATCCGACGCGCATCACGAGGATCGAGAAGATCGCCGCCGGCAACGGCCGCATCACCGTGGAGATCAAGGATGGCGAGGGACGGGTGCTGCGCTCCATCGCCATCGCCCTGAACCCTGAAACCAAGAAAGTCAACATCATCCTGGATGTCAAAAGCTAGATTCGGCCTGCTGCTTGCCGCCGTGTTCATCGGATTCGCCTGCGCCCCTTCCCGGGCCTCCCTGAAGCCGGCCGCTGGCCCGCCCGCCCCCGCCGGCCCCGCGGCCAGGGCCGAAATGTTTTTCCAGCAAGGCAAGGTCTGCCTGGACAAGGGGGACATGGCCGGTGCGAAGTCCCGCTTCAACCAGACGGTGGACGTGCTGCTGGACGCCGGGACGGCGGGCGACGCCAGCCTCGAGAGCAGGGGTATCCTGGATGACTACGTGCGCAAGATCGCCGACATCGAGCTGAACTACCTGAAGGACAGGAACAGCCCGGAGAACGGCGAGCACGAGGCGTTTCTCGATCAGGTCATCGCCACGCCGCTGTTCCTGCCGTCGGAGAAGGACGTCCTGGACCTGAAGCAGAAGGTCAGCGACACGGCAGCCGTATCCTACAGCCTCCCCATGGTCGTCAATCCCCAGGTGGTTTCCTTCCTGAAGGCCTTCCAGACCATCCGCCACGACGGCATCCAGCGCGCCCTCGACCGCATGGGGGAGTTCATCGGCCCGTTCCAGGAGACCTGCCGCCGCCACGGCATCCCCGAGGACCTGGCCTACCTGCCAATCATCGAGAGCGGCTTCCGCGTCGATGCGACGTCGCGGGCCCGGGCCCGGGGCGCCTGGCAGTTCATGGCCTCCACGGCGCGGCTCTTCGGGCTGCGGGTCGACTGGCAGGTGGACGAGCGCCTGGACCCCTTCAAAGCCGCCGATGCGGCGGCTCGCTTTCTCAAGCACCTGTACGAGGAGTACAACGACTGGTACATCGCGCTGGCCTGCTACAATGGCGGCCCGCGCCGGGTCGAGAAGGCCATGCGCGCCCTGCAGACGGCGGACTTCTTCACCATCAACCAGAGCCGCCATATCCGCCGCGAAACGAAAAACTACGTGCCGGCCTTCCTGGCCTCGCTGCTCATCGCCCGCTCGCCCGGGGAATACGGATTCACCCTCGGCGGCGGCGAGCCGGTCTTTGCCGGCAGCAAGACGGTCACCGTGCCCTCGCCGGCGTCGCTCCCCCAGATCGCGGAGCGGCTGCAGTTGCCTTATGCCGACTTGAAGCGGCTGAACCCGGAGCTGCTGCGCGACTTTACCCCCAGCATCCTGAGCGAATATCCCCTGCGCGTCCCCGGCGCCTCCGACGGGGCCGCCCTCTCCGGCCTGGAACGGATCCCGGCCGCCAAGATCCCCAAGTTCAATTCCTACCGCGTACGGCCCGGCGACACCCTGTCGGCGATCGCCCGCCGCCACCATACCTCGGTCAGCCGCATCAAGCAGGCCAACCACTTGCGCTCCAACCTGATCCGGCCGGGCCAGGCCCTCATCATCCCCGGAGAGGGCGAGTGATCAGCCGCATCCAGTCGGCGGTCCTCAACGGTCTGGATGTCGTGGCCACCGAGGTCGAGGTCGGCTTCTCGCGCGGCATTCCGGGCATCGTCATCGTCGGCCTGCCGGACAGCGCCGTCAAGGAGAGCCGCGAGCGTCTGAGGCTGGCGGTCGGCCACCAGAATTTCGACTACCCCCAGGCCACGAAGATCGTGATCAACCTCTCGCCGGCCGACGTGCGCAAGGAGGGGTCGGCCCTCGACCTGCCCATGGCCGTCGGCATCATCAAGAACCGCTACCGCCTGGAGAGCCCGGCCTTCGCCGACCTCCTGTTCTATGGCGAGCTGAACCTCAACGGCGAATTGAACCCGGTCCGGGGCGTGCTGAACATCAGCCTGTTCGCCCGCCAGCGGGGCTTCCGCGGCATCGTCATCCCCTTCGCCAACCGGCAGGAAGCCCAGTTCGTCAGCGGCATCGAGGTCTACGCCCTGAAGAACCTGACCGAGGTCATCGAGATGGTCGAGCATCCCGGGGCCTTCGCCCCCTGTTCCGCCGGCATCGACAGGTCGGAGGCCGAGCCTTGCGAGAACGACTTTTCCGAGATCCGGGGCCAGTACCTGGCCAAGCGGGCCATGGAAATCGCTGCCGCCGGCTCTCACAACGTCCTGATGATCGGCGCCCCCGGCTCCGGCAAGTCGATGATCTCCAAGGCGCTGCCCTCCATCCTGCCGAGCATGAGCGACGACGAGGTCCTGGAGACCTCCCTGATCTACAGCGCCGCCGGCCTGCTGGGTGAACGGGGCGGCCTGGTGCGGCGCCGGCCGTTCCGCTCGCCGCACCACACCATTTCCGACGTCGGCATCAGCGGCGGCGGCAAGTACCCCGTCCCCGGGGAGATATCCCTGGCCCATAACGGCGTGCTCTTCCTCGACGAGATCCCGTATTTCAAGCGCTCGGCCCTGGAAGTGCTGCGCCAACCCATGGAGGACGGCAGGATCACGGTCTCCCGCTCGCTGACCACCTCCACCTTCCCGGCGCGCTTCATGCTGGTGGCGGCCATGAACCCCAGCCAGGACGCGGTCGGCATGGGCGAGGTCGGCGATGCCGCCTCCAGCCCGTCCCGGAAATACCGCTACTACGCCAAGCTGTCCAGGCCCCTGCTGGACCGCATCGATTTGCAGATCGAGATGAAGAAGGTCAAGCTGGAGGAGATCACCTCGACGGCGGAGGCGGAAAGCTCGGCCGAAATCCGCAAGCGGGTGGTCCGGGCCCGCGACCAGCAGACGCAGCGCTTCCGGAATCTGAAAAAGAAGATCTTCGCCAACGGCCAGATGCGCAATGCCGAAATCAAGAAATTCTGCCCGCTGGACGAGGAGGGCGGCGAGCTGCTGCGCCTGGCCGTCGACAAGTTCGACCTGAGCGCCCGCGGCTATTTCCGCATCCTGAAAGTGGCCCGGACCATCGCCGACCTTCAGGGTGTCGAGAAGATCGCCGCCCCTTTCGTGCAGGAAGCGCTGCAGTACCGTTCCCTTGACCTGGGCCGGTTCTGAGAAGGTGGTGACCATGCGCCCGGGCAAAAGGCATGTCTGGCAGATGCTGGCCATGGTCGCCGCCAGCCTGCTGCTGGGCTTGGGCGCCAATTTTTTCTCGCAAGAGCCGCTGCCGCTCTTCCGGCCGCTGGCGCCGGTTGCGGCAGCGGTCGTCCCCGTGGGTGAGGTGGACGCCGATTTCGTCTTGCAGGCGGGCAGCGCTCCCGGCACCTTGCTGCTCGACGCCCGCGCCGCGGCCGCCTTCGGCACCGGGCATATCCCTGGCTCGCTCAGCCTGCCGCTGGGCGAGTTTGACGGCCTTTTCCCGGAACTGGAGCCGCGGCTGCGGGCTGCCGCGCTGCTGGTGCTGTACTGCAGCGATCCCCATTGCGGCGATTCTCCCGAGCTGGCCCGCCGGCTGTGGGCCAAGGGGTTGAAGGGCCTTCTCCTCTACCGGGGGGGCATGGAGGATTGGAGCGGGAGGGGCCATGCCGTTGAAAAGTAGCCTGCTCCGGGCACTCTCCTCGGCATGGCTGCAGGCCTTGTGCCGCCTGGTCCTGGGCGGCATATTCATCTATGCCAGCCTGGACAAGATCGCCCACCCCCGCGAATTCGCCCGGATCATCGCCAACTATGGCATCCTGCCCGATTTCCTGGTCACGCTGCCGGCCCTGGTCCTGCCCTGGCTGGAGCTGATCGCCGGCCTGTTCCTGGTCGCCGGCGTCTGGCGGCGCAGTTCCGCCCTTTGGCTTTCCCTTTTGCTGCTGGCCTTCATCCTGGCCCTGGGAGTCAACGCCGCGCGCGGCCTCGACATGAGCTGCGGCTGCTTCTCCACATCGGCTGCCGACACGGAAAGCGCCTATGTCCTGATCTTCCGCGACCTGTTGATCCTTATCCCCGGCCTGGTCATCGTGTTTTTTGGCCGCGATGAAGGGGGCATGGGGGAAAGCCCTTCAAAGGTAAAAGGAAAAAGGTAAAAGGTAAAAGTGAAGAGGAAGGCAAGGACCTGACAGCGAGTACGAGGGAAAGAGAAATTATTGTGAAATGGGGGAAAGGGGATGAATGTTATTCGGGTTTTCTTTCTTTTTCCTTTTTACTTTTAACTTTTACCTTTTAAGCTTTTCTTTGCTATTCTTCGATGGTCATGCTGCGCTCGATCTGGTCGGCCTGCTCGGCGGCCAGCATGGCTTCGTCCATGGAGACCTTGTGCGCCTTCACCAGCTCGATCAGGTGCTGGTCGAAGGTCTGCATGCCCAGGTCGCGGTTCTTGGCCATGTGCTTCATGATCTCGTTGGTCTTTTCCGGGCTCTTGAGGCACATCTCGATGGTCTTGTTCACCAGCATGATCTCGCAGGCCGGGAACATGACGGACTTGTCCAGGCTGGGCAGCAGCTGCTGGGAGATGATGGCCACCAGGTTCTCCGAGAGGCGCTGGCGGATGGACGGGTGCTCTTCGGCTGGGAAGTAGCCCAGCAGGCGGTTCAGGGTACGGATGACGTCCGGGGTGTGGATCGAGGCCATGACCAGGTGGCCGGTTTCGGCGGCCTTCAGGCAGGTGTCCACGGTCTGGTGGTCGCGCAGCTCGCCCACCATGAGGATGTCCGGGTCCTGGCGCATGGCTGCGCGCAGCGCCGAGGCGAACGATTCGGTGTCGGGGCCGATCTCGCGCTGCGAGATGATGGACAGGTTTTTTTCGAACAGGTACTCGATGGGGTCCTCGATGGTGATGATGTGCGCGCGCCGCTTCAGGCTGATGTGGTTGATGATGGCCGCCAGGGTAGTCGACTTGCCGTTGCCGGTGGCGCCAGTGACCAGGATCAGGCCGCGCTTCAGGGCGGCGATCTTTTCCAGCACCTTGGGCAGGTTCAACTCCTCGAAGGTCCGCGGCCTGAAGGGGATCAGGCGCAGCACCGCGGCGTAGCGCCCGTTCTGGCGGTAGACGTTCACGCGGAAGCGGGCGACATTGGCCAGGGCGAACGAGCCGTCGTAGTCCCGGACCTCTTTCTTGAACTTTTCGCTGTCGGCGAATTTGGCCAGCGTCTGGCCGATGGCCACCATGTCTTCCTCGCTCAGCGGCGGGTGCTTCAGGGGAAAGAGCTCCCCGTGATGGCGCAGCAACGGCGGCGAACCCACTTGGAAATGGATGTCGGATGCCCCCTTTTCGGCGGCGAAGGTCAGGATCTGGCTTAAATTAACGATCGACATTGGTCCCTCCAAGGAATGGCCAGCAATAAGGTCACAGGGAAATTGTAGACGAGTCGGTCAGAAAATTCAAGTACATTTTAAAAAGACGTCTGACGTCTTGCGTCTATCTCTTCCGGTCCTTGAATCTCTGGACGTCGCGGTCCATTTCACGCCGGATGTCGCGCTCCTTGAGCTTCTGTTTTTTCTCGTATTCGCGCTTGCCGCGCACCAGGGCGATCTCGATCTTGATCCGGCCTTGGTCGGAGAAGTAGGCTTGCAGCGGCACGATGCTGAAGCCTCGCTCCTTGACCTTCTGGTCCAGGCGGTGGATCTCGCGCCCGTGCAGCAGCAGCTTGCGCTTGCGCTCGGGCTCGTGATTGAAAACGCCCGCCTGCTCGTAGGGGCTGATGTGGCAGCGCAGCAGGAACGCCTCGCCGTCGTGGATCTCCACGAAGGAGTCCTTCAGGCTGATGCGCCCGGCGCGGATCGACTTGACCTCGCTGCCGACCAGGGCGATGCCGGCCTCAAGACGGTCGAGGATCTCGTAGTCGTGGAAGGCCTTTTTATTCTGGGCGATGGTCTTCATGGCCAATCAGTACGATCTCCTCGATCTTGCGCCGGCCCATCTTCTTGGCCACCAGCAGGTGGTTCTTCACCTGGACGCGGGCGTTCTCCTGGGGCAGCTTGCCGAACTCGTAGATGAACAGGCCGGAAATGGTGGTGTAGTCCTTGCGCTCGGGCAGGTCCAGCTCCAGCTGGCTGTTGATCTCTTCCACCGGCGTGCTGCCCTTCAGCTGGAAGACATTGTGCCCCAGCTTCTTGATGCCCGTGCCGCTGATGTCGAAGTCGCCCAGGATGCCACGCAGGATATCGCTCAAGGTGATGATGCCGATGGTCGAGCCGTATTCGTCGAGCACGACGGCCAGGTTCAGCCGCTGCTTCTTGAATTCGTTCAGGATGTAGTTCAGCGAGGAATACTCGGAGACGAAGATCGGCTTGGCGGCGATTTTTTTCAACTCCAGCTTTTCGAAGTCCTCCTGCAGCAGGGCCGTCAGCAGCAGGTGCGAGTCGACGATGCCGGTGATATTGTCCAGCTTGCCCTTGTAGATCGGGATCTTGGACAAACCCTTTTCCAGGATGATCTTGCGCAGCTCCTTGGGGCCGCTGCTCTCCTTGAGGGCCACGATGCCCACGCGCGGGGTCATGATGGCCTTGATGTCCTTCTGCGAGATGTCGATGATCTCGTTGAGCATCTTCAGGGTTTCCGGGTTGTGCTGGAACAGCTGCGTCTCCATGGACAGGAAGTGCTTGATCTCTTCCAGGCTCAACTCCTTCTTGGCCCAAGCCTTGGACCCCTGCCTCCGGAAGAACAGGTTGGGCAGCAGGGCCAGCCCCTTGACCAGCGGGTAGAAGAGCAGGCTGAAGAAACGCAGCGGCCGGGCGTAGAGGAAGGACAGCTTCTCGGCATGGCGGTAGCCGTAGGACTTGGGAGTGATCTCGCCGAAGACCAGGAGGATGAGGGTGGTCGCCAGGGTGGAGAGCAGGAGCAGCGCCCCCTGGCTGCCGCGGAAAAAACGCGTGAGCAGCAGGGTGGCGATGGAGGCGGCGGCGACGTTGGCCAGGTTGTTGCCGACCAGGATGGTGGACAGGAATTCTTCGGGCTTCTCCAGCAGCCGCGCCAGCATCATGGCCTTCTTGTCCTTCTTTTTGGCGCGGTGGGTCAGCTTGATGCGGCTGACGGTCAGCAGCGAGGTCTCGGCCGAGGAAAAGAAGGCGCTGGCCAGGATCAGCAGGATGAACAGCAGCAGGGGAAAGAGCAGCGATCCCGCGTTCATGTCGGCTTCATCTCCTGGCGGTGGTTCGCCGGCCCATGCGCATTACTTTTTGCTGTACAGCTGATAGACGATCTTGTACAGCGAGGTGCCGATGCAGTCGTTGATCAGCTGCACGTCCCGGGCTTCCTTGGGCACCTTCAGTATCTTGGGGGCGAAGTTGACCACCCCCCTGACGCCATGGGTGATCAGCTTGTCCAGCATCTCCTGCGCCGCCTCTTCCGGGACGGTGAGCAGGGCGATGTGGATGTCGGGGTTCTCTTTCAGGTAGGTCTCCAGCTGGTTCACGTGCAGGACGGGCTTCTGCTGGCCCGGCTTGCCCACCTCGGTGCCGACCAGCTCCGGCTTGATGTCGAACAGCGCCGTCACCGTGATGTTGCGGTCCTTGAACAGCTTGTAGTTGGAAAGGGCCTGGCCGATGCGGCCGGCGCCGATGATCACCACCCGGGCGCCGTGGTCGATGGAGAGGATTTTTTTCAGTTCGCGGAACAGCTTTTTGACCAGGTAGCCCTTCTTTTGCTTGCCGATGGAGATGCCCAGGTAGAAAAAATCCTGGCGCACCTGGTTGCAGGAGACGCCGGTGACCTCTTCCAGCTTTTTCGAGGAGATATAGGTGTTCTCCGGCAGGTTCAACTTGAGCAGGGCTTCATAATAAAACGAAATCCTGCGGATCACGCGCAAACTGATCTTCTTCTTCATGGATCCCTCTTGATATTGTTTACGTTAAAATTAATAATATCCGAGGGCTGCCGAAAAGTCAATGGCCGCGGCGCGGAATAAAATTTTCCGGCCGTCGGGCCTAGCCCGCATTTCTCACAGATATTGTCGCGAAATTGCGCAGATGGGCATGGATACAAGGAAGGCGACCGAGGAGACCGGAGACGTACTGTTAGTACGATGGAGGTATCCGACCGAGCCTGACGCAGTAGACATGCCCATATCCGCAATTGCAGCAAATATTTGTGAGAAGTGCGGGCTAGCGGTCCCCGCCCAGGGGAACGCGCACGGCGGCTTCGACCTCGGCCGTGGCCTTGGGTATGGGCGGCCCCAGGACCCGGCAGCCGCGCGGCGTGACCAGGATGTCGTCCTCGATGCGCATGCCGCCGAAGTTGCGGAATTTATCGACCTTGTCATAGCGGATGAATTCCGCGTGCTTGCGCGTGGAGCGCCACTGGTCGATCAGGGCCGGGATGAAATAGATGCCGGGCTCGACCGTCAGCACGTGCCCGGGTTCGAGCTTCCTGGCCATGCGCAGGTAGGCCAGGCCGAATTGCCGGCTGCGCTGGGTCTTGTCGTCATAGCCGACATGAACCTCGCCCAGGTCCTCCATGTCGTGGACGTCCAGGCCCATCATGTGGCCCAGCCCGTGGGGAAAGAACAGCGCGTGGGCGCCGACGGCCACGGCCTCTGCCGTGTTGCCCTTCATCAGCCCGATTTCCTTCAAGTGCTCGACCAGGACGGCGGCGGACTTGAGGTGGATGCTGCGGTAGCTGACGCCGGGCCGGATCATGGCGATCGCGGTCAGCTGCATGTCCAGGACCGCTTCGTAGACCGACCGCTGCCCGGGGTCGAAGCGGCCGCCCACGGGCACGGTGCGGGTGATGTCGCTGGCGTAGCCGGACTCGGTCTCGGCGCCGGAGTCGATGAGCAGCAGGTCGCCCTCCTGCAGGCAGTTGCCGTGGTAGTGGTTGTGCAGGGTCTCGCCGTGCACGGTGACGATGGCCGGGAAGGCCAGCTGGCCGCCGCCGGCCAGGGCGATGCCCTCGATCCAGCCGGCGATCTCCCTTTCATAGATGCCCGGCTGGGCCATGGCCATGGCTTCGCGGTACATGGCGGCGCTGACGGCCAGGGCCGCTTCGATCTCCTTGATCTCGTCCGGGTTCTTCAGCGCCCGCTGGGCGACCACTGCCTTGACGAACTCGACCGAAGCGTAATCCTTGACCGTCCCGGCGCGGATGCACAGCAGCTTTTCCAGCCACAGGGAGTTCTCGCCGCGGTAGGGGGGGAGAAAGTGGACCTTGCGTCCCTGGCGCACCGCGGTCCGCAGGACCGCGTCCAGCTCGGCCAGCGGCCGCGTATCGGAGATGCCCGCCTTGGCGCAGCGGCTTCGCAGCGAGGGTTGCGGGCCCATCCAGATGATGTCTTCCATTTCCACGTCATTGCCGAATACCGTCTGCCGCTCCTCGTCCACGTCGATGATCGCGGCCAGGCCTGGAAAGCCCAGTCCGAAGAAATACAGGAAGGTGCTGTCCTGGCGGTAGTGGTAGGTGTTGGCGGCGTAGTTCATCGGGCTTTCGCCGTTGCTCAGGAAGAGCAGCAGCCCCGACTTCACCTGCCGGCCCAGCTTGTTTCTTCTCTGTTGATAGGTTTTTTTATCGAACATGGCGCCTCCTAAAAAAGCATCTTACCCAAGCGCGGGGATTATTTCAAGGCCCATGCCGGCCGCGCCGGGCCTGTCCCCCGGGGGCGGGGGGGGGGTCCGGAAGGGTCAGTTTTTTTTGAGTTTTTTGATGCGCAGCAGCAGGCGGATGATGGCATAGCTGAAGAACAGTATGATGAAGACATAGAAAATGCGGACGCCGGAGAAGAACCCCGAATTTTTCATCCTGGACAGACTGATCATCCCATTGAGCATGATGGGCAGGAAGATCAACAGAAAGATGAGCAGGCGGCTGTACTTCTGGACCTTGGAATCCTTGTCACTGAAAAACTCCGGCTTTTCCCCGCCGCGGCATTCCTTGCGGAAATAATACCAGGAGCTCATGCGGCCGATCATTTCCCAGCCGGCGTCGCGGCAGATCTGCAGGTATTCCTGCAGGCTCTTATAGCTGCCGGTGCGGAAATCGAGGCGGTAGGAATACTCGCGCGGTTCGCCCTGGATAAAATGATAGACGCAGGGCAAGCCCGGGTTTTCGAGGTGCCAGCCTTTTTCAGACATCGCTTCCAGCCATTTTTCCTCTTTTTCATCATCCCAGGCCCAGAACCATTTGAATTTTGTCATTTTTTCTTTTTCCATTGCGGTCTCCTTGAATTGTGTGTCGCTCATTTTGTTTAGCCTTGGGAAGAGCGGTCTCCCAGGACCTTGTCGCCCAGGCGGGTCAGCAAGCGCAGCCGGGCCAGCTCGGCGGCGAGCACGTCGCGCCCCTTTTCGGTCAGGGCATAGCGTTTGCGCCGCTCCACCGTGTCGAACAGGGTGATCAGTTTTTCTTTTTCCAGGGTGGTCAGCGCGCCGTACAGGGTGCCGGGCCCGATGTGCACGGCGCCCGCGCTGTCCGTCTCCACTTTCTGCATGATGCCGTAGCCGTGCAGCGGCTCGGCCAGCGCCAGCAGGATGCAGTAGGTGGCTTCGCTCAGCGGCAGGTGGCGGGTCGTTTCTTTGTCAACCTTCATGGCTACCTCCTTATATCACGTATCGCTATAACGAAATGTGATGTATCGTTTATCGATATTATGTCATACGATATATCGGTTGTCAACATAATCAGCCAAAAAAAATTATTTATCTTGATCGACCCGAATCGCCAACCATCCCCGAAATTGTCTTGCCTGTTGAGCCGATCCGATTTATAATCCATCTTCATGGATCGAGGAGGCAAGATGAGAAAAATCATCGGTCTGGTCCTGGCGGTCATTTTCCTGTACGGCGGGACATGGGCGATCTCCGACGCCCGCCTGCTCCGTTTCCCCAATATAAATGGCGACCTGGTGGCGTTCGTCTACGCCGGCGACATCTGGTCGGTCCCGGCCGCCGGCGGCGACGCCCGGCGCCTGACCTCGCACCCGGGGCTGGAATTGTTCCCCAAGATCTCCCCCGACGGCCAATGGATCGCCTTTTCAGCCGAATACTCGGGCTCGCGCCAGGTCTGGGTCATGCCGGCCGCCGGCGGCACGCCGCGGCAGCTGACCTGGTACAACGACGCCGGCATCATGCCGCCGCGCGGCGGCTACGATTACGTGGTCATGGACTGGACCCCTGACAGCCAGAAGGTCCTGGTGCGCTGCAACCGCACCCCCTGGGGCGAGCGCATGGGCAAGTTTTTCCTGGTGGCGCTGGCCGGCGGGCTGGAAACGCCGCTGGCCATACCGGAAAGCGGCGGCGGCACCTTTTCCCCCGACGCCACCCAGATCGTCTATACTCCCATCGAGCGGGAGTTTCGCACCTGGAAGCGCTACCAGGGCGGCCGCGCCCAGGATGTCTGGATCTACGATCTGCAGAACAACACGTCGCGGCAGTTGACCGATTTTGCCGGCACCGACCAGCATCCGTCATGGTGGGGCAACAAGATCTATTTTGTCTCCGACCGCGACCTGACCTTGAACATCCATGCCTTGGACCTGGCCAGCGACAAGGTCGAGCAGGTCACCCGCCACAAGGATTACGATGTCCTCTGGCCCTCGGGCCGCAACGGCCGGCTGGTCTATGAGAAGGGCGGTTATCTTTACAGGCTGGACCTGGCCTCGGGGCGGGAACAGAAGCTGGCGGTCAACCTGAACTTCGACAATCCCAACGTTCTTCCCTATTTCAAGAGCGTCGGCGAATTCATCTCCAGCTATGACGTCTCGCCCAGCGGCAAGCGGGCGGTGTTCGACGCCCGCGGCGACCTGTTCACCGTCCCCGAGAAAGAGGGGCTGACCTATAACCTGACCCGCAGCCAGGGCGTGCGCGAGATATTCCCCACCTGGTCGCCGGACGGCGGTTCCATTGCCTACTATTCCGATTTGAGCGGTGAATACGAGATATACGTCATCGACGGCAACGGCGCCGGCAAGCCGCGGCAGCTGACCTCCGGCAGCCGCATTTGGCGCTTTCCCCCCAAGTGGTCGCCCGACGGCCGCATGCTGCTCTTTGCCGACCGCGAGCAGCGGCTGCAGGTGCTGGACGTGGCCGGCGGCGCCGTCACCCTGG
>JBGSPO010000213.1:0-8848 GCA_041738575.1 Candidatus Aminicenantia bacterium
CGGCCGGCCCGGCCGCCTCGGTCCCGGTGTATCGCACCGCCACGCCGCCGGTGATCGACGGCAAGCTGGACGATGCGGTCTGGCAGCAGGCCACGCGCTTCGACAACTTCCTCACTTTCAAGCCCGATTACGGCAAACCGACATCGGAAAAAACCGTCATCCTGATGGCCTACGACCGGACGCATATCTATTTCGCCTTCGACTGCCGCGACAGCGAGCCGGCCCGGATCAAGGCCGCCATGGCCAAGCGCGACGGCATCGACCTGGATGACTGGATCGGGGTGGTGCTGGACACGTTCGGCGACCAGCAGGGCGGCTACCTGTTCGAGGTCAACCCGCTCGGCATCCAGCTGGACGGCATGATCAACGCCGACGGCAATGGCGACGCCAGCTTCGACACGGTCTGGGAGAGCAAGGGCTGCATCCACGGCGCGGGCTACTGCGCCGAGATGGCGGTCCCCTTTAAAAGCCTGCGCTACCCGTTCAAGAAGAAAATGACCATGGGGTTGCTGGTGTCGCGCTTCATCGGCCGCAAGTCGGAGCAGACCAGTTTCCCCGGGCTCAGTCCCGAGGGCGGGGGGCTGATGTCGCAGGCCCAGCGGATCGAGCTCAACGACGTCAAGTTCGAGCGCCCGGTGGAGTTCATCCCGGCCCTGACCTACGACCAGGGCAGCAGCCACGGCGAAGGGCGGATGCGCTCGACCGGCAGGAACACCAATTTCAGCCTCACCGGCAAGCTGGGCCTCACCTCCAACCTGACGCTGGACGCCTCCTACAATCCCGATTTCAGCCAGGTGGAGACCGATGCCGGGCAGATCGACGTCAACCTGCGCTCCTCGCTGTATTACTCGGAGAAGCGGCCGTTCTTCCTCGAGGGCATGGAGAATTTCGCCTTCGCCACCGCCATGGAGGCCAATACCGTCGGCGCCATCGTCTACACCCGCTCCATCGTCGATCCGCTGCTGGGGCTCAAGCTGACGGGCAAGATCGGCAGCCGCAATGTCCTCTCCGGCATCTTCGCCCTGGACGAGTTTCCCGGCGACCTGGCCACCGAGGCCGGGGACAGCGAACTGGCAGGCCGCAATGCCGCCTTCTCCATCCTGCGCTACAAGCGGCAGCTGGACCAGGACGGCTATGTCGGCGGATTTTTCACCGACCGCAGCTTCGCCGGCGGGCACAATCGCGTCGGCGGCATCGACGGCCGCTGGCGGCTGAACAACACCAGCTATGTCGAGTACAGCTTTTTCAAGTCGTTCAGCCGCGCCCTGGACGCCGCTGCCGATGACCAGGGGCACTCCCTGGGTTTGCGCTACAACTTCAGCAGCCGGCGCTGGAACGTCGACGCGGGCTTCTTCGACCTGAGCAACGATTTCCGCATCGACACCGGCTACGTGACGCGCACCGGCATCACCATGATGCCCTTCTTTGTCCAGTACAGCATGTACCCCAGATCGAAATTCTTCCAGAGGATCGACACCTTCTGGTGGAGCTACCACTTGCTGGACAAGCACAGCGATCTGTTCGAGACCTACAACCACCTGGTGCTGCGCCTCAACATGCCGCGCCAGACCCAGGTCCGCTTTGACGCCATCCTGGGGAACGAAGTTTTCGCCGACCAGCGTTTCAGCCTCAGCGGCTGGCGCGTCCGCGGCTATACGCAGCTGCTAAAGCAGCTCTACCTGGAGGGCGGCTACCGCCGCTCGGACCGGATCTATTACGACCCGCTGGCGCCGTTCCAGGGCAAGGGCAACACCGCCGACCTGTTCCTGCTCCTGCAGCCCTTCGACCAGTTGAGCACCTCCCTGGGGCTCAGCTATTATGATCTTTACCGCTCGAGCGACAACGAAAAGGTCTACGATTACACCATCTGGCGCAGCCGCACTACGTTCCAGGTGAACCGCTACCTGTTCTTCCGCGGCATCCTCGAATACAACCACTACTGGAAGAAGATCAATGCCGATTTCCTGGCGTCGTTCACCTATATCCCGGGCACCGTCATTTACCTCGGCTACGGCTCGGCGTATCAGAAACTGAAGTGGAGCAACGAAGACCGGGACTATTTCCCCTCCGACGACTATCTCCAGACCCGGAAGAGCTTCTTCTTCAAGGCGTCGTATCTTTGGAGATTTTAAGATAGAAGAACTCGGCGTTAGGTGTAAGGCGTAAGGTGTAAGGAAAGAAACAGCACTGCGCAGAAGTTCTTTCTTTTCTTCCCCTACGCCTTATGCCCTTCGCCCTGCGCCGAGTACCCGCTTTACTATTCTGACTTGGGCGCTTATAATCGCCCCATGGATCTGGAGCATCGCTGCCTGAAGAAAATCGTCCGCCTGGCGCTGGAAGAAGACCGGGTGGACGACGATGTCACAACGAATTCGCTGGCCGGCCTGGACGGGCCGGCGCGGGCCGAATTGCGGGCCAAGGAAGCCGGCGTCATCTCCGGCATCGAGGCCTTCACCCTGGTCCTGCATGAGGTGGACCCGGAGCTGGAGGTGGCCGTCTTCGCCGGCGACGGCTGCGAGGTCCGACCCGGCGACCTGGTCCTGGAGGTCAACGGCCGCGAGAGTTCGATCCTGAAAGCGGAGCGCACGGCGCTGAATTTCCTGCAGCGGCTGAGCGGCGTCGCCACCCTGACCCGGCGTTTCGTCGAGAAGCTCAAGCCCAGCCGCGCCGTGCTGCTGGACACGCGCAAAACCACCCCCGGCATGCGCTACCTGGAAAAGAACGCCGTGCGCCACGGCGGCGGCCGCAACCACCGCCTGAACCTGGAGGACATGGCCATGGTCAAGGACAACCACATCGTCATGGCCAGCGGCATCGCCCCCGCCGTCGAGCGCGTACGTGCCGCCTGCCCGGGGAAAACGATCGAAGTGGAAGTGAAGAACATCGCGGAGCTGCAGGAGGCGCTGGCCCTGGGCGTGGAACTGGTCATGCTGGACAATTTTCCCCCGGAGCTTGCCAGCGAGGCGGTCGCAGTCAACCGCGGCCGGGCCCGGCTCGAGATCTCGGGCAACGTCACGTTGGAGAACATCGCCGAAAAAGTGGCCAGTGGCGTCGATTTCATCTCGGTTGGGGCCCTGACCCACTCGTTTCGCTCGCTGGACCTGAGCCTGAAGATCGTGAGGAAAAAATGAAGGACTACCTGGAAACCGACGTGCTGGTCATCGGCGGCGGCATCGCCGGTGCCACGGCCGCCCTGCGCCTCGCCGAGGGCGGCAGCGACGTGCTCCTGGTCTCCAAGGGCAAGGACTATACGCGCACCAACACTTATTATGCCCAGGGCGGCATCGCCGCCCTGCCGGAAGGGGAGAAGGCCGGGCTCTTCGCCAACGACATCATCAAGGCCGGCGACGAGTTCAACTATCGTCCGGCCGTCGACCAGGCGGTGCAGGATTCGCGGCGCCTGGTGCAGGAGATCCTGATCGACAAGCTGCAGGTCCCCTTTTCGAAAAAGGGCGAGCAGTACGACCTGGCCAAGGAGGGGGGGCACTCCACGCGGCGGGTGCTCAACGTCCGCGACATGACCGGGCGCGTCATCCAGGACAAGTTCAACGAGTACCTCAAGAAGCTGCCCAGGCTGAAGACGCTGTTCCAGCACACGGCCATCGACCTGCTGAGCTACCCGCACCATTCGCTCAACCCCCTGCGCACCTACCAGGAGCCACGGATCATCGGCGCCTACGTGCTGGACCAGAAAAGCAAGAAGGTCGCCCGCGTCTTCGCCCGCAAGGTGGTGCTGGCCAGTGGCGGCCTGAGCAGCCTCTACCTGCACTCGACCAACCCCGAGGAGGCGATCGGCAACGGCATCGCCATGGCCCACCGTGCCGGGGCGCGCCTGGCCAACCTGGAATACATCCAGTTCCACCCCACCTCGCTCTATCATCGCGAAGCCGACAGCTTCCTCATCTCCGAGGCGGTGCGCGGCGAGGGGGCGCGGCTGATGAACCTCAAGGGCGAATACTTCATGGAGAAGTATTCACCGCTGAAGGACCTGGCGCCGCGCGATGAAGTGTCGCGGGCCATCTACGAGGAGATGATCCGGCACGGCAACGACTACGCCCTGCTCGACCTGGCCTCGTTCGCCAAGATCAACATCCGCGAGCGTTTCCCGACCATCTTCCAGAACTGCCTGAAGTTCGGCATCAATATCGAGGAGAAACCGATCCCGGTGGTGCCGGCCGCCCACTACAGCTGCGGCGGCGTGCTGTGCGACCTGAACGGGCGCAGCAGCATCCGCAACCTCTACGCCATCGGCGAGGTCTCGGCCACCGGCGTGCACGGGGCCAACCGCCTGGCCTCGGTGTCGCTGCTGGAGGCGCTGGTCTGGGGCGACAAGGCGGCCGAGGACATCCTGGCGGTCATCGCCGACGACAAGGACCCTTACGTCATCGCCGAGGTGCCCGCGTGGAAGTACCCCTATCCCCAGGAGAAGCTCGACCCGGCGCTGGTCTGGCAGGACCTGGTGACTATCAAGACCATCATGTGGAACTACAACGGCATCATCCGCACCGTCAAGCGCATGGAGCGGGCCAAGGCCGACCTGGAGTACCTGAAACACCGCATCGAGAAGTTCTACCAGGCAAGCGAGATCGGCAACCGCATCGTCTCCCTGCGTGACAGCGTGCAGGCGGCGCTGCTGATCGTCGAGGCCGCCCTGCGCAACCGCGTGTCGCGCGGCGCCCATTTCATCAAGGCCGACGAGAATTGAAGAGTGGTCCGGGCGGGGTGGAAAACTTGAATTGTCGTTTATAGGTAGCCGAGGGTCTTCATCTCTTCGATCTCCCCGGCCGGGAGTTTTTTCAGGTTCATTTCCACGGAGAAGTCCTTCTTGTTGCGGAAGCGGCCATACCAGTCCAGGAACCTGGCTTTAAAATAATTCCTGACCTGGGGGGAGTGGCGGCCGACATCCCGCAGCGGGTCGCCTTCAAGCTGGAACAGCTGCTCATGGTTGTCGCCGCTGCTGATGATATAGTACCAGTTCTGCCAGCGCAGCCCGTAAACGCCGCTGATGTTGAAGGTCCGGGAAACGGCCATGGTATCGTCATAATCGCGGCCGGGCTGGCGCTGCAGCAGGCTCCTGCCGTCCACGCTGATCTCTTGTCCGAACAGGCCGCTGACGGTCGGGAATATGTCGGCGAGTTCGCAGACCTGCTTGAACCGGCCTTTCAGGCCCATGGCGCGAGGGTACTTGATGATCAGGGGCACGCGCGAGGCTTCATCGTAGACGTTGCTGCCATGGGCCAGGACGCCATGCTCCATCATGGCTTCGCCGTGGTCGGCCAGGAAAATGATCAGGCTGTCGTCGTACAGGCTTTTTTGCTTCAGCCTGGAAATGATCTTGCCGAATTCGCCGTCGACCCAGGAGATGCTGGAATCGTAGCCGAAGATCAGCTCTTCGAGGTCGGCGTGACCGATCGGCGCGGCGTAATCCTTGGCCTTGTTCATCAACTCCATCATCCTTTCCGGGCTGAGCGGCTTCTTGTCCGGGTTGAAGGGGATCTTGAAGTCCGCTGGCGGCACCTTGGGCAGGTGGGGATGCAGGAAATGCATGTAGGAAAAATGCGGCCGGGCGGCCCGGTCCAGCCATGCGGCGAACCGCTTGTGGATGGAATCGTCCTGGTCGGCATAGCGTTTGGTGGAAACGGTGACGTAATCGTCGACCCCCTGGGTGAAGCCGAAATGGGGCGATACGGCGAAGGTCGACGTGATGAGGCCGGTCTGGTAACCCTTGGCGTTCAGGTATTCGGGCAGGGTCAGCAATGTACGTGGGATCTTATGGGCCAGGACGCGCACGTCGTGGGAATCGGGGTACAAGCCGGTCAGCAGCGTGGCGACACTGGAGCGGGTGAAGGAGGCGTTGGCATAGGCGTTCTCGTAGACCATGGCATCGGCCGCGAAGGCGTCGATATGGGGCGAGGTGTTCCTGGCATAGCCATAGACGCCGAGGTGGGCGGGCTGGCAGGCGTCGCTGAGAACGATATATATGTCGGGCTTGCCCTGCAGGCGGGGAGCGGCAGCCGGCGGCGCTGCCGGGGTTTCCACGAGGGAAAACGAGCGAATATTGAACTGGCCCTTGCGTACAGCCATGGTCACGGTCGTGGGCTGAGTGAAAGCGAATTCATAGTGGATCTTTCCGGAAAGGAAGCCGCTATGGATGGTCCTGACCTTTGCCGGCGGCGGCTCTTTGGCCATTGTCTGCTCGGTGATTGTGACACTGCCGCGGCCGTCCAGGTCGATCCGGCCGCTGCCCGGCCGGAGGAACACGCTGAAGCTCTCATTGCCGCGCAGCTGGGGTTCGCTTTTATCCGCCACCTGCCCGATGTCCAGGGAACGGATTTGCAGCAAGTCCTTGCTTTTCTTGCGGAAGCGCAGGAAATTGAACCCGGCGTCGAACTTGAAAAAGAATTTTTCCCGCTTGAAGGCCCGGCTCGGCGGCAGTGTTTTCTTTTCTCGCACATTGAGCGAGAGCTCCACCTTTCTCCCCTGCAGGGAATACTCGATGAATACCGGCATCAGGCCTGCCTGGCGCCGCCAGAGGATGAACTGGGATATGTCCGCATCGGCGCTGAAGTGATCCGTCTTGACACTGAACCCCTGCCAGACATTCATGGTGCCGCCGGCAGGGCGTATGTGGTCCTGGTTCTTGTGCCAGACCAGGGTCGGCGGCAGGTCCGCCGACGGTTTTTTATCGCAGCCGGGAGAGAGTAGCAGCGGTAGCAGCAGTCCGAGAAGGTAATTCCTTTTCATGGTTCACTCCTCAAGCTCAAGCGCGGCCAGGAAAGCTTCCTGGGGGATATCGATTTTGCCGATGCGCTTCATGCGCTTCTTGCCTTTCTTTTGCTTTTCGAGCAGCTTCATCTTGCGCGAGATGTCGCCCCCGTAGCACTTGGCCAGTACGTTCTTGCGCAGGGGCTTGACCACGGTCTTGGCGATGACGCGCTTGTTGATGGCCGCCTGGATGACCACCTCGAAAAGCTGGCGCGGGATCACTTCCTTCATCTTGCTGGTCAGCAGGTTGCCGACGTTGTAGGCCTTGTCCTTGTGGACGATGACCGCCAACGCGTCGACCGGGTCCTGGTTGATCAGGATGTCGAGCTTGACCAGGGGCGATTCGCGGTAGTCCTTCAGCTCGTAGTCGAACGAGGCGTAGCCCTGGGAGATGGATTTCAGCTTGTTGAAGAAATCGTAGAGCACTTCGGCCAGCGGCAGGTCATAGGTCAGGTAGACGCGCTGCGGCCCCATGTATTCCATTTTGCGGTGGACGCCGCGGCGGTTCTGCAGCAGCTTCAGGACGTTGCCCAGGAATTCGTCGGGGGTGATGACGATGGCCTCGATGTAGGGCTCCTCGATCTTCTTGTAGTATTGCGGGTTGGGCAACTGGGCCGGCGATTCGATCTCATAGGTCTCGTCCTTGCTGGACGTGATGCGGTAGCGCACCGAGGGGGCGGTGGTGATGAGAGAAAGGGAATATTCCCTCTCCAGGCGCTCCTGGACGATCTCCTTGTGCAGCAGTCCCAGGAAGCCGCAGCGGAAGCCGATGCCCAAGGCCGGCGAAGACTCGGGCTCGTAGGTCAGCGAGGAGTCGTTCAGGGTGAGCTTCTCGATGGCTTCGCGCAGCTCCTCGTGGCTGGTGCCCTCGGAAGGATAGAAGCCGGCGAACACCATGGGCTGGGGCTCCTTGAACCCGGGCAGGGCCACCACCCCGGTCTCGTGGGCCAGGGTGACCGTGTCGCCGATCTTGACCTCGGAGATCTTCTTGATGCTGGCCATCATGTAGCCGACTTCCCCGGCTTCCAGGGAATCCAGCGGCCGGGGCTTGGGAGTGTTGACGCCGACCTCGCTGATCTCGTATTCGGCGCCGTTGGAGAGGAACTTGATCTTGTCGCCCTTTTTCATGACGCCGTCGATGATCTTGATCAGGATGATCACGCCGCGGTAGGAATCGAACCAGGAATCGAAGATCAGCGCTTTCAATCGGCCGGCGGCGTCCCCCCGTGGAGGGGGGATGCGCTCGATGATGGCCGGGATCAGCTGGTCGATGCCCAGCCCGGTCTTGGCCGAGACCATCAACGCCTCCTCGCGCGGGATGCCCAGGATATTCTCCATCTGCTCCAGAGACTTTTCCAGCTCGTTGTTCGGCAGGTCGATCTTGTTCAGCACCGGGATCAAGGTCAGGTCGTTCTCCATGGCCAGGTAGGTGTTGGCCACGGTCTGGGCCTCCACTCCCTGGGTGGCATCGATGACCAGCAGGGCGCCCTCGCAGGCGGCCAGGGAACGCGACACCTCGTAGGTGAAGTCGATGTGCCCCGGCGTGTCGATCAGGTTGAGCAGGTATTCCTCGCCGCGCGCGTCACGGTATTCCAGGCGCACGAAATGGGACTTGATGGTGATGCCGCGCTCACGCTCCAGGTCCATGGAGTCCAGCACCTGCTCCTGCATGTCGCGCTTGGCGATGGCGTGGGTGATCTCCAGCAGGCGGTCGGACAGCGTCGTCTTGCCGTGGTCGATATGGGCGATGATGGAGAAATTGCGGATGTTCTTCATGGCCCTGAAGGTCCCCGCTGAGGGGGCCGCACTCCCGGGCCTGTTGGATCGGGGGGAAAGCGCCGGCGGGTCCGGGCGGCCGGCCCGGTGTCGCGGCCCGGGTTCTTCATGACTTCACGCCCTTGGCGGCGTATTCGCTGGGTGAGAAGAGCAGGCGGTTGAGGCGGTCGACGTTCTGGTTGAACGCCAGGGCCAGCGGCGCGGCGGCGTCGGCCGCGGCGAGCTTCTCGCCCTCCGGCTCGGCGCCGAAAAGGATGTCGACGGCGGTAAAGCCCGAGCTTTCCAGCAGGTAGCGCATGTATTCCGG
>JBGSPO010000038.1:0-15632 GCA_041738575.1 Candidatus Aminicenantia bacterium
GGCCGGGACAGGGCCGGCCCCGAGAGGCCGCGCGAAACGCTGGACGGGCGGCCTTCCGCGCGCTGCGCCATTGCGCCCGTGCGGGTTTTATGATATTTTATCCCCATGCCCGCAACCGGCCAGCCCCGACCTGGAGAAAACCACTTGATCAGGAAGAAAGAGCTCTCCCTGCTGCAGTCGCGCGGCCTCGTCCTGCTGCTTGTTTTTTTCCTTTTCATCCTGGTCCTGGCCTTCGTTTTCGGCGACCGCGGCATCCTCGAGATCGTCAAGACAAAAAAACAGATCCAGATGCTGCAGATGACCATCCGCGACCTGGAAGCGCAAAAGCAAAAGCTGGTCCACGAGATCGAACTGCTGCGGGAAAATCCCCTGGCCCTGGAGAAAAAAGCGCGGGAAAGCCTGTGGCTGATGAAAAAAAATGAAAAAGTGGTCGTCCTGGTGCAGGAACCAAAGGAGGCAAAGCGTGAGTAACCTGAAAACCGTGGCGCTGCTGGGCGCCATGACCGGCATCTTCCTGTTCATCGGGGGCATGGCCGGGGGTCGCCAGGGCATGCTGATCGCCCTGGTCTTCGCCGGCCTGATGAACTTCGTCTCCTATTGGTTTTCCGATAAGATCGTCCTCAAGGCCTACCGGGCCAGCGAGCTGAGCGAAAGCGAAGCGCCGCGCATTCACTCCCTGGTCCGTGAAATGTGCCAGCAGGCCCAGGTGCCCATGCCGGCCATATACGTTTTTGAGCAGGATTCCCCCAACGCCTTCGCCACCGGCCGCGACCCCGGCAAGGCGGTCATCGCCCTCTCGCGCGGCATCATGCGCCTGATGGGTGAAGCGGAGCTGAAGGGGGTGATCGCCCATGAGCTGACCCATGTCGTCAACCGCGACACGCTGCTGCAGACCGTCGCCGCCACCCTGGCCGGGGCCATCATGTTCCTGGCCTACCAGGCGCGCTGGTTCGGGGTTTTCGCCGGCGGACGCGATGACGACGAGCGGGGCGGCATCGTGGGCTTGATCGCCATGGCCATCCTGGCCCCGCTGGCCGCCACGCTCATCCAGATGGCCATCTCGCGCTCCCGCGAATACAGGGCAGACGAGGGCGCCGCCCGGCTGACCCATGATCCCGAGGGCCTGGCCTCGGCTCTGGAAAAGCTGACCGCCTATTCCAAACGGCTGCCGTTGCCGGCCAGCCGGCAGACCGCCCACCTGTTCATCGTTGCGCCCCTGAGCGGCAAGAGCCTGCTGGCGCTGTTCTCCACCCACCCGCCCATCGAGGAACGGGTCGCCCGCCTGCGGGCCATGCGTCTTTCCTGAAGCAGAACCGCGCCGGACTCAGATCTGGGTAGTGAGGAAGATCGCCGCCCCCATATGCCCCAACTGGTCCTGCAATTCCTCGATCTTGTCGATGTGGGCGTCCTCTTCGTTCAGGATCTTCTCCAGGATTTCGCGGGTGGCAAAATCGGCCAGGTCCCCGGCCAGCTTGACGGCCTTGTTGTAGGCCACGATGGCCTCGGCCTCCGAGGCATGGTCGTGGGCCAGCTGCTTGGCCACATCGGCGCCGATGGCGATCTTTTTCAGGTTGGTGACCACGGGCAGGCCCTCCAGGAAAAGGATGCGGCCGATCAGCTTCTCGGCATGCTTCATCTCGTCGATGGCCCTTTTTTCAAAATGCTTGTGCAGCTTCTCGTAGCCCCAATTGGCGCTCATTTCTGAATGCACCATGTATTGGTTGACTGCCGTCAGTTCATCCGCCAGCAGGGCATTCAGCGTCTCGATCAGTTTCTTGTTCCCCTTCATTTTGACCTCCGTCAATTGAATTGCAGCCCGGGGCTTGTCCCCCGTGTTGCCCACCATTGTACCCAAGCGACCTGGAAATGTAAAGCCGGTGAGGTCCCGGCGGCGCCGAAGCGGCGATTCAGCAGCCGGTCCAGTTGTCCAGCAGCAGGCGCTGGTACAACTCCTCCTGGCGCGTCACCATCACCTCCGCCGACCAGGCGCTGAAATCCTCGGCGGCGAAATCCCCCAGCCGGCGGCACGCCTCCGCGTCGGCGGCCAGTTGCAGGATGGCGGCGGCGAAGCGATCATGGTCGGCAACCGGGAGCAGGAAGCCGTTCTGCCCATCCCGGATCACTTCGCGGTTGCCGGGGATATCGCTGGCCACGACCGCCTTTTTTTTCAGGCGCAACTGCACCAGGCTCTGGGGCAGGCCCTCCCAGAGAGCGGTGGAGACGCCGATGTCAAAGCCATCCATGGCGTTCTCCACATCCGGGATGAACCCGGGCAGGCGGAAGTTCGCCGCTACGCCCCGCCGCTGCAGCTCAGCCTCCAGCTGCGGTCGGCCATCGCCGTCCCCGGCGATGAAAAAAAATATGTTCGGATTCTTGCCGATGACCCTGGCGGCGATATCCACCAGGTGCAGCAGCCCTTTCTGCGGCTTGAACGGGGCGACGGTGCCGCAGACAAAGCTTCCGGCTGGCAGGCCGAAGCGCTCCCGTGCCGCGGCCGCCGTCCCCCGAACAAGGAACTTGGCCAGGGGAAAGCCGCTGCGGATCAGCGTGAAGTTGTCCCTGCCCGCGTCGTTGCGGGGCGACCGGACCAGCTTCAGCTGGCACGCCAGATCGATGTCGGCGCGGGCGACGAATATGAAATGGTCGGTCAGGCGCCGGCAGGCTTTTTCGGCGAAGCGATACAAATTCCTCTTGAAGAAGGGCTGGTGCGGAGAAAAGGAAAAACCGTGCACCGAGTGGATGACCACGGGCACCGCGGCCAGCGTGGCGGCCAGCCGGCCCAGGATCCCGGCCTTTGACGAATGGGTGTGGACGATCTGCGGCCGGATGCGCCTGAACAGGCGCACGAGCTGGAACAGCGCCCGGAGGTCCTTGCCCGGGCGAATCTCCCGCCCCAGGGCCGGGACGACCCGCAGGCGATCGGCTTCGCCCAGCCGGCTCTGCAGCATGCCGCCCGGGCCGCAAAGCAAGTAGGCATCGAAACGCTCCGGGTCAAGGTGCTCGGCCGTGTAGAGCGTGTTGATCTGGGCGCCGCCCAGCTCCAGCTGCGTGACCAGGTGGGCAACAACGATCCGCCGGAAGCTCATGGATGGGTGATGGCGGCGGCCGTTTCCCGTGCCATGCGGATGTCATCGGCCATGGAGCTGTAGTTCCAGCTGCCGTAGCGGCCGACGGAAAAGATGCGTTGCCGGCGCAGGTGCTCCAGGATCCCCGGTACCAGGCGCGGCCAGTTGCGGTCAAAGACCACGTAGGAAACCGGGATCACCTTCGGGTCATGGAACAGGATCTCGCTCTCGCGCGCGATCATGCCCGTGCGGCGCAGGGTGAAGGCCGTTTCGCGCAGCAGCCGGCGGGGGTCAGGCCGCGACGCGGGGGCAATGGTTTTTTCCAGGTAAACCGTTACCGGGCCGGAGCCGGGGTAATAACCGGCCCGGTAGAAAGGAAAGCGTCCTTCCGGCAGGTAAAGCCAATGAAAGCGCCGGCGCCGCCGCGACAGCACCGCGTTGACCACCAGCGTGGAAAGGTGCTGCAGCTGCTGGCCGGGAAACGGCGGCGGCGGGTCGATGATCCCCAGCAGCTCCCGCAGCGGCATGGTGCTGACCAGGCTCTCGTAGCGGTAGCTGCCGGCGGTGGTGCGCACCCGCCGCTGCCGCGGCTCGTTGCGCACGACCTTCTCGTTGAAGCGCAACATGGCCGCCAGCGGGCGGCAATAGTCCTCGATGAAGCCCTGCAGCGAGCCGACGGGGTAATAAAAGACCGGGTTATAGCCCTCGGCGCCGCGCTGCCGGTTTTGGGCACCCGCCAGCACCTCCGCCTTGCTCGGGACAGGGATGCTCCCCCGTTCCATCCCGGCCAACAGCGCGGACAGGGGCCGGCCATAGAACTTGCCCATGAAGGGCTCAAAGAACAGGCTAACCAGTCGCTTGCCGAAATGGGCCAGCAGGAAGCTTTCCAGGTCATCGCCCCGGGCAGCGCCGCCGGCCAGGATCTCCGCCAGAATGGCATGGCGCAGTTGCGCCGGCAGGTGGGCCAGGTGGTATTGCAGCGAATAAGGGATGAAACGTCCCTGCAAAAAAACCTTGCTGTCCCGCCGGTATTCCCGGAAGGCGTGAAAGCTCTCCACGTGCTCTTTGATCCCGGGCGGCAGGCCCTGGAAATGAAAATAGTGGCCGCCATGGTCAAAGGCGAAGCCGCCGGCGCAGTACTGCCCCGACAGTCCCCCGGCAACGGCGTTTTTTTCCAGAAGCACGAAATCGCCGCCCAAAGCCTGGCCGGCACTCAGGCCCGAGATGCCGGCACCGATAATGACGTTCATTCCATCCTGACGCCGGCCAGGACCGCACCCAAGGCGATGAACAGGCCGGCGACCAGGATGCCGCTGACCAGGGTGAAGCGCGGGGTGGAGAAGAAATTGGCGACCACCAGCCCGCACAAGCCCAGCTGCAGGAACACGATGGCGCCGACGGTTTTGTGCACCGGCCAGTTCATTTTTTTACGCAGGCGCAGGGCGAAATGGTCCGGGCTGCCCAGGAACGGCGTTCGGCCTTTCACCAGGCGCAGGACGATCACATAGGCCAGATCGAAGAGCGGGACACCGAGCACGAAGACGCCGGAAAGGAAGGCCAGGCGGTTGAAGCGGGTGTAGCTGACCATCATGGCCAGCGAGCCGAGGATCAGCCCCAGGACCATGCTGCCGGCGTCGCCCAGGTAGATGCGGGCCGGTTCCCAGTTGAAGCGGAGAAAGGCCAGCAGGGCGGCGGCCAGGCTGAGAGCCAGGATGGAGATCAGGAAGTCGCCGCTGTAGAGCGAAATGACGAAAATGGCCAGGGCGCTCAGGGCGCCGACCGAGGCGGCCAGTCCATCCATGATGTCGATGATGTTGAAGGCGTTGATCACGGTCAGTATCCAGAAGAAGGACAAGGCCAGGTCCAGCCACTTGGGGAAAAGCACCAGGTCGATGACGATGCCGCTTTTGAGCAGGATGTACGTGGCCACGATCTGAAAAAGGAACTTGATCCCCGGCGTGAGCGCCTTCAGGTCATCGAAGAGCCCAACCAGCAGCAGGATGGAGCTGGCGAACAGGATGCCCAGCAAATGCTGGTTGAAGGCGAACATCAGGCTGATGGGAGAAATGAAGGCAAAATAAACGACCACGCCGCCCATGTAGGGGACCGGCTGCGCCTGGCGCTTGAGCTTGCCGTCGGGCTGGTCCAAAATACCGTAGCGCAGGGCGATCTTTTGCGCCAACGGCGTGCCGTACAGCGTCAACAGATAAGAAAGAACAAAGGAGAACAGCAGGATGATCTCATTCATGATTCCGGATCCACTTCCTTTTTCCCCAGGCACTCTTGAAAACCTGCCGGGAACGGACCAGGGCGATTATAATTTTCGGTGA
This sequence comes from Candidatus Aminicenantia bacterium, assembly GCA_041738575.1. Lineage (GTDB taxonomy): Bacteria > Acidobacteriota > Aminicenantia > UBA2199 > UBA2199 > UBA2199. The sequence continues at coordinate 5,396 of JBGSPO010000038.1, forward strand.
ACGGATTGTCAATGCGCCGGCCCACAGCAGGTCCTTGAACAGCACGAAGGGCAGGCGCCACCCATCGTGGCGCCAGCGGAAATTCTTGATCAACGTCAGGTAACGGTTCTTCAGCAGGTGGCAGCGCAGGGGCGCCGGCCGCGCCAGGGCCAGGGAAAAACGCGACCAGCAGGATCGCGGCAGGGTGGCGCTGCGGAAATGATAGGCGATCGCCAGGGGGGTAAAATAGGCTTTCTGCCCCAAGAGGCGGGCGCGCCAGCCGATATCGAAGTCCTCCCAGAACATGAAAAAATCACCGTCGTAATAATCCCCGTCGATCTTCAGCTTCTCGAGGGCCGGGCGCGAAAAAATCGTCGCCGCGCCGCAAACGGAAAACACTTGCCTTTCAGTCAGCGTCGCGGCCGCCAGCGGCCGGCCGTAGCCGGCTTCGCGAGGATAGAGCGCCAGGGAGCGCTCCTGGCCGGCGGAATCGATCGTGGCGCCATCGAAGCGCAGGATGAGCGGGGAGAGCAGGCCGGCCTGAGGGCGGCGGGCGAAGAACTCCAGCACGCGGCGGTTGAACTCCTCGTCGAGGAAGATGTCGGCGTTGGCCACCAGCACCAGGTCGGAGTCGGTGCGGCCGATACCCAGGTTGGCGGCGGCGGCGTAGCCGACATTTTCGTCCAGCAGCACCGCGTCCAGGCCGGGGAACGCGGCCAGGACGGCCCGCGAGCCGTCCTGCGACGCGTTGTCCACCACGACCACCTGCCGGAAGGCGACGGTCTGGCGGAAGAGCGAAAGAAAATTCCGTTCGAGGTATCTCTCGGAATTGAAACTGACGACAACCGCGCTGATTTCCACTCTACAGCCGCGTGCGCAGCCTGACGCGGGAACTCAGATCAGCCCCAGAAGTTTCCCGCCCTTCTTGAAGCCGTCCAGGATGAACTCCAGGTCGCTGTCGGAGTGGGTCGCCGTGAACGAAGTGCGGATCAGGGAGTCCTCCGGCGGCACGGCTGGCGCGATCACCGGGTTGGTGAACACGCCGTAGTCGCGCAGGAACTTCCACATCATGAACGTCTTCTCCATGTCGTTGATGAATACCGGGATGATGGGCGTCTCGGTGTTGCCGGTATGGTAGCCCATGGCCGTCAGTTCCTTGTTCATGATGCGGGTGATCTCCCACAGGCGCCGGCGCCGCCCGGGTTCGTTCTGGATGATCTCCAGGGCTTTGCTCGCGGCGCCCAGGGCGGCCGGGGTGATGGAGGCGGAAAAGATCAGCGCCCGGGCATGGTGCTTGATGTACTGGATGATCTTGCTGTCGCCGACCACGAAGCCGCCCAGGGAGGCGAACGACTTGGAAAAGGTGGTCATGATCAGGTCGACGTCGTCGACCAAGCCGAAGTGTTCGGCCGTGCCCCGCCCCTTTTCGCCCATGACGCCGACACCGTGGGCGTCGTCGACCATCAGCCGCGCATGGTACTTCTTGGCCAGCTTGACGATCTGCGGCAGGTTGGACAGGTCGCCCTCCATGCTGAAGACGCCGTCAACGATGATCAGCTTGCCTTTTTCCACAGGCTGGTGGGCCAATTTATCCTCGAGGTCCTTCATGTCGTTGTGCTTGAACTTGGCGATATGGGCATAAGAGAGGCGTACCGCATCCATGATCGAGGCGTGGACCATGCGGTCCAGAACAATGACGTCATCGCGCCCGGCCAGGGCCGATATGACGCCCAGGTTGGTCTGCATGCCCGTGGAGAAGGTCAGGGCCTCTTCCTTGCCCATGAACTGGGCCAGCCTTTTTTCCAGTTCGACGTGCAGCGAATAAGTGCCGTTCAGGAAGCGCGAGCCGCAGGTGGACGTGCCGTATTGCTCGATCGCAGCGATGGCCGCAGCCTTGATCTTGGGATCATCGAAAAGCCCCAGGTAATTGTTGGAGCCGACCATGAGGATCCTCTTCCCCTTGACCCATACGTAATTGCCCTCCACTTTCTCGATCTCGGTGAAATAGGGGTAGAGGCCGGAACTTTTGTATTCTTCCGCCCGGGTGAACTCGAAGCACTTTTTAAAAACATCCATGTTTCACTCCTCGTTTGCATAACGCCAATGGATTTAATAGAATGGCTCCATGAAAATACTGGTGACCGGAGGGACGGGGTTCGTCGGCGGCCATTTGATCGGCGAGCTGCTGGCCGGGGGCGGGAACCAGGTGGCCGTCCTGGTGCGCGACCGCCTCAAGTTGAACGCGTGCGCCTTCAAGGGCGAAGTCGCCGTGGTAGCGGGAGACCTGCTCGCATCCGCGCCCTTCCCGGATGACATCGAACTGGTGTTTCACCTGGCCGCCGTGACCAAGGCCGTTTCTCCCCGGGAATTCACGCGGGTCAACCTGGACGGCACCCGGGCGCTGATGCAAAGGCTGAAGCCCTTGAAAAAGCTGCAAAAAGTCGTCCTGCTGTCCTCGCTGGCCGCGGCCGGTCCCAACCGCAGCGGCTCCCCGCTGGGTGAAGAAACGCCGGCCGAGCCGATCTCGCTGTATGGAAAGAGCAAGCTCGCCCAGGAAAAGATCATCGTGGAGCAATGCCCGGTGCCGCACGTGATCATCCGGGCACCGATCGTATTCGGCCCGGGCGACATGGACATGCTGGACGCCTTCCGCATCGTCAACAAGGGGATCATTCCCATGCTGGGTCGGGCCGAGCGCCGCTACTCGGTGATCTACGTCAAGGACCTGGTGCGCGGCATGATCGCTGCCGCCTTCAGCCCCTGTGGCAACGAAACCTTCTATGTCGCCAACCCGGAAGCCGTCTCCTGGCAGCCGTTCATGGAACAGATCTCCCGCCTGCTGGGCGGGAAAAAAGCGCGGAAGATCTTCGTTCCCGAGCCCCTGGGGCGCGCCCTGGCCGAGTTTTCCGAGATGCGTATCCGCGCTTTCGGCAACAAGGCGATCTTCAACCGCGACAAGTTCAACGAGATGAAATTCCCCGCCTGGGTGTGCTCGGCCGCCAAGATCGAGGCCATGCTCCATTTTCAGCCCCGCGTGCCGTTGGCGGCCGCCCTGGAGGAAACGATCTCCTGGTACCGCGAGCGGGACTTTTTGTGAGCGGGCTTCATTTTTTCCTGATCTTGTAATTCCGGCGCGAGACGAAACCGGCCGAGAATTTCTGCGTGGTCTTGACCGACCAGTTGTCGGGGAAGAGCATGGTAAAAATGACCTCGCCGCTGACGGTGAGATTCCCGAGCAGCGCCTCCTCGCCCAGCTTGAAAGGAACCTCGATCTCTTTCTGCGGATCCAGGAACACGCCGGCATTTTCCTGGCTGGTCGGCAGGTTCAGCTCCGACCCGGCAAAGAATATCTTGGCAAAGGAAAGGCTTTCATTCTCATCGAGGCGGATAAGGAACTCGGGATTGGCCGAGATCCTGACGCCGTTGCGTGCGACGATCTTGATCTTCAGCAGCCCTTCGTTCCCCTGCAGGATCTGGCGCGGGGAGACCGCGCACTGGATCTGCAAAAATTCGTCCTGGGACAAGCCGATGCCCGATAAAAGGAGCAGGCAAGCGAGCAGCAAAATCCCTTGTTTGGTCATCGTTCTATAATGGAAATATACTTTATTCCGGGTAAATTGTCAATCCGCGCTATCCTGCAAACCTTTCCAGCCTTGATCTTGGTGCCCTCACGGCTTTTTTACTTTTTTTTGCAGGATATCGCGCAACGAAATCGGTAAAAACTGCTCTTGCAGGGTTTTTTCCAGCATTTCCCAAACCTGGCTGGCCAGGCAAGTGTCCTTCAGCTCGCATTGCTTTCCCAACAGGCAATCGGAGAGCGACACGCGCTCATCGAAGGCATCCATCAGCGACTGCAGGGTGATATCCTCGGGCGGGCGGGCAAGCTGATAGCCGCCATAGATCCCCTGCAGGCTCTGGATCAGGCCGGCTTTTTCAAGCGGCCCGGCCAGCTTGCGCAAGTATTTCGGGGAGACGCGCATGGTTTTGCCCAGTTCGGTCGTATTCACCAGCTGGCCGTTCTGGGCGATGGCGATCAACATGCGCAGGCCATAGCGGATCTTGGTGTTGAATTTCATGCTGTTAAATATAACCTTAATAGTTTAATCTGTCAAATCATTTCCGCCGTGGGCAAAAAAAAACCCCTTGTTCCCGGCAGAGAACAAGGGGTTTGGGTATTCAGTCGCTATTTGTCCTTGGACAGGTCCTTGATGAACTGCTCGGTCGCCAGCTTGCGCTTGCGCAGCTCCTGGAACTTGTTGATCATGACGGTGTATTCCTTGTCATACTTGGCCTGGTTCAACGGCTCGGCGATCACCTTCTGCTTGTAAAGCAAGCCCATATAGGCCCAGGGATCGGGGAAATTGGGGGACAAGTCAGTGGCTTTCTTCAAATTCTCGAAACCCTTATCGACGACCTGGACACGCTCGACCGAACCCATGACATCGGGCGGGGTCTGGTAGCTCTTGTTCCAGCAGACGACGCCCAGCCGGTAATAAGCCTCGGCCAGGAGCTCGTTCTTTTCCTTTTCATCCAAGTCGGAGGTCGCGATCTTCTCGATGCGCAGCTCGTGGTTCTTGATGGCATCGTCCCACTTTCGCTTGTTCTGGAAAAAATCGGCCAGGTAGAGGTAACCTTCCGGGTTGGCGGGGTCCAGGGCGATCCGCTGCTCGTACATCTCGATGGCCTTGTCGTATTTGGCGTTGTTGTTGTAGAAGCCGGCCAGGTTGTAGTAGGAGGCGGGATCGTTGGGGGTGAACTTCTGAACCTGCAGGTAGTATTTTTCGGCCAATTCGAAGTTCCGCATCTTGTCGTTGATGTCGCCGAGAGCCTGGATGATGTCTTTGTTTTCCGGATCCAGCTCCAGGGCCTTCTGCAGGTTCTCCGTGGCCTTGAGGCCATACTCCTTGTTCTTCTCGGAGTCGTCGCCCGGCTTGTAGACCATGATATAGCTGGAGCCGAGGTAATAGAAAGCGGCTTTCAAGTTGGGGTTCAACTGCAGGGCGGCTTCGTATTCGCTGATCGCCTTCTTGAATTTTTCCTCGCTGTAGAACTTGTTGCCCGATTTAAAATGCTTGTTGGCTTTCAAATTGGTTATCTTCAGCTTGTCGCAGGCAGTGAAGCCGGTAATGATCAAAGTGGAAACAAAAAGGATAAGCAGGACCGAGCAAAATTTTTTCATGAAAACCTCCTAAAACAAGATAACTTTATAATTTAATATTGAGAAAAAGTCAAGTTGCCGCCTCAATTTTGCCGTTTTTATTTGACCCGGTAGAACCAGAGCAGAAAAAGCCACAGGTCCTGGACATAGGGAATGGCCTTGTTGTTCAGGAAGATCTTCGTGGTTTCGCGGTCCTTGACCAGCTCGAATAGGTTGAAAAGGTCCTCGACCTCGGCCGGATGAAAACTGGCGTAGGCACGGTAATGGTCTCCGGTCCCTTCCTCCATGAAATAATCGTTTTTTCTGGCCAGCTCCAGGGCTTTCTCGAAATTCTTGGTGAGATGCTTCTGGAAGCGGATGGTGACCTTGAATTCACGGTTGGACTTGCGGGGGTTCAGGATGTTCTGAAGTTTCTCTTCCTCGATCAGCTGCCGGGCGTTCATGCCAAGATTATAGTACAATCGCAGGGGCTAGTAAAGCCGCCACCGGAACAAACGGGGCCTGCCTGCCGGGAATTCCAGGCAATGGGAAAACTATTTCCCCGGTCCCGCGCCCTCGGCCGCCAGCATTTTTTCCCATGTCTCGCTGAAGATTTTCGGCATGTCCAGGTGATAGGGGCATTTCGCCACGCACTCGCCGCAGGCGGTGCAATCCTTGTAGGTTTTGGCCAGGCCGTGCAAGCGTTCCCGCGCCCAGTCTTTCAGGTCATAGAGAAAATAGTAATTGCGGAGGACATGCAGGAAGGAGATGGGCAGGCCCTGCGGGCAGGGCATGCAGTATTCGCAGCGGCGGCAGAAACTGTCGCCCAGCCGGTCCTTCTCCGCCTGCAACCGCGCGGTCTCCTCCGCATTCAGGGGTGCCAGGTCCCGCAGCGAAGCCACGTTCTCCGCCACCTGCGCCTCGGAGTCCATGCCCGGGATGGCCACGTCCACGCCCTGGTTGAAAATGAAGCGGAAGTTCAGGGCGATCTCGCGGATGTTGCCGCCGCCCACCGGCTTCATGGCGATGATCCCAACTCCCTTCTGGCGCGCCAGCGGGATGAGCTCCAGCATGGCCTCGGTCTCCATGAAGTTGCAGGGGACCTGGATGGTCGCAAACTCGAAGCAAGCCAGCGCCTGGATCAGGATGCGCGGCTTGTGCCCGGAGATGCCGATGTGGCCTATCTTTCCCTGATCCCTGGCCTTGACCATGCCGGCCAGCGCTCCGTCGGGAGCCAGGACTTTTTCCAGATCGGCTTCGCTGGCCACGTTGTGGCACTGGTAAATATCGACGCGGTCGGTCCGCAAATTTTTCAGGCTGCACTCGATATCGGCCATGATCGTCGTCGCGTCGCGGCTGAAGGATTTGCTGGCGATGAGCACGCGGTCGCGGTAATGCGGCAGGACGCGGCCGAACTTGCTTTCGCTGTCCGTGTAGCCGCGCGCCGTGTCGAAAAAGCCGATGCCGGCGTCCACGGCTTTTTCCAGGACGCGGTCGGATTCGTCCACCGCCAGGCGCTGGATGGGGATGCCGCCCATGCCCATCCTCAGGACCCTCGGGCCCCCGGCGACGGGGCAGGTGCTGCGGCCGGGTTTTTCGTCAGGCAATTCAGCCATACAGGTTCAATCCTCTTTCGCCCAGCAGGCGGTAGAACAGGTTCAGGGGGAAGCCCATGACGTTGAAATAACAACCCTCGATCCGTTCCACGAAAACGGCGGCCCGCCCCTGGATGGCGTAGGCGCCGGCCTTGTCCATGTAGTTCTCATGGTCCAGGTAATGGGCGATCTCGCCGGCGGCCAGCTCCTTGAACTGGACGCGGGTGCGGGCGATGGCGAAGCGGGTCGAGCCCTCGTACATCAGCGCCAGCCCGGTCAGGACCTCGTGGTTCCGACCGGAGAGCCGTTCCAGCATGGAGAACGCCTCATCGCGGCTGGTCGGCTTGCCGATGAGCTCGCCAGCGAGGAGCACCACGGTGTCGGCGCTGACGATCAGGTTGTGGAAGAAGCGCTTCTTGTACACCGCCATGCCCTTGGCGATGGCCACCCGTTGCAGAAAAACATCGACGGCCTCCCCGGGCAGGACCGCTTCCTCGATATCCGGGGCGATCACTTCCGGGGCCAGCCCGATCAGCTGCAGCAGTTCTTTGCGCCTCGGCGACACCGAAGCCAGGATGACCTTCATCTTTTGAAAAACTCTTTGATGCGGCTCTCGTAGGGCGCCGGGACGGCGAGCTTCTCGCCGCTTTGCAGGAACAGCCTCAGCTCGGACAAAGACTTTATCTTGTGGGCATCAAAGATCCTGAAGATGGTCTTGGGCCCGATGCCCTTGATCTGCGACATCTCGAACAGGCTGTCGGGGAACTCGGCCTGCAGCTCGTCCAGTATCTTGAGGGTGCCGATGATCACCAGGTCCTCGACCTTCTGGGCCAGGATCTTGCCGATGCCGTCGATGCGGGTCAGGTCCTCCCCGGCCAGCAGCATATCCTCGATGGAGACGGGATACTCGCGGATGCTTTTCGCGACCTTGGAATAGGCGCCGATCTTGAACTCATTCTCGCCTTTCAGGCTGAGGAAAAAGGCCACCTTGTCGAAGACGCGGGCGATCTCGTGGTTGGTCATGGCCGCGGTCCGGTGTGAATATGCCTGTCCGGGAAAAATTTCATCGCTTCATCATAACAAATTTCTCGATAAATGTAAATTTGACTTTGGGCCGCATGTCGCCTACAATCCGACCATGCACAAGATCGCTTTTTCGGGGATCCCCGGCAGCGGCAAGACCACGATCCTGGCCGAAGTGAAGAAGTTGCTGTCGCTGAAATACCGCGTCGAGGACGTCCCGGACCTGAGGCCGAACAGCCCATTCGATTTCGACCACAAGACCGGCTTCGTCAGCCAGTTCTATTTCATCACCAGCCAGATCAATGAAGAGAATATCCGCGGCCAGGACCGCCCCGATTTTCTCCTCTGCGACGGTTCGCTGCTGGACCACTGGCAGGAATGGCAGTCATGCCTGGCTGAAGCGAACGGCAACGGCCAGGCCGCCGCTCGCAACGCCATGGTGGAGAGCCTGTACCGCTTCTGGGTTCCGACCTATACCGCGATCTTCCGCTTGCGGGCCGACGCCAAGGTGCTGCAGAAAAGGGAGCCCAATGCCGGCCTGCGCCAATACACGCCGGAATGCTCCCTCGAGGCGGACGAGCGCTACAGCCGCATCATCCAGCAGGACCGCCTGCCGGCTTACGAAGTCTGGAACCATCTGACCGTGGACGAAAGCGCCCAGGTGGTCATGGTGCGCCTGGACGACATGAGACTGATCTGACCGACCGCCATCCCAGGAGGGCAATTTGCGGGTCAAACTGGCAGGCTTCAACATCGACTCGGACATCCTGCGGCGCTTGGACCCCGGTCGCGGCCCGCACCTCACCCCGGAAACGCTCAGCGCCGCCTACGCCCGCATCAGCCGCAGTTCCCTGGCTGTCGACCAGCTGAGAAAAAAAGCCTGCCAGGACGTGGAGAAAGCCCGGAGATCGAACCAGAAGATCATCTTCGAAATGGGGCACCACTCGGTGGCCGAGCACGCGGTATTCAATTTCGATATCATGGGCGTCTCCCGGCTCGCCCTCGAGGAAATCGAGCGCTTCCGCCTGGCGTCCTATACCGAGAAGTCGCAGCGCTACGTCACCCTGGAGGGGGACTGGGTCCTGCCCCGGGAGTTGCGGGCTCCAATGCTCAAAGCGATCTTCCAGGGCGCCGTGGACAAGCAGAACCGTTTTTATTTCAAGGCCTGCGAAAAGCTGAACCGGCGGCTGCAGCTCCGGCACCGGGAGATCGCCCGCAACGCATCCGGCCAGAGGCTGGTGGAGGGCTGGGCCAAGGAAGATGCCCGCTACATCCTGTCGCTGGCCACCAGCGGCCAGGTCGGCATGACCGTGAACGCCCGCAGCCTGGAGCATATGTTCCGCAACTGGCGCCTCAGCCCGCGCGAGGAAGTGCGCCGCCTCGCCGGCAAGCTGCATGCCCTGGTCCTGCCCATCGCCCCGTCGCTCATACTCTTCCCCGAGCCGACCGAATTCGATCGCGGGGCCTTTGCCGCCCTGGACGCCCATTTCGCCGCCGCCCCCGTCCCGGCGCGGCCCCGGCCCGGGCATGATCTGGAGATCGTTTCCTCCGCCGCTGACGGCGACGACATGATCCTGGCTTCACGCCTCGGCGCCCACGGCAACCTCGATTTCAACCGCGCCCTGGCCCAGGTGAAAAAATGCAGCCCGGGGCGAAAAAAGACGCTGCTGAAAGAGTTCTTCAGCAAGGTCCAGTTCTTCAGCGCCATGCCGAGGGAATTCGAGATGGCCGACATCACCTTCCAGGCCGTGGTCAGCGCCTCATGCTTCGCCCAGCTCAAGCGCCACCGCATGGCCACCCTGCTGGCAGGAGACTACGCGCCGGGGCTGGGCTTCACGCTTCCGGCCAGCATCCGTGACGCCGGGCTGGGAGAGGAATTCCACGCCATCATCCGGGCGACCGACGAAGCCTACCGCCGCCTGCGCGAAACCGGTGGGGCGGCGGCCGACTACGTGCTGACCAACTCCCATCGCCGCCGCATGCTGATGAAGATGAACCTGAGAGAAATATACCATTTCGTCAGGCTGCGCGACGACGCCCACGCCCAGTGGGATATCCGCGAGCTGGCCCATGGACTGGCCGCAAGGGTCAAGGAACTCATGCCCTTGACCGCCATGATGCTCTGCGGCAAAAGCTGCTTCGCCGAAGAATACGGCGACATTTTTTCCAACCCGCCTGGCGGCGCCGCGCCGCAGCCATTCCCGGGTCAGGAAATATAGAAATCGACGGCGAACAGGACCGAGACCAGCACCATCAGCGGGTGCACTTCGCGGATCTTCCCGGCCAGCAGCTTCAGCAGGACATAGGCGATGAAACCGCAGCCGATCCCCTTGGATATGCTGAAGGTGAAAGGGATCAGGACCATGGTCAGGAACGCCGGCAGCGCCGTGCCGGCGTCGTCCCAGCGAATGGAGCGCACGCCGGCGATGAGCAGGAACCCGACCAGGACCAGGGCCGGGGCCGTGGCGCAGGCGGGAACGATCGCCACCAGCGGCGTGAAAAA
>JBGSPO010000084.1:0-23447 GCA_041738575.1 Candidatus Aminicenantia bacterium
GTCGGCCATGTCACCCAGGGCCAGCAGCGCATCGGCGCGGCCGCGGCCGCCATGCCAGCGCAGGTCGTCGATGTCGGCCAGGGCCAGAAGTTTCATCTACAAGGACCTCCATGTTGAAGAGTTGATGAGTAGATGGGTAGATGGGTCAAGAAACGAACACGCGAACAGGCACCGATTGAACCTTGCCCGAACCCTTCTAGCCTTCAACTCTTCAACGCTTCAACTCGTCAACAGTCATCTGCGCTATTTTTTTTTGAAATAACTGTTCTGTAGCTTCGTGATCAGGTCGCGCAGCGACTGGACGTGGGCCAGGTCGACGGTCTGCTTGGCCTTCATGGCCGTGACGATCAGCCGGTGAGCCAGTTCCAGCTGCTCCAGGTAGACGGCACGGCCCTCCTCCTCGGCAGCCTTGGGCAGCAGGCGCTGGGCCAGGAAATAATAGGAAAGGATCTCGCTGAACTCCTCGGCGTGCTTTTCCTTGTTCATCACCCAGCGCACCAGCTGGTTGTAGTTCACTGGGTTCTGCCCGGAGAGGGCGGCGATCTCCTTCATCGCCTTTTCGATCGTGGTGATGTGCTCGAACAGCAGCTTGAAGCGCGCCTCATCGTCATAGATGCCGCAGGGTACCTGGCAGTGGGCCCGGAGGAACGCGCCACCGCTCGCTGCCAGCAGAACGAATATGACCATCAAGGCAGTACTTTTTTTCATTTTTCTCTCCTTTTTTTTCTATTTTAAAAGGAAAAGGCCGGGGAATCAAGCCCGCAAGCCGGGAGCGCAGATCCAAAAGCGGCGGTGCTCCTGCGGCCAGCGTCGGGTCAGCCGGCCGATCTCGGTCGTGACGAATTCTGCGACCTCAGGCCTGGTCATTGCCGTTTCCATACAACCTAGACGTCATCCACATGCCTTTATTGCCTGGCGAATCCGTCTTTTTTCAGGATATAGTAGATCGACCGGTTCCTTTCGGGATGGCTTTTGAATTCAGCGATCTCACGGGACTCCTTGGCGAACAACGGGCCGCCGCCCGCCGCATGGATCGCTCGCTCCAGGCAGGCGAAATATTCGTTCCACCAGATCTTTTCGTCCAGGACGAAGGCGTCGATCATGCGCAAGCGGGCTTTGCTGAAGAATGCCCTCTTTTCCCGGTCGTTCATCAGCGGCTCATGGATCAGCGCATGGCCCCCGCTTTTCAGCAGCGTGCACACAATGGCCATCCCGGCCTCGAATCCGGCGATGTGCAGCGAACCCTCGGCCACGATAATGTCGAATCTCTCTGGAAACCTCGGCAGAGCAAAAACGGAAGCCTGGATCAACTCGATCCTGCTCGTGTAATTCAAAGCCTGGGTTTTCTGGCGCAGCCGCTCCAGGCAGGAGGGATCGGGGTCCACGGCGACAAACCGCCCCGGGCAGACATCCATCAGGGCCAGAGTCGGGACGCCGCTGCCGCAGCCGATATCCAGGACGAGCGGGTCCTCCGGGACAGTGATGAGCGAAAATGCCCGCAATGTATGCCGATTCAGGTTCTTCCTGCACCGATCCCCGATCGCAAATCGATCCATTCTACAACTCGGTTCCTCCCCCCGTTCGCTCCCGCCTCCCAGGTCCGGCAGTTACATGAGCGCCGACTTCCTTGTCGACGGGTTGAAGAGTTAAAGAGTTGACGAGTTAATGAGATAAGAAATAATCGTTCAAGCTTTGCCCGAACCCTTCAACTCGTCTACCCTTGAACCCACTCACATCTTACTTGCGAACAAGCAGGCGCAGGAACCAGGCCCAGGCCGCGCCGAACAGGACCAGCGCCACCAGCGGCAGGCGGGCGTCGGCAGGCTTGCCGGAGATCACCATGAAAGAAGAGGCGCCCAGGGCGACCAGCGCCGCCAGCCCGCAGAGCAGCAGGTTGAGCGCGAAGAATACCCGCCAGGCCTGGACCCTGAGGGGCGAACCCGGCAAGCGCTTTAGAGCGAAGAAAGCGGCCAGCAGGGCGACACCGCCTGTGAAGAGCAGGGCCAGGCCGGGCTTGACCTCGCCATCCATCTTGTTCCCGATCACGCCGGCAATGGCCAGGATCAGGCCGATGAACGCCAGGTGCAGGGCCAGCGTCCAGAAATACTGCAGCAGCACGGCGGCCCCCAACCAAGGATCGGCTGCGGCGCCATCGCGGTAGGAGCGCCACTTCAGCAACAGGTAAACGAGCGGCGCCAGCGGCACCACGGCGTAGAGGTAATACATGAGGAACGGAAAGAGTCCCAGTCCGATCATCGACATCTTAACCTCCTGGGTTATGCATCGATTCTAGCGCAATTCCGCTGCAAAGGGAAACGCGCTGCATGGAAATCTTCGACGGTATCGGCTATCATTGAAAATGGAGGACCGCCAATGACTGAAATAGAAGAAAAGATCTGGGATATCCTCGGCCAACCGCAGACGGCGGCGCTGGCCACCATCAGCGAGAGCGGCGCTCCCTGGGTGCGCTATGTCACCATCCGCGCCGACAGGGACTTCACCCTGAACTTCTGCACCGCCCGCTCCACGCGCAAGGCTCGGGAGATCGCCGCCCACCCGGCCGTGCACCTGACCTGCGGCAGCCTGCAGCCGCCCGACCTCTCGGTTTTCCTGCAGATCGCCGGCCGCGCCGAGATCCATTCCGACGCGGTGACCCGGCTGAAATATTGGCAGGAAGGGTGGCGCCGATATTTCAAGGGAGCGGACGACCCCGACTACATCATGGTCTTTGTTCACCCCGGCCGCATCGAGTACAACGCTCCGGGATCGCTCATGCCCGAGGTATGGGGGAAATAGCGGCTTCTCCTTGGCGACGGAATTGGTTCACTGCGCCAAAACTGAGATATGCGTCTGGATCTTGTATATAATATGCTAAGATCCAATGAGGGAGATATGCGAATGAAAAAGGGAAAAATCTTGATCATGGCGATCATCTTGGCCATGGGCCTGGCCGCCGACGTTCCCCAGCCGCCCGACTCGCCGCTGGCCAACGACCACATGGTCCAGGATGGACTGCTCGGCACCTGGAGATTGTACGACCTTGAAACACACACGTTCGCCCCGCTCGACGCGGCGGACCTCACCTTCGAGGCAGAGGCGCTATACTTGGGCAAGGCCAAGATGCTTCCCCACAAGGAAGACAGTTTTTTTTACGCTTCCGGCGGCAAGATCGGCGAAAACACAGACCTGTTCTACCTTCCGTTATGGTATTTCACCATCGAAAAAGACATCCTCGTGATTCACGGCGAGCCCTCCCCCGCGCTCACGACCCCGGGTGCCGCCATTTACAAAAAGATCAAGTAAGCCGTTATTCCGCTTCGATCCCCGTCTTTCTCTTCTTTACTTTTGCCTTTTGCCTTTCGCCTTTTGCCTTGTTTTCTTCTTCTCCACCGCGAAGCCGAACTTGCCGATGTGCTTGCCAAGGCGATAATAATGGCCGTGGCAGTAGCACAGCGGTTCGGCCGCGGCCAGGTTGAAAAACCCGGTCTTGGGGTCGAAATAAGAGGGGTCGGCGTGGACGGCCAGGATCTCGGCGACGAACATGTGGTGACTGCCCAGTTCGCGCACCTCCCGGACCCGGCATTCGAGGTTGACCGGGGATTCGCCGACAAGCGGGGCGCGGATGTGCCTGGCCGGGACCGCCGTGAGCTTCATCTCCCGGAACTTGTCCAGGTCGCGGCCGCTTTTCACCCCGCACCAGTCGACGGCGCGGGCCATGGCCGCCGTGGTCAGGTTGACGGCGAATTCGCCGCTGTTGCGGATCATTTCATATGAGAAGCGCCCGGGGCGGATGGAGATTGAGCACATGGGCGGGTCCGAGCAGACGATGCCGGTCCAGGCCACGGTGATGATGTTCTGCGCCCCGCCGTATTCCCCGCAGCTGACCAGCACGGCCGGGATGGGATAGAGCATGGTGCCGGGTTTCCACAGCATTTTCTGCCTTTTCTCGAGCATGGCCCCTCCGCTTTCAACTCTATCACAGCTTGGGCCGGCCAGCAATCGGTTTTCCGGACACAAACGCTGTTTCCCCCTATGAGTCCAAGGCGGCATGGGGTATACTGTCATTCCCAAGGATAAGGGAACAGAGGAGCTCAATCGATGGCATTGCTCAGCGTGAAGGACGTGTGCGTCGGCTACGGCGGCTTTCTGCTGCTGGACGCCATCGACCTGAACATCGAGCGCCACGAGCGGGTCTGCCTGCTGGGACGCAACGGCAGCGGCAAGACCACGCTGATGAAGCTGATCAACGGCGAGATGGCCCCGGACAGCGGCACGGTCAGCCGCGGCCAGGGCGTGGCCACGGCCCGCCTGGACCAGGAGATCCCCGCAGGCATCGCCGGGGCGGTTATCGACATCGTCACATCCGGGCTGGGCGCCAAGGGCCGGCTGCTGGCCGACTATCATCACGCCAGCGCCAAGCTGGCGGAGGCCCGGGGCGATGATCCCCGGCTCATGGCCCGGCTGGAACTCCTGGGGCGGCAACTGGACGCCGAGAACGGCTGGGAGGTCCACCGCCAAGTCGACCTGGTCATTGCCAGGATGGGGCTGCCCGCAGACGCCGAGTTCAGCACCCTCTCCACCGGCCTGAAACGGCGCACCCTTCTGGCCCGGGCGCTGGTTTCCGGACCCGACATCCTCATGCTCGACGAGCCCACCAACCACCTGGACATCGATGCCATCGCCTGGCTGGAAAATTTCCTGGCTGCTTACGGCGGCACGATCGTCATCGTCACCCACGACCGCCTGCTGGTGCAAAAACTGGCCAGCCGCATCATCGAGATCGACCGCGGCCGCCTCCTCGACTGGCAGTGCGACTACCCGACCTTCCTGAAACGCAAGCAGGAAAGCCTGGAGAACGAGGCTACGCAAAACCGGATTTTCGACAAAAAACTCACCGTCGAAGAGGCCTGGCTGCGCCGGGGTGTCAAGGCCCGCCGCACCCGCGACCAGGGCCGCGTCAACATGCTGCTGAAAATGCGCGCCAAGCGCCGGCAGCGCCAGGAGCAGGCCGGCGGGGTGAAGATGACCCTGCAGGAAGGCAAGCGCTCGGGCAACCTGGTCATGGCAGCGGAGAACCTCAGTTACCAGTATCCCGATAAAACGGTGGTCCGCGGCCTGACGACCGTGATCCTGCGCCAGGACCGCGTCGGCATCATCGGCCCCAACGGCTGCGGCAAGACCACCCTGCTGCGCCTGCTGCTCGGCGAAATCCCGCCGCAGCAGGGGCAGGTGCGCCTGGGCAGCAACCTGGAGTTCATCTACTTCGACCAGCTGCGCGACCAGCTCGACCCCGAGAAAACGGTCTTCGACAACGTGGCCGGCGGCAACGACACGGTGACCCTGAACGGCAGGCCCCAGCATGTGATCGGCTACCTGCAGAAATTCCTCTTCACGCCCGAGCGGGCCCGCACCCGGGTGAAGTCCCTCTCCGGGGGCGAGCGCTGCCGCCTGCTGCTGGCGCGGCTGTTCACCCGTCCTGCCAACGTCCTGGTCCTCGACGAGCCCACCAATGACCTCGATATCGAGACCCTGGAGCTGCTGGAGGAACTGCTGCTGGATTTCAAGGGAACGCTGCTGCTGGTGAGCCATGACCGCGCTTTCCTGAACAACGTCGTGACCAGCACCCTGGTTTTCTGCGGCCAGGGAAAGATCGAGGAATATGTGGGCGGTTACGACGACTGGCAGCGCCAGAAAGAGGCCGCCGCGGTCCCGGCCGTGGAGAAACCCGCTCCGCAGCCTGCGGCACGGCCGCGAACGCCGGCAGTCAAGATGAGCTTCAAGGAGGAGCGGGAGCTGGAATCCCTGCCGGCCCTCCTGGAGAAGCTGGACACGGAAAAAAAGAGTTTGCTCCTTTCCCTGGCCGACCCCGCTTTTTACCGCGGCGCGAGCAGCGATGTCGCCGCCGTTAATGCCCGCCTGCAACAGCTGGAAAACGAGCTGCACGCAGGCTACGGACGCTGGGAATACCTCGAGGAGCGGAAAGCCCGGTCCCTGGCCGCTGCCAGGAAACCTCTGCCTTGACCCGGGTGGCGATTCGCCTGCCCGGCCCCTTTTTGCTACAATACTCGCTCATGAACCCAGCAACGATCCCGGCCAAGGGAGGAAACACCCGTGGTGCTTGAAGCGCAGCCCTATCGCCGCCAGCCTTTCGACCGCGACGAGAAGTTCTACCTGCTCAAGGTCGCGATCCTCATCGCGGTCATCTATTTCTTCCGCCGGGAGCTCGCGAGCCTGCTCGGGTTCGCCTGGCTGTTCGCCCCCTTTTTCCTGTTCTCCTACGTCTGGTTCAAATCGCTGCAGACCGGCGACCGCGTCATCGACATCCTGCGCCAGCACATTACCCTGATGCCCGTCACCTACGCCGAAGGGGGGGAAAAGTTCTTCATCCCCTGGGCGACCATCGCTCTGGTGGGGCTCAATGCGGCGGTTTTCTATGCCATGCGGCCGCTGCCGGCCAAGGCCATCGAGGCCATCTTGAACCAGTTTTGCTTCCTGCCCGTGGGCAAGGTCGGCTGGAATTACCTGCTCTCGCCCCTGGCCAGCCTGTTCCTGCATGCGGACTCCGTGCACCTCTGGGGCAACATGGCCTTTCTCTGGGCTTTCGCCCCGGCCATGGAGGAGCGCCTGGGGGCAAAGAATTTCGTGGGACTCTACCTGCTGACCGGGATCATAGGCGGCCTTACGTACATCGTTGTCCTGCGGTTATTCGTTTCCGCGCCCGCGCACACCATCGGCGCCTCGGGCGCCGTTTCCGGGATCATGGGCCTCTTCATGGTCCGCTGCTATTTCAAGAAGCTGGTCATCCCCGTTCCCGTGTTCGTGCTGGTCAATGCCAAGCTCAGGCTCAACTCGCTCATCGTCCTGGGATTTTTCTTCCTGCGCGACCTGAACGGCGGCTTCCGCCAGCTGGCCGCCAGCAAGACCCACATCGCGTATTGGGCCCACATCGGCAGCATGGCGGCCGGTTTCGCCCTGGCCCTGCTGTTCAGGCTGCACGCGAAAGCGGCCGAGGAGAAGTATACCGAGGCGGGACTGGCCGCCATGGAGAACCAATATTCCCGGCGGGACAGCGTCGACTCGCTGCTCGCCGCCCTGCAATTAAACCCCAACAACGAATTGGCCCTGCTGGGGCTGGCCCGCGAATACGGCCTCACCCGCAAACCCGAGGGGCGCGAGCTGTTCCAGAGGGCGATCGAGCTGAAACTGCGAACCAGCCCCGGGCTGGCCATGGACCTGTACCGGGAATACCGCGCCGCTTATTCGCAGATGCTCGCCCCCGGGCTGCAGTATCGCCTGGCCGGGATCTTTTACCGCCAGGGCGAACACGAGCCGGCGGCGCGCCTGCTGGAGACAAACGTCCTCGAGCCTTCTACGGGGGACGAAACGCGCCAGCGCTCGTTCATGCAGCTGATCATCCTGCTGGCCGAGAACAACATGCTCGAGGCGGCCCACTTCCGGTTGCAGCAATTCCGCGAGCAATTCCCGGACTCGCCGCTGGTGCAGGCGGCGGAAAACAAGTTCGTGGAGATGCTGAAAAGCTGAAATGCGATACTCGGCACGCGGCATGCGGTTGACGGCAGACGGCAGGGAAATGGACAGCGCCGAAGGCATCCGCAATTTTCACGAGAATGCATAATTTCTATAAAATCTGATTTTTCCGTACGCCGTATGCCGTACACCAAGTTTATCCCCTC
Source organism: Candidatus Aminicenantia bacterium (assembly GCA_041738575.1). Classification (GTDB taxonomy): domain Bacteria; phylum Acidobacteriota; class Aminicenantia; order UBA2199; family UBA2199; genus UBA2199. The sequence goes on from JBGSPO010000084.1 coordinate 7,695, forward strand.
TTGTGAACCTTACAGCAATAAACTACAATCTCTTCCACGAGGTGCCCATGACAACCAACCCGCCCGTCCCGGCCTGGATGGAAGAACCGTTAGGCGACATCGCCAAGATCGAGCTGCTGACCGTGAGCCTGCCGTTCGTCGCCCCGTTCGGCACCTCGGTGGCCACCTGGAACTGCAAGGAGGCGCTGCTGGTGCGCATCGAGGACAACGGCCTGGTGGCCTGGGGGGAATGCGTGGCCGACCCCGATCCGTATTACGCCTCGGAAACGACCACTTCGGCCCGCCATATCATCCGCGAATTCCTGCTGCCCGAGCTGAAGCCCGAATCGACGCTGGCCGGGCTGCTGGAGCGGTCCCGGCGCGTGCGCGGCAACGAGATGGCCAGGGCGGCCCTGGAGAACGCCCTGCTCGACCTGATCGCCAGGCGCCGGGGCGTGCCGCTCCATTCCCTGTTCGGTTTCCCGGCAATAAAAATCATGTCGGGAATCTCCATCGGGCTGCAGGAAAGCATCCCCGACCTGCTGGCCAAGGTGGAGGATGCCCTGGCCAGCGGCTATCACCGCGTCAAGATGAAGATCGGCCGCGGCAAGGACGTCGAGTGGGTGAAGGCGGTGCGCGAAAGCTATCCCGCCCTGGCGCTGATGGCCGACGCCAACGGCGATTATTCCCTGAAGGACGCCGGGCTCCTGGCCCAACTGGACGGGTTCGCATTGACCATGATCGAACAGCCCCTCTCCTATCACGACATTTTCCAGCATTCGCTCCTGCAGGCAAAGCTGAAGACGGCCCTTTGCCTCGACGAATCGATCCACAGCTGCGGCGACGCCGAGGCGGCGATCGCCCTGAAGAGCTGCCGGGTGATCAACATCAAGCAGGGACGGGTAGGCGGCTTTCTCGAAGCGGTGAAGATGGCCCGGCTCTGCGCCGCCAACGGCATCCCGGCCTGGTCGGGAGGCATGGACGAGACCGGCATCGGCCGCGCCCTGAATATCCAGCTGCAGGCAGCGCCCGGCTTCACCCTGCCAGGCGACACCTCGGAGACCCGGCGCTATTTCAAGGAAGACATCGTCGCGCCGCCGGTGGTGCTGGACAAGGAGGGATTCATCGCCATGCCCCAGGGGCCGGGCATCGGGGTGGACGTCATAGAAACAAGAGTTGAAAAGTTTTTACTCGACCGTGAACTGGTCCGAGAACATGGCAACGTCGTAAGGCAAAAGGAAAAAGGCAAAAGTAAAAAGTGAAGAATATCCAAAAATCGGATGTGAATTACTATTTCGCATAAATTTCTTCCTCTTCCCTTTTGCCTTTTTACTTTTGCCTTTTGCCTTTCTTGATCTTTTTAAAAAAAACCCCGTCCAGGCGGACGGGGTTTTTCTTTTAAAAACTAAGTCAGGTCCCGCGACCTCCCTTCTCCCTTGCTAGAAAGAGCAGCGCGTGGCGCCGTAGCCCACGCTGCTGCAGCCGTACTTGATCCACATGAAGCCGCTCTCGCCCCAGCTGGTGCCCCATGAGTTCTTCAGCCTCCAGGCGCCACGGGCATCGTCCCAGCCACAGAGGATGATGGCGTGGTTCACCGAGCCCGAGCCGCAACCGGTGAAGGTGCCGCTCTTGTAGGCCTGGAAATAGCTGTTGACGTAGACTGCGGCAGCAACGGAACCGTAGGTGTAAATAGCGCTCTTGATCTTGCTTACCGTGTTGCTGACACTGCCATAGGAATAGATTTTGTAGCGCGTCGGGTTGCTGCAATAGGTGCACGGGGCATCCACGGCCTTGTAGGGGAAGCAGCTCTCAATGATGGCGCCGGGGCTCTTCACCATGCCGAAAGCGAACCAGCCGCCGTCGCAGCCGTAGCCGTAGCTGTTACAGGAGACCAGGTACTGCTCGGAAAGGTCGAGGGTCGTGCCATACTTTTTCTTGTAGGCCGCTTCCGTGGCGCCAAGCGTGCCAAAAGCCCAGCAGGAGCCGCAACTCCCCTGGTTCTTGATCGGCGTATAGATTCCCATGTAATAGGAGGGCAATGTCGCGGCCGTGGTGGCCCCGTCATCGCACTCGGCCTCGAAATCGAAGTCCTGCGGCTTCAATTCGGGCTTGAAGGTGCACAACTGCTCGATGCTGTACTGCATCGACTCGTTGACATCGACCTCGAAGTCCCAGCCGTTGGCGCGGATCTCGGCTCGCATCTGGGCGATATCGTTGCGGAACTTCTGCCGCCGCGTTTCCTGATTGTACTGCTGGACCTCGGTCCCATCCTGGATCGCGGGCAGGAACACGAAGAACAGCAGAACGACCAGCACCAAGCCACCGAAAACCCACTTCTTTTTCATCTCTAAACGTCCTCCTCTTTATGGAATGATTTTTTCCATAAGCTTGTGAAAGTAAACGCCAAGGGGTCATTCATCGCCACGATATTCGGACTTCAATTAATTGAATGCAATACAACGAAATGATGATTTTTAGTTGTATTTTTCATGAATTTTCCCTACAACGAAAGTTGTACGAGAAAGTCGTAAGACTTAGACGTGCGATATGAATAAGTAGAAATAAAAAACGCTTCCCCGTGGCCCTGTGGTTTCGAGGTTTCGCTACTGCCACACTGATCGTGCGAACGCAGTATTATTCCGGTGTCCGGCGTCTGCCTCCTAAATCTGAACTTATTTCAGCAACGCGACGATCGCTTCCAGCCCCTGCCGGTCCTCCTCGTCGAACTGCGCCGGCTTGTCGCTGTCCACGTCGAGCACGGCGACGATCGCCCCGCTCTTGTCCCGCAGCGGCACGACGATCTCCGACAGCGAGCGCGCGTCGCAGGCGATGTGGCCGGGGAACAGGCGCACGTCGGGGACGATCACCGTCGCGCCGCTCCGGACCGCCTCCCAGCACACCCCCCTGCCCCGGGCCAGGATTTGGCAGGCCAGCGGCCCCTGGTAAGGCCCGACCCGCAGGTCGCCATCAACCAGGCGGTAGAAGCCGCACCAGAAATAATGCTCGAACTTGTGATGCAGCAGGGCGGCGGTCGTTGCCATGCGCGTCTGATCATCTCCGGGCTTGGCGAAGAGCCCGGCCAGCTGGTCCCGGATCCGCTCGTAGCGGGAACGTTTCCTGATCTTGTCCATTTCGGTTGCTGCCTATTGTTTCGCCTCGGGCGGCGGGTTGGTGTAGCGAAAGTGAAACCCGGAGCGGCGCCGGCTCAGGATGCGGAAAATCCGTTCCGCCACGAGTTCCGGGGCCACGGTCTGCGCCCCCTGGGGCAGGACTTCGGCCCTTTCCAGGCTGGGCGGGGAAAACAGGTTGAAGCACACGTGGGGATAAGCGGCGGCCCAGGCGCGGTTGAGCAGCAGCAGGGCGTTCTTGGCCATGGCGTAGCCCAGGATCTTCTGATAGGAGCGGATCTCGCCGGTGTATTCAAAGCCGATGGTCAGCACCATTTGCAGGGGAGCGCGGGTGACCAAAAAATGAGTGATATCCACAGCCGGCACCACCTGCTGCTGAAAATCGGCCAGCAGGTCCTTTCCCTGCACCGCAATGGTGGAACGCACGGTGATGGGGCCGTAATTGTTGATCAGGTAACGGCAGGTCTTGAGCAGGGCCTCGTTCTTCCACAAAAAACCCGCAATGCTCTCCAGAGTGGAAAAATCTCCGGCCAGCCACTGCACGAGATCGTCATCCTTTCCCGGGTGCCGGTGACAGTGGGCCAACACATGAAATCCGGCCGCGGTGAAGCGGGCGACCAGGGCCCGGCCCAGCAGGCCCGAGGCGCCGGTGATGAGGACTGTCTCAGACATGATCCGTAACGAGTGACGCGTGACGCGTGACGCGGATGATTGAAAATCCAAATCCCAAGCACCAAGCACCAAACAAGCACCACGTTCCAATGAGCGAATGACCCAAACAAAGAGAAGACAACTTGGCACGGTCTTCGTTTGGGTCATTGAGATTTGGAACTTGGGATTTATTTGGAATTTGGAATTTGTGATTTGGAATTTGTTTGCCCGCTCGCATAATTTTCTTCATCCGTGTCTTTTCTCGTTACGCGTCACGCGTTACGCGTCACGGAGATCGCTCTTTTGCAGAGTTCCACGGTGTTATGCATCAGCATGGTCACGGTCAGCGGCCCGACGCCGCCCGGCACCGGGGTATAGTGGGCGGCCCTGGCGAAGGCCTGGTAATGGATATCGCCGGTGATGGCATAACCCTTTTTCTTGAACCCCTCGTATTGCGAGCGTGGGCAGAACTTGTCAAAATCCTCTTCGCGGCTGATGTGGTTGATGCCGACGTCGATCAAAACGGCGCCCGGCCGGACCATCTCGGCGCTGATGAACCCGGGCTTGCCCACGGCGGCGACGACCAGGCCGGCGTCGCGCAGGATGGCGGCCAGGTTGACGGTACGCGAGTGGCACAGGGTCACGGTGGCGTTGCGGTTGGACAGCATGGCCGCCATGGGCTTGCCGACCAGGAAGCTCCGCCCCACCACCACGGCGTCCATCCCGGCCGGGTCGATGGCGTAATGGTCGAGGAGCTTCATGACCCCCAGGGGGGTGCAGGGGAAAATGCAACCGCGGTTCTGCAGGATCAGACCCTGGTTGAGCGGGTGGAAGGCGTCGACGTCCTTGTCCGGGGAAATGCGGTCCAGGATGCCCCAGGCATCGATGTGCCCGGGCAGCGGCATCTGCACCAGGATGGCGTGGGTCAGGGGGTCGGCGTTCCTGGCCGCGATGATCTCGGCGATCTCCTCGGCGGTCACCTTGGCCGGGAGCATGACCTGCTCTGAGCGGATGCCGATCTTTTCAGCCAGCCTGCTTTTCGACTGCACGTAGGAGCGCGAAGCGGGGTCTTCGCCGGCCATGATCACAGTCAGGCCCGGGACGACGCCACGCTCGCTCTTCAGGCGCTCGATCTCCAGCACGACCTCCTGCTGGATCTTTTCGGAGACCACTTTTCCATCCAGGACCGACATGCCGCCTCCTTTTCCCCCATCTATTGTAACACAATTCCCGAAATGGCTCTCCCCGGCGGCCGGCGCGGTTTTGCCGGCGCCTGCCTTCAGGCGCCGCCGGGGCTGAATATGGAGATGGTGGCGCCGGCCCCGGCAGCCGAGGTCTTTTTCAGGCGGAAGCCGTTGCCGGCGAGCAGGGCTTCCAGCTCGGCGAACAGCGGGTCGGCGCCGATCTGGGAGAAGCAGTTCTTGCCTGCTCCCCTGGGTCGTCGGCTCATGTTTTCCCGCCGGCTTCAGCCGATCAGGTGCGAGACCAGGCCGTCCTTGAGCTTGGGCTCGAACCAGGTCGACTTGGGAGGCATGATCTTGCCGGCATCGGCCACGGCGAAAAGCTGCTCGATGGTGGTGGGGCGCAGCGAGAAGGCGACGGCGAATTTGCCGCTGTCGACCTTGTTTTCCAGTTCGGCCGTGCCGCGGATGCCGCCGACGAAGTCGATGCGCTTGTCGGTGCGCGGGTTGCGGATGCCCAACACCGGGTCGAGGAGGTTGTTCTGCAGGATGGAGACATCCAGCGAGGCGATGGCGTCGGCGGCGTCGAAGCTGCCGGGCTTGGCGCGCAGGCGGTACCACTTGCCCGCGATGTATAGGCAGAACTCCTGCGGCCGCGACGGCACCTTTTCATCCGCCTCCTCGTAGGCGAAGCGTTCGGCGAGCTTGGCGAAGAACTCGGCCTTGCACATGCCGTTCAGGTCCTTGACCAGCCGGTTGTAGGGCAGGATTTTCATCTGGTTGTCGGGGAAAATGACGGCCAGGAAAAAGTTGTATTCCTCGTCGCCGCTGTGGGCCGGGTTCTGCTGCTGGCGCTTGGCCTTGATCTTGGTGGCGGCGGCGGAACGGTGATGGCCGTCGGCGACATAAAGCACGGCCAGCTTGCGGAACTCCTCCTGGAGGCCTGAGATCAGCTTCTCGTCGTCGACGACATAAAAGATGTGGCGCACGCCGTCGTAGGTGGAGATGTCGTTCTCCGCTTCCCCGGCCATCGCCTTCTCGATCAGCCTGTCGATCGCCCGGGTGCGCTTGTAGGTCAGGAAGACCGGCCCGGTCTGGGCGTTCAGGGTCTCGATGTGGCGCTGGCGGTCGCGCTCCTTGTCCTCGCGGGTCAGCTCGTGCTTCTTGATCACATCGTCCTGGTAATCCTGGCAGGAAGCCCCGGCCACCAGCCCGACCTGCACGTGCTCGCCCCAGATCTGCTTGTAGACATAGAAACACTTCTTTGCGTCCTGCTGCAGGGCTTTTTCGCGAATGAAGCGGGTGAAGTTCTCCTTGGCCTTGGCGTACACTTCATCGGCATAGAGGTCGGTGCCGGCCGGCAGGTCGATCTCGGGCTTGCCGACATGCAGGAAAGAATAGGCATTGCCCTTGGCCAGTTCGCGCGCCTCATCGGAACTGAGGACATCGTAGGGCGGGGCGGCGATCTTTTCAGCCAGGTCCCGGCGCGGCCTGAGCCCCTGGAACGGTTCTATGCGTGCCATGATTGCGATCCTCCTGTTGGGCGAAACCCTATTTTATCGGATATGGGACGGGGCGTCAACAGGAGAACAGAAGGGGGACTCGAAAGGTAAAAGGAAAAAGTAAGAGAAGAAACAAATCCCTTCAGCCAATCATCACGTGTATCCCCTGTTGTCATAGAAAGAAACATTCTGGTAGAATGCCTTCTTCTTCACTTTTACCTTTTACCTTTTTCCTTTTTCCTTTTACCTTTTTAGTTTATCCTGGGAGCCTGGTACTCCTTCTCCGGATCCAGCTTGTGGACATAGGGGCCGTTCCACAGCGATAGGAATATCTCATCCAGGACGCGGGCGATGTCCGGGCGCTGCAGTATGACCTCGACGTTGCGCGACTCGTAAAAATACTCGTAGCCCCAGTTGCTCGTCCCCACCCAGCAGTCATCGTCGTCGACGCGCATGACCTTGGAGTGGATCACGCGGGCAAAGGGGATGAAGCCGCGCCGCGCCGGCGGGATGACGGCGAAGCGGACCTCGATGTTCGGCACCCGTGCCAGCTCCTTCAGTCCCGTGATCTGGGAGGGTTTCAGGTTCCAGTCGGAGACCAGGAGCGACACCTTCACGCCGCGGCCGGCGGCGCGGCGCAGCGCCTCATCAATGAGCAGGAACCGGCCCTTCGGCGTTGCCACGCTGTAGGAAAGGAGCTGCACGGTGACCTTGCGCCGGGCCTTGTCCAGCAGCCCCACCAGCGGCCCGAGAGCGCTCCACACCCCGTAGGGATTGAAGCCATTCGGGCTGGCCAGCAAGCGGGCGTCGTCGGGAAAGCGCAAGGGAGACAGGGCCGACTTGTGCCCATAGGCCCAGATGTCCCCTCCGTTGAAGGCCCAATCCAATTCGAATATCCGGGTCAGCGCGGCGGCGAAGAGCGGCGAACGGATGCGCAGGCCCGTCTCATGGATCTGCGACAAGGAGCGCCAATCGAAGTTCTGGCTGCCGATGAATGCCTCGCGGTTGTCCACGACGAAGTACTTGGCATGCAGGATGCCGCCGTGTATTTTTTTCCAATCAAAAAAACGTGTGTCGATCCCGGGCTTTCCCTTGAATGACGCCAGGACTTCCGGATAGATCTTGGCCATGCCGGCATCGCTCAGGATGCGCACGCTCACCCCGCGCCGGCCGGCGGCCAGGACCGCTTCGATCACCGGCTCCAGCGCCTCCCCTTTCTCGCTCGCCAGGTAGAACTCGGCGATGTCGAGCGAACGCCGGGCGCCGTTGATCATCTCCGGCCAGACCGCGGCGGCAGAGCGGGTGCCAGCGCGGGATATGTCCGTCTCCACCGGCACCGTGGTGACGACCTCGAATTCGGGCGGAGTCGCGGCCGGCTGCGAATCGGTCCCCTGGATGCGGACATGGAGCGGTAGCAAGGCAAGCAGGAATAACAATCCAAGCGCTCCGCCTTTCCTAGCGCGTGCCATTGGGTTCCTCCTTGACCAGCTCGGAGACCGCGACCGGCCCGCCCGAGCGGTTCTTGCCGCGGTAGCGCAAAAAGCGTCCGTCGTTCTTGCGGTACCAGTAATCACCGTGCCAGAAAACCGAAAGCAGCCCGCTCAGCGAGATGCGCAGGTGCACGGCAACGACATCCGTTCCCGCGAGATCGATCGCTTCATCGGCCTTGCGCGTCACGGTCATCTTGCCGATCTTCAGCTCTCCCGGGCCCTGGGTGCCGATGGAGCGGAACTGAAAACTCTCCCCGGCGGAGAGGGCGAACGGGCCCAGTCCGACCTGGAACAGCTGGTTCCACGGGGCCCCGGCCGTCGCGAATTTCTTGGCGACATTTTTCCCCTGGAAAGAACCGGTGAGAACGATGTTGTCCCCCTGAACCGCAGCGGCCAGCTCCATCCGCCGCGCCGGATCGCTGAACGTCCACTCCAGGGTGGTGAGGTCGGCGGCGGTCCTGAAGGTCTGCCGCACCGTGCCGCCTGGCCGCGTCGTGGCCAGCTCGACCCTGAAGCCGGGCCCTTCGGGACGCAGGGAAAGGACATGGGTCGTGACGGCTGCTCCCTCGATCTCGCGATAGGTCAGCGTTTCAGCAGTGAGCCGGGCGGCCGGGCCGAGAAGCCAAGCCAGGACCAGGGCCACGGAAGATATCTTCGTTGTCTTTATCATGAAGGCTCATTCAAGGGTAATATAAAAACGCGCCCCTGGCAACCCGGGTAAAAAAAAAAGGGGCCCCGCGGACGGGACCCCTTTTCCAGGTTACGTTATCCGATCAATACATGCCGCCGCCCGGAGGCATGGCCGGCACGTTTTCCTTCTCTTCCTTGATCTCGCAGACCAGCCCCTGGGTGGTCAGCAAAAGACCGGCCACGGAGGCGGCATTCTGCAGGGCGGTGCGCACGACCTTGGTCGGGTCGATGATCCCCGCCGCGATCATGTCGGTGTATTTCTCGTTCAGGGCGTCAAAGCCGTAGTTCTTGTTGCGGCCGCTGCGCACCTTCTCGACGATGATCGAGCCCTCGAAGCCGGCATTGTTGACGATCTGCTTCAGGGGCATCTCCAGCGACTTGGTCAGGATGTCGATGCCGAACTGCATGTCGCCGCCCGGCTTCAGCTTCTTCAGGTTCTGGGCGGCCTTGAGCAGGGCCACGCCGCCGCCGGGGACGATGCCTTCCTCGACCGCAGCCTTGGTGGCGTGCATGGCATCCTCGACCCGGGCCTTCTTCTCCTTCATCTCGGTCTCGGTGGCCGCGCCGACCTTGATCACGGCCACGCCGCCGGAGAGCTTCGCCAGCCGCTCCTGCAGCTTCTCGCGGTCGTAGTCCGAAGTGGTGTCCTCGATCTGGCGCTTGATCTGGTTGATGCGGCCCTTGATGTCGTCATCCTTGCCGCCGCCCTCGACGATGGTCGTGTTGTCCTTGTCCACCGTCACTTTCTTGGCCGAGCCCAGCCAGTCCAGGCCCACGGTCTCCAGCTTGACCCCGATCTCCTCGGAGATCACCTTGCCGCCGGTCAGGATGGCGATATCCTCCAGCATGGCCTTGCGGCGGTCGCCGAATCCCGGCGCCTTGACGGCCACCACGTTCAGCAGTCCGCGGATCTTGTTGTACACCAGGGTGGCCAGCGCCTCGCCCTCGATGTCCTCGGCCACGATCACCAGCGGCCGGCCCGACTTGGCGATCTGCTCCAGCAGGGGCAGCATCTCGCGCAGGTTGGAGATCTTCTTTTCGTTGAGCAGGATAAGGGGATTTTCCAGCTCGCAGACCATCTTGTCGGAATCGGTGACGAAATAAGCCGAGATGTAGCCGCGGTCGAACTGCATGCCCTCGACCATGTCCATGGTGGTGTCCAGCGACTTGGCCTCTTCGACCGTGATGACGCCGTCCTTGCCCACCTTGTCCATGGCCTCAGCGATGATCTCGCCGATGGAGAGCTCGTTGTTGGCCGAGATGGAGCCGACCTGGGCGATCATCTTGCCCGAGACCTTCTGGCTCATCTTCTTGAGGTCAGCGACCACGTGCTCCACGCCGAGGTCTATCCCTTTCTTGATCAGGGTCGGGTTGGCGCCGGCGGCGACCATCTTCAGCCCTTCGGTATAAATGCTCTGGGCCAGGACCGTGGCGGTCGTGGTGCCGTCCCCGGCGATGTCCGAGGTCTTGGAAGCCACTTCCTTGACCATCTGCGCGCCCATGTTCTCCAGCGGATCCGGCAGGTCGATCTCCTTGGCCACGGTCACGCCGTCCTTGGTGATGGTCGGAGACCCGAACTTCTTGTCCAGGACGATGTTGCGCCCGCGCGGGCCCAGCGTCGCCTTCACGGTATCGGCCAGTTGGTTGACCCCTTTCAGAAGTGCCCTTCTGGCTTCTTCACCCAATATGATTTGTTTAGCCATTATTTTTTCTCCTTATTAGAATGTGGCCTTACTTGACAACGGCCAGCAGCTCTTCCCGCTTGATGATCAGGTGCTTCTTGCCGCCAAGTTTAATTTCCTGGCCGGCATACTTTCCGAACAGCACCTTGTCGCCCACCTTCATCAGGTCCTTGAGCGCTTTTCCCTGTTTAAGCTCGAAGTCATAGCCGATCGCCTTGACAATCCCCATCATGGGCTTTTCCTTGGCTGTGTCAGGAATGACAAGAGAGCCGACTTTTTCCTCTTCCTCGATAGGTTCAACAAGAACTCGGTCATCCAAAGGTTGTAAATTCATGTTATTACCTCCTAAAATGAATTTATTTCTGTAAAAATAGTATAAAATAAATTTTCTCGCTTGTCAACGATTAATATTTTATTTATCAAAAAAATATGAGTGCTATTTTATCAAGTTAAAAGTAGCCAGTAGTCAGTAGTTAGTAGTTAGTAGCAAGAAAATTTCTCAATCTATCATAAAAACAGCTTATCCTGATCTGTTTTTTCTACTAACTACTCTCTACTTTCTACCAACTACTTGCTTTTTTCCGAACTTGGATTTTTCTTCCCTTCCGCCTTGCGCCTTACGCCCTATGCCAAGTTCACCCCAGCCAAACAACTATGGTCAATAAGGAAAATATGGTGATAGGCACTCCTGCCCGGGCATGCTCGCCAAAGCGGATGGCTACGCCGTATTCGCGGGCGCTCTCGATGACGATCAGGTTGGCGATGCTGCCGATGGTGATCAGGTTGCCGGCGAACGTGCTGGCCAATGCCGTCACGACCCACTGCAGCGGCTGGAGCGGGGCCAAGAACTTGACCAGCAGCATCACTGCCGGCACGTTGCTCACCAGGTTGCTCAGCAGGGCCGCCAGGCCGGTCAGGTGCCATACGCGGTCCAGCGCTATCCCCTGCATGGCCAGGCCCGCCATCAGGTGCTGCGGCAGCTTCACCGCCGCGAACCCGGCCATGACGATGAAAAGCGAGCAAAACAGGGTGATCAGGTGCCAGTCGACCAGCCCAAGCAGGGAACGGGTCTTCATGCGCCGGCTGCAGAGGAGGAAGCCGGCCAGGGCGATGGCTGAAAGCTCGCGCGGCAACCGCGTCAGGAACAGGGCTACCAGGACCAGCACGACAGCCAGGCCTTTGGCCGTCTGGTGGCGGCTGAAAGCCGGATAGGCCCGGTCCGGGGAATTGCCGGCATCGACGCGAAGCGGCAGGTGCCGGCGGTAGAGCCAGAACAGAATGGCATAGGCGCCGGCCAGCGAAACCAGCACCGGCGGAAGGCAGGCGCGGGTGAAAGCCAGGAAATCGAGCTTGCCCACCTGCGCCAGCAGCATGTTCTGCGGGTTGCCGATGATGGTCGCCGCCGAGCCAATATTGCTGGCCATGGCCAGGCCAATCAGGTAGGGCACGGGGTTCAGCCGGGCTTCGAGGATGGCGGCGCAGAGGATCGGGGTGAAGGCCAGGCAGACGATATCGTTGGTAAGGAAGGCCGACAGCAAGGCCGCCGCCCCCATCACCGCCGCCAGGAACAGGCGCGGCCTGGCCAGCAGCCTGGTCAGGCGGAGGGCCACCCGCGTGTAGAAGCCGCTGAGCTTGAATTGCGCCGATATGACCATCAGGGCGTAAAGAAGCAGGATGGTCGAGGTGTCGATGCTTTCAAAAGCCTGGCGGGTGCCGAGTACCTTGGCCACCACCATGGCAATGGCGCCGAGCAGGGCGATGCCGGTGCGGTCCAGGGCCAGCCCGGGGATGCCGCCGACCGCCACCCCGGCGTAGGTGACCAGGAAGATGATCAGCGCTATCTGTTCCATTCGGCGCGCCTATACTGCTGCATTTTTCCCCTTGTACCATCAGTGGCAGCGAGTGTCAATAAGAGCTTAAATCTATTTGAACGATCGAGGTTCGAAGTTCGAGGTTCGAGGTTATTGAGATCAGCGAACTTACGTGACGCGTAACGCGTGACGCGAAAGAAAAAGAGGAGGTTCAAGCTTCGACGTTCGATTTTGAAGAGTTAAGAAAAATCACTGAGGTTCGATGTTAATGAAAAGCACCCTGTCTTATCGCGTCACACGTCACGAAAGTTCGCCGGCCTTCAAAACTTCGAACTTACTCTTTTTCCAGCTTGCTGGGGGTCTTCCGCGCCATCCCTTCCAGCGACTGGATCAGCTGCAGGCGCCGGAGCCTGGCGCGCTCGACCCGCTCGGTCATTGCCGCCAGCGCGAGATCGAACTCCCCGAGCCTGATTTTCAACAGCGCCGCTTCGGCCATTCTCTCCTGCCGGGACATGCCGCGGGGATCTTTCAGGGCCAATGGCGCCGGCCGCCAGTATTCGATCTTGTAAAAAACCGTTTGCGCCGATCCGGAAGCCGGACCCGTCACGGCGACGGTGCCTGTGGGGACACCCGGGCCAGCCGTCGCCCGAGCCGTTTCTCCGGCACCCGTTTGCCGTCCCTGCCGCTCAGCGGCGGCGGCCGCAATGGGCGATTCCAGCTTGCCGATGGCTTCCAGCAGCAGCAGCCGGGAAACGTTCATGGCATTGATCCCGCCGGTCACTTCCCTGAGGTCCTGGTCCAGGTGGCGTCCGGCCATGGCCAGTATCGCGAAAGCGGCCTCGTCCCGGGGAATGCCGCTGATGCCGGGCGCGGACAGCAATCCCTGCAGGGCGCCCTGGGGATCGGCGCCAGGATCGGGCATCTGCTCGAAAAGCGCCGTGTTCTGCCGGATCCGCTGCAGCTGCTCGCTGGTCAGCTCCTGGAGCAGCTGCCGTTCCCTGTCCTGGACCGCGGAGCTGCAGCCCTCCATGGCGGTGGTCTGGCACCAGGCCAGGCTGCCCGCCGCCATTATAACGGCCAAAAAGATCAATATAATCGCTTTTTTCATCTTGCACCCCTTCATTCATTGATTAAATATTCCCAGAATAAGAATATCTCAAAGAAATGGTTAAGGAATAGCATTAAATTTATTTTAAGTAACGACCATAGCTCGAACCCCTTGCCATCTGTTCCTGCCTCTTCAACCTCGAACGTCGAATCCCCCAAGGGGACACGATGCGTAGCTTCGAACATCGAACCTCGTCTTTTTCTTTCGCGTTACGCGTTACGCGTCACGGTTTTCGCTATTGACACCTCCGGCCATTCACGGTAAATTGGCCCTATGCAAACATGGCCGTTGCAGTTGGGAAAATTCCTGTTCCGCTTCCGCACCTTCACCCCCCTGCCCCTGATCGTTCTGACCATTGTTTTTTTCCGCCCCCAGTCGCCGGCACCCGCCTGGAGCTGGGTGGGCCTGGCGCTGGCCCTCCTCGGCGAGGGCATCCGGTTTGCCAGCGTCGGCTTCGCCGGCAGCGGCACGTCGGGGCGCGAGAGCTTTCTCAAGGCCGACAGTCTGAACACGAGCGGGCTGTACTCGCTGGTGCGCAATCCCCTCTACTGGGGCAACATGCTGATCTTTGCCGGGCTGCTGACGGTTTTCGCCAATCCTTTTGCCCTGGTGCTGTTCGTCGTTTTTCTATTCCTGCAATACCACTTCATCGTCCTGGCCGAGGAATCCTTTCTGATCGGCTTGCACGGCCTGGGTTACGAAGAATACTGCCGCCGCATCCGCCGCTGGCTGCCGCGTTTCGACCGCCTGGCAGCGCCCGGCCGTCCCTTTGATTTAAAAAAAGTGCTTTTCAAGGAAAATGATTCCTGCTTCAACCTGCTGTTCGGGGCCCTGCTGGTCATGGCCTGGAAAGAAAGATATTTTTCCGGAGGCCTGCGCCGTCCACTGGCGTTCGCCGCAACGGCAATCGTCCTCATCGCGCTCTACGCCGGGGTGAAAGTTCTGAAAAAAAGAGACCGGCCGAATCCTGGAATCTAAAAATTCCTGACGATCTTTTCGATCATGGCCGAAGTGGAATAATTCCCGGACAGCTTGAACAGGCACAACCTGCCGCCCGCCGCTTCCACCTCGGCGCGGCCCACGACTTCGTTCGGGGCATAGTCGCCGCCCTTGACCAAAACGTCTATGGGGCCGAGGGCGCGGATCAGCTCGAGCGGCGTGTCCTCGCCGAATGGCACGACATAGTCGACGCAGGCCAGCGCCGCCAGGACCTCCAACCTCTCGGCCAGGGGGAAGATTGGCCGCTTGTCCCCTTTCAGCCGCCGTACCGAAGCGTCATCGTTGACGCCGACGACCAGCAGGTCGCCCTGGCTGCGGGCGAATTGCAGCAGCTGGATGTGTCCGGGATGGAGCAGGTCGAAAACGCCGTTGGTGAAAACGATTTTTTCGTGGTGGCGGCCGGTGAGCGTGCGCCGCAAGGCGGCGCCGTTTTCATGAATTTTCATTCTTGCTGAAAACGATATTGTCGGAAAATTCCCAGTCATGGGAAATGCGGGCGATGCCCACGTCGCGGTGGCTGGAAGTGACGCGGAAAGTATATTGAAAGTGGTGGTAATCGAAGGGATAGCCGTCGCGCTTGTGCACGGCGATGTCCAGGAAATAGGTGCCGTTGACCAGACCCAATGCCGGCACCGTAAGCCGCACCCGGCCTTTGCCCTGGATCTGCCGGGCGGCGTAATTATCCAGCAGGGTATTGGAACCATAGCAGTGGATGCCTTCGCCGTTGTAGACGCCGATGCCGAAGACAAAGTCGTTCTCGGCGGCGTGGGCGTCCACGTCGAACTGGATGGCCAGCGGTTCATCGGAATGGAAAATATACTTTTCCTTGTCGTTGCCGTCGAACATCCTGACATTGCTGATCTCGATCTCGCGGCTGCCCCAGCGCTTTTCGCGCTCCCGGGCCGCCTCCTTCTCCTCCTCGCCGTGCCGGGCCAGGGTCTTCACTTCGTCCTTCTTGCCCACGTACTCCAGGTAGGCGTCGACCACGCGCTTGGGATAGCCGCGCATCTCCACCAGGCCCTTCTTGATCCAGATGACCTCGTCGCAGATGCGCTCGATGGTCGAGAGGTCGTGGGAGACGAAAATGATGGTCTTGCCGTGGCGGCGGAACTCGTTGATCTTGTCCAGGCACTTGGGCACGAACGAGGCATCACCGACGGCGAGCACCTCGTCGATGAGCAGGATATCGGGGTTGACGTTGATGGCGATGGAGAAGCCCAGGCGCATGAACATGCCCGAGGAATAGCTCTTGACCGGGTTGTCGATGAACTCCTCGAGCTCGGCAAAACAGACGATCTCGTCGTACTTCGCCTGGATCTCCTTGCGGCTGAGCCCCAGGATGACGCCGTTGATGAAGATGTTCTCGCGACCCGAGATCTCGGGGTGGAAGCCGGCGCCGAGCTCGATCAGCGCCGAGATGCGGCCCTGGGTGACCACCTCGCCGGCCGTGGGCTTGCTGATGCCGGCCAGGATCTTCAGCAGCGTGCTCTTGCCCGAGCCGTTCTCGCCGATGATGCCCAGGGTGCGCCCGG
>JBGSPO010000093.1:0-6787 GCA_041738575.1 Candidatus Aminicenantia bacterium
GGGTCAGCACCGTGCTGAAGAGCATGATGGCGGCATAGGCCCAGTACACCGCGGCCAGGCCGTTGGGCGGGAAATCGGACTCGAAGGCGCGCCGGGTGCCCGAAGAGATGAAACCCGAAAGGAACGCTCCCAGGTTCATCAGCCCGTAGATCACCGCGTAGCCAATGGCGGCCGTCTGCGGGTTGGTGTAGCGCTTGACGCCGGCATAGGCCGCCGGCATGTACAACCCATAGGCGACAACGATCAGCAGCAGGCCGCCGACCATGACGAAGAACATGGGAGAACCCATGCCGTTGCCCAGGGCCAGCATCCCGGAGAGGGCGATCAGGACATAGCCCAGCATCATCACTCCCAGGGACAGGACCAGGGAGAGGCGCACACCGAATTTATCGGAGACCCCGCCGAAGAGGAGCATGGCGAACGTGATGCCTCCGGTGACACCGCCCAGGACCCAGCCCGATTGCACATCGCTCAGCAGGATGTTTTCCGAGCAGTATTTGCCCAGGACGGTCAGGAGGCCGAAATAGACGAGCCCTTCGAACACGTAGGGGATGTTGACCCCCCACAGCGCCCGCGGCGCCTTCAGGAAGGCGGCAAAGGTCTGTCCGAGCTCGCGCAGGGTATTCCTGACGGCTGCCGCCATGCCGGCGGGTGGATTGTCGCTCATGGTTTTATTCTCCCTTGTTCCTGAGGATATGCAGGTAGAGGACGATGCCGGCCCCCCCCAGCACCTGCAGGACGATCATCAGGAAATGTTGCAGGGGCTGGACGGGGAAAGGACGGAGGACGCCGGCGACCAGGATCGAGGCCAGCAGGGCGGCGGCGGCATAGGCCGCCTTGAGCCGGTTCATTTCCCGGCGGCCGAAGACGATCAGGGCGCACCAGGACAGGGCGGTGAAGAACACCAGGCAGGCGCTGGTCATTCCCGGCGAGGCCGCCGCCGGCCGGTAGAGCAGCAGGTACAGCCCCAGCGTCAGCAGGGCGAACAGCACGGGAAAAGCCAAAAACGGCATTTTTTTCATGCAGGACATATAATAAAAAATCGCGGCGCCGAAGTCAACGCCCGGGGAAAATATTCGCGTCCGCCGGGCATTTTTTCGCCTTGTCAGCCATCCCCGGCCATGTTTACTTTTCGCTTGCATTCGCCTATAATCCCCCCGCGGAGGCAACCGTGGAAACTTTGAACATTCTGGGAAAATTCAACGGCAAGCGGCTGGACAACTTCCCGGCGCTGCAGCACAGCAATTTCTTCAAAAGGATCCGGGAAAACTTCCACTTCGAGCTGTTCCTCAAGGGCGGGCATATGCTCTTCTCGCCTTTCTACCTCATGCTGCGCGGCGAGCCCTTCCCGGAGTTGACCGGCTTCCTGGCCCAGAACGAGGAATTCCTGGACAGCCTGAAGGACTTCATCGTCAACTCGCTCTTCGTCTACAGCGCCGTGGTCGAGGAGAACGCCAATTACCTGGTCAACGAGCAGGACGTGCTCATCGGCCGCCTGCGCTACCACGATCACGCCCGCTTCGAGGTCAAGTTCTATTCCCACTACCAGGACGAGCTGCAGAGCGCCTACAACGACAAGATCTACCTGGGACGCATCTTCATCGACCTGAAAAAATTCGAGAAGGAGCACCTGGGGCTCCATGAATATTTCCATTCCATCCTGGAACAGAACACCAAGATCCAGGAAAGGGCCATCCACAAGCTGCGCTATTACAACGACTACAAGAAGCCCTACCTCGACGAGATCGACTACCTGGCCAAGGAGGTCAACGCCGAGGCCATGGAGCGCATCAAGCTGCTGCCCAAGGGCGACCTGAGGAGCGCCCCCACCGTCACCCTCATCGAGAGCATCGACAACCTGCTGCACCTGCAGAACCTGATGGTCGAGCTGCGCGACTTCACGCTGGAATTCGAGAACAAGCTGCGCCTGGGCGAGGAGACCAACTACGTCAAGTACCTGTTCAAGTTCTCCAAGGACCTGATCAATGACATCAAGTACTTGAGCAAGCTGTATTACCTGATCAGCAACAAGGTCTCCAAGTACTCGATCGTCTGATGCTCAAGTCCTCGCGCTGGATCCGGGAACAGGCGGAACAACACCGCTTGCTGGAGCCCTTCATCGCCGCCTCGGTGCGCGCCGGCGTCATCTCCTACGGCCTGGGCCCCTACGGCTACGACCTGCGCCTGGACCGGACCTATCGCCGTCCGGCGGCCACGGCCGCGCCCCTGGATCCGCACCGGGTCACCGAGGCGGACTTCGAGACCCTCAGCGAGGACGCCATTTTTCTTCCCCCCGGCCATTTCATCCTGGGCCGAAGCCTGGAGTATTTCCGCATGCCGAAAAAGATCCTGGGGCTGGTGTTCGGCAAGTCGACCTACGCCCGCTGCGGGGTGCTGGTCAACGTCACGCCGCTCGAGCCCGAATGGACTGGATTCCTGACCATCTCCATCGCCAACTGCGGCAGCCGGCCCGCCGTTCTCCACGCCGGCCAGGGCATCGCCCAGGTTATTTTCATCGAAAGCTCCGACCTGCCGCTCATGTCCTACAAGGACCTCAACGGCAAATACAACGGCCAGGACGAGGTCACCGTGGCCAGGATCCAGAAGGGATGAACCTTGCCCCCGCCCGGGGCCGCGGCGGATGAACAGCATGATCCAAAAAGGCACCTTCATCAAGCCCTGTCCCTGCTCCCCCGGCGCGGTGTCCTGCGGCTATTTCAACATCCACTTACAGAGCGGCTGCCCCTTCGACTGCTCCTATTGCATCCTGCAGGCCTACCTGGAGGACAAGGACAAGGCCGTTTTTTACACGAACTGGCCCGACCTGCGGGACGAGCTCGCGGCCTTCCTCGCCGGTCACCCGCGGGCGCGCCTCGGCACGGGAGAGCTGAGCGATTCCCTGGCCTATGAAGCCGCCTTCCCCAGCGCCGACCGCATCGTCGGGCTCTTCCGCGAATTCCCCGCGGCGGTCTTCGAATTCAAGACCAAGTCGGACTCCGTCCATTCCCTGCTGGGCATCAAGGAACCGCCGCCCAACATCGTCGTCTCCTGGTCGCTGAACCCTGCCGCCCTGGCCCGCCGCGAGGAACATCGCGCCCCCTCGTGGTCGCGGCGCCTGCGGGCGCTGGCCGCCGTCCAGGAGAAGGGCTACAGGGTCGGCATCCATTTCGACCCGCTGGTGCTGTTCCCCGGCTGGCGGGAGCATTACCGCCGGCTCATCCGCGACCTGGGCCGCGTGGTCCGCCCCGGGCGCGTCGCCTGGTGGAGCCTGGGGGCCCTGCGCTTTCCCCCGGAGCTGAAGAAGCACATCCTGCGCCGGCAGGGATCCCAGCTGTTCTGGGGGGAACTGCTTGAAGGCGCCGACAAAAAATACCGCTATTTCACGCCGCTGCGCCTGGAGCTGTTCCGTTTCATCCGGGACGAGATCCGCTCCCGGGTTTCCCGGCATATCCCGCTCTACCTGTGCATGGAGGATGCGTCCACATGGGAGGAGATCTTCCCGGAAGCCAGGGCCGACGAAAATGCGATCAACCGCCGCCTGCACCGGGCGGCGCTGGCCAAAGGAGCCGGCCCAGGATGAAAATCGGCTATCCCTGCCTCAACCGCCAGATCGGCTGCACGCCCAGCCGCACCTTCCGCCTGGCCTCCTATTCTCCCGAACGCCTCGCCGAGACCCTGGGCCTGAACCTGGAGTGCCTGGGCCGCCTGCTGGAGTACAACCGCGAAAAGGGGCTGCTTTTCTTCCGCGTCACGTCGGACCTGGTGCCCTTCGCCTCGCACCCGGTCTGCGCCTTCCCCTGGCACGAGGAGTTCGCCGCGCGCTTCGCCGCGCTCGGCATGCTCATCCGGCACAGCGCCATGCGCATCTCCATGCACCCCGACCAGTTTACCCTGATCAACTCCCCCAGCGAGGATATCTTCCGCCGCAGCGCGGCCGAACTGGCCTACCATGCCCGCGTCCTCGACCTGCTGGGGCTGGACAACACCGCCCGCATACAGATCCACGCCGGCGGCGTCTACAACGACAAGCCGGCCGGCATCGACCGTTTCTGCCGGCGCTTCGAGCAGCTCCCTGAGGCGGCGCGCCGGCGCCTGGTCGTCGAGAACGATGACCGCCTGTACGACCTCGCCGATTGCCTGGCCATCAGCCGGCGCACGGGCATCCCGGTCCTTTTCGATTCCTTCCACCACCAGCTGCACAACCGCGGCGAGGACATGGCCGCGGCCCTGGGCCTGGCGGCGGCCACCTGGAAGGAGGGCGACGGCCGGCCCATGGTCGACTACAGCTCGCAGAAAAAAGGCGAGCGCGCCGGCAGCCACACCGAAAGCATCGACCTGAAGGATTTTTCCCGCTTCATCCGCGCCGCCGGCGATCTCGATCTGGACATCATGCTGGAGATCAAGGACAAGGAAAAAAGCGCCTTGCGCGCCAGGGAGCAACTGGTTAAAATGAAGCGCATCCCGGGATCGTGAGCGACGGTCCCCCGGTAAGGAGGAGATAATGGCTCACGTGATCGCCCTGGCGGCGCTGGTCATTTTCCTGTATATGTCGGCGGTCTTCCTCGTGGCCCTGGCCCGCAAGAACAACGGCGTCGTCGACATCGCCTGGGGCGTGGGCTTCATCCTGGTCAGCGCCGTGGTCTTCCTGTTCTTCGGCCACGGCCGGGCCAGGCAGTGGCTGGCCCTGGCGCTGGTCCTGACCTGGGGAGGACGCCTGGCGCTGCATATCCACAAGCGCAACCGCGGCAGGGACGAAGATTTCCGCTATGCCGCCTGGCGCCGCGCCTGGGGGAAATACTTCGTCCTCAGGAGTTTTTTCCAGATATTCATGCTGCAGGGCCTGCTCATGCTGCTGGTCGTGACGCCGGTGCTGCTGATCGTCGGTCAGGAGCAGATGCCCCTGAATCTTTTGGACGGGCTGGGCGCATGGATCTGGCTGACCGGCTTTTTGTTCGAGACCACGGGCGACCGCCAGCTGGCCGCATTCATCCGGAACCCGGCCAACCGCGGCAAGCTCATGACCGGCGGCTTATGGAGCTTCACGCGCCACCCCAACTATTTCGGCGAAGCCGCCCTGTGGTGGGGCATTGGCGTTCTGGCTCTTTCCGCGCCCCACGGCTGGCTGGGCTTGATTGGCCCGGCGCTCATAACTTTCCTTTTGCTCTTCGTCTCCGGCGTGCCCCTGCTCGAGAAGAAATACAAGGGCCGCCCCGACTGGGAGGAATATAAAAAGCGCACGCCCAAGTTCGTGCCCTGGTTCCCCAGGAGATCGTAAAAGGCTGTGCTTGGAGAAATCCGATCCATCGTGACGCGTAACGCGTGACGCGTGACGAGAAAGAAGGGAACTCGGCGTAAAGTTCTGAGCGTAAGAATTAAAGTAAAACTCTTTTCCTCCCGTCAACCGTTTATCGTATTCCGCAAACCGATGACTAATCAAGAATTCATGCCCTCAACTCCACTATCACTAAAACTTTTTTGGGATTTCGTGCATGGGTTTTGTGTTTTTCTTCCGCGTTACGCGTCACGCGTTACGCGTCACGATAGGTTCTTCTATGCGTGGTTCCTCAGCTTGAGCTCCAACGGATGCGGGTCCAGATAATACTGGCCTTTGAGATACGGCTCCTGGAACTTGTCGATGTAGTGCTTCAGCAGGGTGAGCGGCACGATCAGCGGCACCAGGCTCTGGTGGTATTTCTCGATCAGGCCCAGCAATTCCCTTTTCTCGAAGTCGTCGAGCTGCTTCTTGAAATAGCCGAGCATGTGCTGCAGCACGTTGACGTTCTTGCGCACCGTGGCCTTCTGCTTCAGGGCGGTCAGCAGCAGCGCTTCGTACTCGGGCAGGATCCCCGCCAGCGGGCGCGTTCCGGCAGCGGCAACCCGCTTTCCCAGCTGCCGGGCCATCTCCGGGCTGTGGGCCATGAGCAGCAGCTTGTGCCGGCGCTGGAAATCGACCAGGCCTCCTGCCGCGCCCCTTTGGGTCGCGGCATGGACAGCCAGGAGCTCACGCCAGCGGCGGTAGACGAAGATGCGCACGATGAAGTTCTCCCGCAGATCGACGTCCTGCAGGCGGCCTTCCTCTTCCACCGGCAGCAGCGGCAGGCGCTTCATCAGCGCCCGGGCAAAAATACCTACGCCCTTTTTCTCCGCCATACCAGTGGCGTTGTAGACCTTGACGCGCTCCATGCCGCTGGAGGGCGACTGGCTCTTGAAGATGAAACCGCACAGGTTTTCTTTTTCCAGTTGCGGCAGCTTTTTTTCGATCCAGCGCTCCATCTGCGGCGTGGCGTCGATCCCGGTCTGGCGGGTGATGAGCCGCGGCTTCTCCGGATCGCCGACCAGGCGGAAGGCCTCGCGCGGCACCGGGAACCCTGACTCCACCTCGGGGCAGACCGGCACGTAATCCACGAACTGGCCCAGGGTGTTGACCAGGAACGGGTCGAACTTGTGGCCGCCGTCGTAGCGCACCTTGTTCCCCAGCAGGCAGGAACTGACGCCCAGCTTGATCCTTTCTTCCATGCTTCCTCCCGATCGGGTTGGCGGCGGCTCAGAGGTCCGCCAGGGCGAACAGGCAGAACGTTCCCGGGCCGGCGTGGGCGCCTAGGACGGCCGCGCCCACCGCCTGGTAGATGGACGAGATGCGCAGCGGCGACCTGGCCAGCTCGTCCTCCAGCAGCAGGGCCGCCTGCGGGTTGTCGGTATAGACGATGCCCAGGGAATAGGACTTGGACAGGTCGAGTTGTTTCAGGAAACGGCGCACGACCTTCCGCTCCTTGCGGCGCGCGCTGAG
>JBGSPO010000160.1:0-28940 GCA_041738575.1 Candidatus Aminicenantia bacterium
AGGGAGGGGGAGCGGTCGATGTCGAAATACAGCTTGACCGCCGTGGCCACCTTGTTGACGTTCTGGCCGCCGGGGCCGGAGGCGCGCACGAACTCGAACGAGATCTCGCTGTCCTTCAGCGCGATGCCCGGCGCGGCGTCGATGCCCATGGTTGTCAGCGCGGCGCCACCGGTGCCGGCGAACGCTTGTAGCCGCTCAGCGTGGTGGTGGTACGGAAGCGCTTCTTGATGAACAGGAAGCCGCCGTGGCCGGAGATGGTCACCCGGGTCAGCAGCCACCTGTCGGGGCGCGCTTTCTCGTACAGGTAGATGGTCCACAGGCTGCGGATGCGCGGGGGCAGGGGGGCCAGGGAGAACTCCAATTTGACCGGGATGCCGCTCCCTTCCTCCAGCCAGGCCATGCCGCTCCAGGTCAGCTTTTCCTTCTCGCCGTTGCGCACGATCGCCGTCTGGTAGGTGAAGTCGTAGCGCTGGCAGCGGCGGCCGAACAGGAGGCGTTTCTCGCCGCTGGCGCTGTAGCTCACCGCGGCCTGGCGCTCGGGGTCGAAGGGGCTGTCGGAGATGGAGACGGAGTAGTAATCCTGGTCGTTTGCGTCCTCGCCCTGGCGCGGGTCGCGGATATGCACCTTCTCCTTCATCCTGGCGGTCGTGTCCTCGCCGTTCTTCAGGGAGCGCGTCAGCTCGGTGCTCAGGCGGCCATCGGCGCCCAGGCGCAGGGAGAAGAACAGCTGTGTGACCGAGGAGGGTTCGCCGCGGCGGCTCAGCACCTCGGATAGGACGGAGATCTTCTCCGGGTACCAGGCGAGGTTACGCTGGTGGACGGCCACGGCCTTCTGCCAGAGTCCCGCCGGCGACATGCCGGCGGGATTGTCGGCAGCGGCCCGGCTGGGTCCCGCGGCGTGGGTAAACGCCAGCGCGGACAGGGCCAGCAGCAGGGTGGCCTGGTTTTTTTTCATGCAGCTTCCCCGGCCCGGGCTCGCCTCAGTCGAGCAGGCGTCGCTCGCCCTCGAGGTGGCGCAGCGCTTCGATATCCTGGGTGACTTCCATGCAGCCCAGGTATTCACCGCCTTCCCCGCGCAGGGCGAAGAACTCGATGACGACCAGGTGCCGCTCGTTGTTGACCTTGGCCTGGATCCAGAAGCGGGCGCTCCGGCGTGTGCCGGCCTTCATCTCGGCCACGATCTGCTCCACCTTGCCCAGGCTGCTGGCGGGGTGGCATTTGCGGAAGTTGAGCCCCATGCTGGTCTGCGGGCGATGGAACAGGCGCTTGTCGTTCTTGTTCCAGGCCACGACCTCGTCGTTGGCGTCGATGACGGTGATCTCGGCCGGCAAGGTCTCCAACGCCGCCTTGACCAATTTTTCATCCATGCGGTCGAAAATGAACATGCGGCCTCCTCTTGTTCGCCGGGCCGGCTTCTCGGGCGCGCCGGATGCCTGCGGCTCCGCCCCGTCAGGCAACGATTTTTGTAATTATATGTTTTTTCCCCTGGATAGTAAACTGTACATCCGGGTGAAATTGACATAAAGATGGCGAAAACGTATCATAGGCCGGGGAGATGTCATGGAAGAAAACCGTAATGACCGCCTGCCCATCCTGCTGGTCGACGACGAGACGCAAGTGCTGCTTCTCTACAGCGGTTTGCTGCGCTCGGCCGGGATCGAGCCGATCGTCAGCCTCGATGACAGCCGCCGCGTTCTGCCGTACCTGCGCGAGAACCGGGTGCTGGCCATGCTGACCGACGTGAACATGCCCTTCCTCAACGGCCGGGACCTGCTGGCCCAGGTGAAGCAGGAGTTTCCGGAAGTGCCGGTCCTGGTCGTGACCGGAGTGGACGACATCGACACCGCGGTCGATTGCATGCGCCTCGGCGCCAGCGACTACATGGTGAAGCCGGTGGAGCGCAGCCGCCTGGTTTCCAGCCTGCAGCGCACCCTGGAGATCGCCCGCTTGCAGGACCAGGTGTCGTCCCTGACCCGCCACCTGCTGACCGACGGCCTGAGCAAGCCCGGCGCCTTTGCCCACCTGGTCACCGGCAGCCGCAAGATGCTGGCGCTGTTCAAGTACGTCGAGGTCGTTGCCGTTTCTCCTTTCCCGGCGCTGATCACCGGGGAAACCGGCGTCGGCAAGGAGCTGGTGGCGCGCGCCATCCACATGGCCGGCGACCCGAGCCGGCCGTTTGTCGCCGTCAACGTGGCCGGGCTCGACGACAACATGTTCTCCGACACCCTCTTCGGTCACAAGAAGGGTGCTTTCACCGGGGCTGAGAGCAGCCGTGACGGCCTCATCTCCCAGGCCCAGGACGGAACCCTTTTCCTTGACGAGATCGGCGACCTGAGCCCCACCTCGCAGGTCAAGCTGCTGCGCCTGATCCAGGAGAAGGAGTACTACCCGCTGGGCATGGACCAGGCGAAGAGGACCAATGCCCGCATCATCTGCTCGACCAACTTCAGCCTCAAGCGGCAGGTCGAGAAGGGCTCCTTTCGCAATGACCTTTATTTCCGGCTCAACACCCATGTCATTACCGTGCCGCCGCTGCGCGAGCGCAAGGAGGACATCCCGCTGCTCCTGGGGCATTTTCTCCAGGAGTCGGCCCGCACCCTGCGCAAACGCACCCCCACTCCGCCTACCGAGTTGCTGGCCCTGCTGGCGGCTTATGATTTTCCGGGCAACATCCGCGAGTTGCAGACCCTGGTCAACGATGCCGTCTCGCGCCACCGCGCCGGAGTTCTTTCCATGGAAAGCTTCCGCGGCGGGATCGGCTCCGTGGCGCGGGCGGCGTCTCCCGGCGTCGATGATGAGGCGGGACGCAGCAGCGACAGCTTTCTGGCGGGCCTGCCGACCCTTAAGAAGGCCGAGGAGTTCCTGGTCAATCGCGCCCTGGAGCAAGCGAAAGGCAACCAGGGCATCGCCGCCCAGCTCCTGGGCATTACCCGCCAGGCCTTGAACAAGCGCCTGGTGCGGGAGAAAAAGAAAAAAAGCTGATACAAGCTGGAATTTTCCAAAAATCGTATCCAGCCATTCTCTCCCTGCGTCATCCGTCCATCAGGGACAAAAGTTGCATATTGATGAAAAACATATTGAATTAGGCTATTCCTGATCGATCTTCATGATTTTTAGCAACTTTCGTCTCTATCAGTTCTAGACGATCCCCACTGAGGAAATATCTCCAAGAGTGCCTTCAATAAAGCATTTTAAAGATTTAATCAACTTGGAACGCGTCGTGCACCTACTTTGGCATGAAATACCAAAGGAGGCTGACGATGAAGAAAACAACGTGGGTAGTCATGATACTGATGGCGGTCTTTTTGCTGGTGCCGGCGGTCAAGGCGCATGCGGTCAGTGAAAAAACGGTCGGGCTGGGAAACGTGCTGGGCAGCAGCGTGACGACGCTGGCGCGCGGCCTGATCCAGGGCCAGGTGCATAGCTTCAAGGATGTGGCCAAGATGCTCGCTTATGGCGCTGTTTCCGGCTATGGCTTCTACCAGGCCAAGAAGCAGGTTGCCGCCGGGCGCACCTTCAGTGGCGTTCTGCTGGCCAATTTGTCGGCCTCGGTGATCGACAATGTCACCTCCGGCGAGGGGCCGCTCTCGTATCTGGGATTTACCCTGCCGCTGGTGCGCCTCGAATTGGCCACGCCGCTGGCCAAGAACCCGCGTTCGCTGGTGAATTTCACGGTCTCCCCGCGCGACGCCATCAACCTGGCGCTGGCCTTCGGCAATTCCGATCGCGTCTCGCTGCGTGGCGGCATGCTGGCTTTTGAGGCCGATACGCCGCTGGCGGAGGGCGTCCGCGGCTGGGCCCACGGCATATTCCCGACCGTGGTCAGCGGCAAGCCCGAATCAGTGTTCCGCCATGAGATGGTGCATGTGGTGCAGAGCCTGCAGCTGATGGCCGCTTCTCCCGAGCCGTTCCTCAAGGGGCACCGGCGCGAGGATGGCAAGGCCAAGCTGTTGTCCTTCAACGGCTTCCGCGTCCAGGCGCTGGGCCTGGTCAACGACCTGACGCTGTCCAAGATCCAGGCGTACGACAAGTACTGGAAAGAGGCCGAGGCGTATTGCCTGGTCACTTCCCGCTAAGGCACCGGGTGCCGTGGAGATGAACATGAAGCTCATGCAGCAGCTGAATCCCGAGCACGGCATCGACCTGGACCTTGGCATGGCCAACGAATTGCGTGTTCCCAAGCGCGAGGTCCCGGCGCAGGTCACTTTCCTGTATGCGCCGCAGCACCCCCAGTCGTGCATCTTTTTTCTCAACTATTATTCGCCGCAGCGCCGGGGCGAGGAGAGCCTTGCCGAATACCTCGACTCGATGGATTCCTTCCTGCCCCTGCGTGACAGGGTCAGCGGCGAATTCTTCATCGTCCACGTCAACCAGATCGTGATGGTGCGGGAAGCGCCGGTAACCGAGGTGGTCGGCGGGCGGCCGCTGAGCCTGGTCCTGGAGAACGGCGACCAGCTGGTGCTGCATACCGTCGATCCGCGCCACGCCTGGCGCGCGCGCCCCATCGACCTGTTGAACGAGCCGGGGCGCTTCGCGCCCTTCATCGCCGCTGACCACGCCCGCGTCCACATCAACAAGCGCTTCATCGTGCGCGTGGAGGGAATATGAACGCCTCGCGCCAGTTCCTCGATGCCCTGGTGCGCACGCGGGGCGAGGAGCTGGTGATCAACCGCGACGAGCCGCCGCACATTTTCCGCGGCGGCCAGAAGGGTTACCTGCTGAAAAGCAGGCTGAACGATGAGGCCATCCAGCGCGATGCAGACCGGCAAGGCGTTGGGCAACCGCATGATGAACGACTCCCTGGCCGGCCTGGTTGAAAAAGAGGGGCCCCGCAGAGAAAGCCTTGTCCAAGGCCATCGACAAGGAAGCGTTGCGCGCCCGCCTGCGCTCGTGGGCATTGCTGGCGTCCTGAGATGAAAAGGCCCCAGAGCGCGAAAAGGGCATGGCGGCAGCCGAAACTGATCGTGCTGCTCCGCGCCCGTCCAGAGGAGAACGTGCTGCTGGCCTGCAAGGGAACGTTCGTTTCCGGGCCGCAGCGGCCGGGGAACTGGGCGTGTTCGCACCCCGCGTTCGGCCCCTGCCACAGCCAGGCGAATTCCTAGATCAACCCAGTACTTCGCCGATCTTCTCCACGATGGCGGCCCGGGTGCTGGGCTTCTCGACAAAGTGCACCTGGGGCATCTCCAGTCCGGCCTGCTTGAGGAAGCCCTCGCCGTGGCCCGAGGTAAAAACCACCGCCGTTTTGGGATGGAGCTTGCGGATGCCGTCGGCCACCGCGACGCCCGATATGCCGGGCAGAATCACGTCGCAGAAGAGCAGGTCGAGGTGCTTCACTTCGCCGGCGATCTTCAGGGCCTGCTCGCCGTCGGCGGCCACGTGCACCTGCATTCCCAGCGAAACCAGGATGGAGCGCATGAGCTCGCGGATGCCGGGCTCGTCCTCGACCAGCAGCGCCGAGCGGTTTTCGAAGCGCTTCACCGCGCGCGCTTCAGGCTCCGCGGCCGCCTTTCCGCTGATGCAGGGCAGGAGGACATGAAACGTCGAGCCGCGGCCCGCCTCGCTCTCGGCCCAGACCCCGCCGTGGTTCTGGGCGATGATGCCGAACACTGACGCCAATCCCAGCCCCGTGCCTTCGCCCTTGGGCTTGGTGGTGAAGAACGGCTCGAAAATATGCGCCAGGACCTTGAGATCCATGCCCTGGCCGCTGTCGCGCACGGCGATGGCCACGTATTTGCCCGGGGCCAGACCCGGGTGTTCGGCGGCGAAGACCTCGTCGACGGACTGGAGCGTGGTGGCCAGGGTCAGGAGCCCGCTGCCGGGCATGGCATCGCGGGCATTGAGCACCAGGTTGATCAGCACCTGCTCGAGCTGGGTGGGGTCGATCAGCACCTGGCCGGCGTCCGGGGCCAGGCGGAGCTGCAGCTCGATCCGTTCACCCAGCAGGCGGCGCACCATGCGCTCCAAGTCGTTCATGGCGCCATTGATCTCCAGGACGGTGGGGGCGACGGCCTGGCGGCGGCTGAAGCCCAGGATCTTGGCCACCAGCTTGGAAGCGTTCTTCCCGGCTTGCAGGATCACGCCCAGGCGCTCGGAATTCTTGTTGTTCTCGTTCTCGTAGAGCAGCATCTCGGAATAGCCGTTGATGATGGTCAGGTAGTTGTTGAAGTCGTGGGCGATGCCGCTGGCCAGGTGGCCCAGCGAATCCATCTTGGCCGCCTGGATCATTTGCTCCTCGAGCTTTTTCTCCTGGGTGATATCCGAGGCGATGCTGACGAAATGGCTGACCTTTCCCGTTTCGTCGCGTACCGGGGAGATGATGGCGCGCTGGAAGTAGGTCGTGCCGTCCTTGTGGCGGTTGAGAAATTCCCCGGCCCAGGAGCCGCCATTCTCGATCGTTTCCCACATCTTCTCATCCGCTTCATCATGCGGCACGCCGCTGCCGAGAAAACGCACGTTGCGTCCGATGATCTCCAGCGGGCTGAAGCCGGTCACGGTCTCCACGGCCGGGTTGCCGTAAACGATCCGGTTCTGGCGGTCGGTGATGAGCACGGCTTCGCTCGATGAGTCGATGGCCGTTTGCAGCAGCAGCAGGGTCTCTTCGCGCTTGCGTTTATCGGTGACGTCGCGGATGATGCCCTGGATGCCGCAGACCTCGCCGTCCTTGCCGATCATGGCGTTGGCCGTGACCAGCCCGAACAACATCTCGCCCTTTTTGTTGCGCAGGCGGATCTCGTAATCCCTCACGGTCTTTTTGCGCCGGATCCAGGCGAGAAAGGCCTTCCGATCCCGGGGATCGGCATAGAGGTGATCCGGCGCGGTGCCGATGATCTCCTCGCGCGCAAAGCCGAAAAACTCCACCCCGGCCTGGTTCATTTCCTGCAGCCGCCCCTCCGGGCCGATGATGTAGATCACGTCCTGGGAATTTTCGAACAACGAGCGGAACTTGGCCTCGCTGGCCTTGAGCTGGATCTCGAACCCGTGCTTGTACAGGGCCATCTCGATGGTGGTCTTCAGCTCGATCTCCTGGAAAGGCTTGGGGATGTAGCCGTAAGGCTTGGTGCGCTTGGCCCTTTCCAATGTCGGCTCATCGGCGTACGCCGTCAGGTAGATGATCGGGATGTCTGCTTTTTCCTGGATGCGCTCGGCGGCGCTGATGCCGTCCATGTCGCCCTGCAGGCGGATGTCCATCAGGACCAGGTCGGGATTCTTCTCCAGGGCGACGGTCGCTGCGGTTTCCCCGTTGTTGAGGACGTCGATCACCTCATAGTTGAACTTCCTCAGCGCCCCGGCGATGACCGAGGCGATGATGGCTTCGTCTTCGACGATCAGTATCCTGGGGTTGGCCATGGTCAGATTCCTCCCGGCCGCGGGTTATCCTTGGCCTTGGATTTATCGACTGTTGCGGGAAAAACAAGGCGGAATTCGGCCCCGGGGCCGGCCTTGACCTTGAGCTCGGCCTGCAGCTGGTTGGCCAGCATGGAGACCAGGTTCATGCCCAGGGTTTTTTGCTTGGCGATGTTTTGCCCGGACGGCAGGCCGATGCCATTGTCGGCGACGATCATCTCCCATGTCGGCACAACGTGCAGGGTGCCGCTGTCCGTTTTTACGGTGACCGTTTTCGTGTCCTGGTGGCCGCGCAGGCCGATGCGGATCTCTCCCCGCCGTCCGGCCGGGAAGGCGTGCTTCAGCGAGTTGGTGATCAACTCGTTGACGATCAGCCCCAGGGGAATGGCTTTTTCGATGGTGAAGAGGATCCTCTCCATGTCGTAGCGGACGGTGATGCTGCCGGCGGCGATGCCATGCGAGTTGAACAGGTTCTCGGTCAGGGCGCGCAGATATTCGTCGAAAGCGATCTCGGCCAGGTTGTGCGAACGGTAGAGCTTTTCGTGGATCAGGGCGATGGTGCGGATGCGGTCCTGGCTCTCACGGAAAATTTCCTCGAGGGGCATGCCGGCCGAATGGTCGGCCTGCAGGGTGAGCAGCCCGGAGATGATCTGCAGGTTGTTCTTGACCCGGTGGTGGATCTCCTGCAGCAGCACTTCTTTTTCTTTCAACGAAGCACGGATCAATCCCTCAGCCTGTTTGCGCTCGCTGATGTCGTGGTTGACCGATACCATGCCGCTGGGGTCGCCGCCGGCGCCCTTCAAGACCATGATGCTGCTTTGGAAGGACAGCGCATTGCCATCGCGGTGGTGGTGGACGATCTCGCCCGACCAGGACCCCTCTTTTTCCAGCTGGTCCACGACCTCTTCCCGGCTCTGGTAGGGGTATTCCGGCTTGAGTATATCATGGAGCGATCGACCGACGGTTTCTCCCGCTTTCCAGCCGTAGATCCGTTCCGCGGCCTTGTTCCATACCTGGATCCTGCTGTCCTGATCCGTGGCGATGATGGCGTCGGAGACGTTCTGCAGCAGGTCCGCCTGGTAGCGGTTTTGTTCCTCGGCCCGCCGGCGGTCGCTGATATCGTTGATCACGGCGAAAAACAAGCTTTTGTCTTCCTGCCGGAACAGCTGCAGGTGGATCTCGACAGGGTATTCGCTGCCATCCTTCCTTCTATGGATCGTGGTGATCGCCAGCTTGTCCAGTTCGCCCCGGATCAGGGGTAGGAGCAGCTCCCTGAATGCCGCTTCCGTGTATTCCGGCTTGATGGCCAGTGGCGTCATATCCTTCATTTCATCGAGGGTGTAGCCGATATTCCTCAGGGCGCCCTGGTTCACATATTCGAATTTCAGCGTGGCGGCGTCGAACAGGTAAATTTCGTTCAGGCTTTGTTCGATGATATCGAGGAGTTTCTTCTGCTCGTGCTCGGCCCGCTTGCGCTCGCTGATGTCCTTGGAAACGGCCAGGAACCCGATGGCCTGGCCCTGGGCATTCCTGAGGAATGACATGGAATTTTCCACCCAGACGATGGACCCGTCCTTGTGGTATTCCTGCAACTCAAGGGTGCGGCTGCGCTTGGGATTGCCCTTGCCGCTCGCTTCCAGCGCCATTTCCTCCAGGAAAACCTCCTGGATCCTTGCCAGGGAATCCGGGGTCAGTGTTTGCTGCATGGTCTGGATCAGCGACTCCTCTACCGTGAAGCCGCGCAATTTGACGATCGCGGGGCTGACGTAGGTGAATTTCAGGTCCAAGTCCAGCACCGAGATGGTTTCGGCGGTGTTTTCGGCGATCAGGCGGTATTTTTCTTCGCTCTCGCGCAGCGCGGCCTCGACCCGCTTGCGCTCGGAAACATCGCGGATCACGAGCAACAGGCCGATGCTCCGCCCGGCTTCATCCCGGAGCGGCGCCGAAGAAACTTCGCCCCAGAAAGCCCGGCCGTCCTTCCGCTGCAGCGGGTATTCCTTCACTTGGGGCAGCGAGCGGCCGGAGAGGATCTCGACCATCCGCTCCTGCACCCTGGGGTTCTCCTCCGGCACTACGAAGTCCAATATGGATATCCCTTTGATGGAATGCGGGTCGGGAATGCCGAAGATCTCGAGGGTTTTCTGGGAAGCGAACGTGACCCGGCCGCCGGCATCGACGATAACGATGGCGTCGGGCGATGTCTCCACCAGGGTGCGGTAGTATTGCTCCGATTCGCGCAGGCGCATCTCCATCTTCTTGCTTTCGCTGATGTCGCGGGCGATCCCCTGGAAGCCGATCAGCCTGTCATTCAAGTAATATGGAGCGGAAAGGATGGCGACGTAATGGATTTTCCCACCCTTTCCCTTCACCAGGTATTCCGCGGCTTCATTTTTTGCTTCTCCCTTGAGGATAGCGGCCATTCTTTGCTTGTGGAGATCCGCGTACTGCTCAGGCACGATATCCCAGATCTTCATGGCGAGGAACTCGGCCTCGGTATATCGCAGCGCGTCGCACATGGCCTGGTTGACGGACAGGAATTTCCCCTGCAGGTCGGCGATGAAAATGCCGTCTGGGCTCTGGGTGACCAGGGTGCGGTACTTTTGTTCACTCTCGCGCAGCGAGGTCTCGATCCGCTTGCGCCCGCTGATGTTCACCAGCCCGCCGTACAGGGTCAGCCCCCCCGCGGTCGCGACGCACTCGGCGGACGACTGCACCCAGACGATGCTGCCGTTCTTGTGGCGCAGGCGCAGCTCGCAGATGCCGCTATTGCCCGGTGCCAGGCCGGTGACATGTTTTTCGAAATCGGCGATATCTTCGGGAGATAGCAGCTTGCCCCAGCATTTCATGGCCAGGATCTCTTCGATGGTGTACCCGGTGATGCTGTCGGCCGCCCCGGTCATCCATGACAGGGCATAATTCCCCTCCGCATCGGAGATGCAGGAATAGGAGATGTCGGAGGTCGTCGCCGAGATGCGACGGAAGCGCTCTTCGCTCTCGCGCAGGGACTTTTCGGCCAGCAGGCACTTGATGGAAACCGTGGCCTGGTTGAGCAGGGTCTCGACCTGGGCCTGGTTTCGCAATTCCTTGCCTTTTTTGAACCATACTGTCAGGCCGCCGTAAAGCTGGTTTTCCCAGGAAAAGCCCATGGTGTGCATGCTGCCGATGGCCAGCAGTTTTTCGATCAGGCGGCAGGCGGAGCGGGGAATCTTGCGGTTGGCAAAACCATACAGTCCGTCGCGGACAGGCAGCAGCCGCCGGGAAATGAAATCGCTGAAGTCATCCTGGCGCATGTCCTTGAGATAAAGGACCATCTGCATGGGGTCGATCTGGAAGCGGCGGCGCAGGGTCTCCCGGAATGGCTCAAGGCCTTTGACTATCTTGGGCCGCAGGGCCTGCAGCTTTTCATCGTAGAGGGAGAGCCGCAAATAATCGGCCCCGGATATGGCCGGGATCGTCTGGGCCAGATAGTTGTAAATTTCATCCAGGTCGTTGATATGGACAAAGCGGTCGGCCGCCTCGGCCAGGAGCCGCAGCTCATCGACATGGCGGCACAACTCCTCGTCGGTTTGTTTTTTGGCCAGCACAAGGCGCGCGGCATCGATCACCCTTCTGACCGCCGGGCCCAGCCGGGCCAGGTTGTCCTTGAAAATGTAGTCGGCAGCCCCCAGGGCGAGCATTTCGATGGCTCTCTCCTCGCCGATCGAACCGGAGACGAAAATGAAGGGAGTGTCCGGGGCCCGCAGGCGGGCGATCTCCAGGGCGTCCAGGCCGTCGAACGCCGGCAGCTTGAAATCGGAAAGGATGACCTCGGGCTGGAAATCGGCCAGGGCTTTGCTGAATGCCCTCTTTCCTTCCACGATCAGGGAAGTGAAGGCGATCTTGGCCCGCCGCAGCTCGCGTTCGACCAGTTCGGCATCGACGGGGTTGTCTTCCAGGATCAGCACCCGCAGGGAGCCGGAATCAGGATTGTTTTTTGCTTTTCTCATTGTGGGTAAACAGGAGATGAACGGCGGTGCCGCCGCTGGACTCGATGGTGAGCTGGCACTTCAGCTGCTGGGCCAGCATGGCCACCAGCTGCAGGCCCAGGCTTTTCTGGTTTTTCAGGTCGAAGCCTGCCGGCAGCCCCACGCCGTTATCGGTAATGGTCAATTCATAGGTAGAGACACGGTATTCCGTGCCTGCGATCGGGGTGGCGTCCATGGTGGCGCTTGGAGCATGGAGCGCCGCGTCCCTGCATTCCTGCAAGAGGATGTGGATCTCGCCCAGCCGTCCGTCGGCAAAAGCGTGCTTCATGGCGTTGGTCACCAGCTCGTTGATGATCAGGGCCAGGGGGATGGCCTTGTCGATGCCCAGCCGCAGGGGAAACAGATCGAAGCGGATCGTCGGCGGCATGGCCACCTGGGCGTGGGAACTGAGCAGGTTTCCGACCAGGCTGCGAATAAGGTCGGCCATGTCGATGTCGGCCAAATTGCCTGACTGGTAGAGCGTCTGGTGGATCAGGGCCATGGTCCAGATGCGGGTCTGGCTCTCTTTAACCATTCGCTGCAGCCGCTCGTCGTTTGTCTGGGCCGCCTGCAGGGTCAGCAGCCCGGAAATGACCTGCAGGTTGTTCTTCACCCGGTGGTGGATCTCCTTGAGCAGCACTTCCTTCTCCCGCAGCGAGTCGCGGATCTGTTGCTCGTTGAGCTTGCGCTCGGTGATGTCTTGGCAGATGCCGATCATCTGCGTGGGAAGGCCCGATTCGTCATAAACACCCACACCCTCGGCATTGATCCAGCGGATCTGGCCGCCAGGCAATATGACGCGGTAATCACTGTCCAGGGGCGCGTGTTGCTTCAAGGCCTGGTCAATGCGGTTCTCGGCCAACTCCCGATCCTCAGGGTGCAGGGCGGTCCGCCATGATGCGAAAGAAGCTTCGCTTGACCGCGGATCAAGTCCGAACAACTCGAACATCTGCGGCGACCATTCAATGAGGCCGGTGGCGACATTCCAGTCCCAGGTGCCCGCCTGGGCGGATTGCAGCGCCAATTGCAACCGCCGGGATAGTGTCTGCAGCAGTTCTTGAGCCTTCTGACGCTCGGTGATATCGGTGGTATAACCGGCCAGGTATTTGGCTTTGCCCTGGATGAAGATAGGGAATTTCATGGTGGAATAGATCCGGCCGTCCAATTCCTCGATGAATTCGCGGGGTTTCCCCTGACGCAGGATCTTCTTGTCGTCCTCGACCATGGTGCGGGAAAGTTCAGATGGGAAAAGCTCGTTCATGCTTCTGCCCAGGAGCTCAGCCAGCGGCCGCTTCAGCATTTTTTCATAGTTCTCGCTCAAGTAGATGGGCCGGATATTTTCATCCTTGATGAAGACATAGATGGGGTTGTGTTTCAGGAATAATCTGAATACCTCGCTCATTTCGCGCAGCGACTCTTCCGCCTGCTTTAAAGGAGTGATGTCGACATGCTCGGCCTGGTAGCAGACAAGCCGGCCCTGCGCATCCCGGATCTCACGCGCCCCGGCGAGGACGACGAACGGGGTGCCGTCGCGATGCCGGACCTGGATTTCCGCCGGCTCCATCACTCCCTTTTCTTTCAATATCGCATGCACTCTCTTGCGGTCACCGGGATCGGCGTAGAGCTGCCGGCCGATGTCGGTCACTTCGGCGAGCATCTCCTCGGGAGTCGAGTACCCGTACATCCTGGCGTAGGCGCGATTGGCCCGGATCAAGCGGCCGTTGGGAAGCGCCTGGGAAAAGCCAACAACCGAATTTTCGAAAAGCAGCCTGAAGTACGCTTCGCTGTCGCGGAGCGCCTGCTCGGACTTCTTCTGTCGGGAAATATCCGTCATGATATGAACGGCACCGATGAGCCGGCCGGAACTGCCGATGATCGGATCCGCCTGGACATGGAACCAGCGCTCCCGCCAATAGGTTTCTTCTTCATGGCGCTTGCGGTCTTTCAGCAGCAAGCGGAACGCGCAGGTGGATTTTTTGGCGGCGCCGCAAACCAGGGAGAGGCAGTCTTTGCCGATGATCCGGGTGTAGGGAATGTCCAGCAGGCGGTTCATGGCCCGGTTGCACTGCTGGACGGTTCCTTTTTCATCGAGCAGGCAAACGGCGTCGTTCATGGAGTCGAACGTGGTGCGCCAGCGCGCCGCCGCCGCCAGCAGCGTTTCGCCCATGTTTTCCCGCTCCCTCTGCAGGCGGTGCTTCTCCAGGGACTGGCGCACGGCTTCGCCTAGCCGGGTCAGACGGTCCTTGAGCAGGTAGTCGTCGGCGCCGGCGCGCAGGCAGGCCACCGCCTTTTCCTCGCCGATGCTGCCGGTGACCACGATGAAGGGGATGAAGGGGAAAACTTTTCTGGCCAGCGCCAGCGCTTCCATGGCGTCGAAACGCGGCAGCGTGAAGTCGGCCAGCACCAGGTCGGGTTCAAAGTCTCTGAGGGCCTCAATGAATCGGGCCTCTGTCTCTACCCGTTGCGCCGAAAAAACGATCCTGTCCCGGCGCAGTTGTCTTTCCATCAGCTCGGCGTCGCTGGGAGTGTCCTCAAGGATCAGCACCCGCAGTT
Organism: Candidatus Aminicenantia bacterium; assembly: GCA_041738575.1. Taxonomy (GTDB): domain Bacteria; phylum Acidobacteriota; class Aminicenantia; order UBA2199; family UBA2199; genus UBA2199. The sequence continues at coordinate 13,902 of JBGSPO010000160.1, forward strand.
TTTGCTCCGGTTTGCTTTTGACCGTCTGCCCGGTTTTCGTTTTCTTTACCGGTGTCTTTTTCTTTATTGCCTCTTCCGGCTTCTTTTTTTCTTTCTTCAGCTTAGTTCGTTTCATCGCCTTCTTCTTCCCTGTCCCCTAGACCCTGTACCCTCTTTTCACCCTGTACCCTGAATATCGTGACGCGTAACGCGTGACATGGAAGAATCCGAGTTCGTTTCTTGCTTGGTTCATTGCCTTTTCTTCACTCTCGACCCTATACCCTCAACCCTTGGCCCTTCCTCAAAACGGCGCCTGGTTGAGCAGCACCCAGTAAAGCCCGAGCTCGGAGACCGCATCCACGAATTTGTCGAAATCCAGCGGCTTGACAACGTAGCTGTTGACGCCGAGCTTGTAGCTTTCCACGATGTCGCATTCCTCCTTGGATGAGGTGAGCACCACCACCGGGATCATCCGCGTGCGCTCGTCGGCCTTCAGGCGCCGCAACACCTCGCGCCCGTCTATTTTGGGCAGTTTCAGGTCCAGGAAAACGACTTTGGGCTGGACAGGATGCTTCTGTCCGGCGAAGGCGCCGGTGCCGAAAAGATAGTCCAGGGCCTGGGCGCCGTCGCTGACCACCTGCACCTGGTTGGTCAAGTGGTGTTTTTTCAAGGCGCGCAGGGTCAGCTCCACGTCGGCCGGGTTGTCCTCGACCAGCAGGATCTCCATGGGGTTCAATGGCTGCATGTCATCCCTCCTGATAGTCCAATCCGATCTTGTCCATCATTATAGGCGGCCAACAAGGAAAACACAATCCGGCGTTCATTCGCTGGCCGGCGCCGGTGCATCCGCCATGGGGCCGGGTTCTGCCGGCAGGGTGAAATAGAACTCGGCTCCGCCTTTGCCGCTCTCCGCCCAGACGCGGCCGCCGTGGCGCGCGATGATGCGCTGGACGATGGCCAGCCCCACGCCGGTGCCCTCGAACTCATCGGCGCTGTGCAAACGCTGGAACACGCCGAATAGTTTTTCGGCATAGTTCATGTCGAAACCGACGCCGTTGTCCTTGATGCGGTAGATGTTTTCAGCCTGGCCGGCTTCCCCGGACAATTCGATACGAGCCCGGGCCCGGGTGCGGGTGAACTTGACGGCATTGGCCAGCAGGTTCTGTAGGACCTGCTGCAGCATGGCGTAATCGCCGCGGGCGGCAGGCAGGGTGCCGACCTTGAAGTCGATGTGCCGGCCTTTTTCCTGTTTTTTCAATTCGGCGCAAACGACCTTGGCCAAAACCGCCAGGTTGACCGGGACCGCGGCCATCTGCTGGCGGCTCAAACGCGAAAAGGCCAGCAGGTCGTCGATCAAATGGGCCATTTTTCCGGTGTTGGCCGTAATGACGCCGAGCAGGCGCCGGCCTTCGTCGTCCAGCCTGGGGGAGTATTCTTCGAGCACGATGCGCGAGAAGCCGTCGATGGCCCGCAGCGGCGCCCGCAGGTCGTGGGAAACCGAATAGGAGAACGCCTCCAGCTCCTTGTTGGCGGCCTGCAGCTGGCTGGTGCGCTGCAGCACCCGTTGTTCCAGTTCCTCATTCAGGCGCCGGATCTCGTTTTCGGCGAGCTTGGTCTCGGTAATGTCACGGGCCGAGGATAGCGCGCCGCTGACCTGGCCGTTCACGTCCTTGAGCACCCGGCACCACCAGGCCAGGAGCCGCTTCTGACCGTCGCGGCGCCGCTGCCAGCTTTCGACATAGATTACGCCTTCCTGGCCGTTGAAAATGGGCTTGACCTGCAGATAGGTCTGCTGCTCGCCTTCGAAGTAGTGATGGGCCTCCTGGCCAATGACATTGTCCCCAAAAAACTCGATCCCGGCATGATTGGCCCATGTATACACTTTGTCCTTATCCACTTCCATGATGATGTCGGGAATGGCCTCCAGCATGGCCTGGTTGCGCAAGGACAATTTTACGAATTCCCGTTCCGCCCGCTTGCTCTCGGTCAGGTTGAGGACGAAAGCGGCGATCTGCCCGCCCGGGCCGGGGAGCAGGGCGTTGGCCAGGTAGACCGGCACCCGCATGCCATCGCGGCGGAGATACTCCTTCTCGTAGGGGGGGCAGATGCCCCGGGCGTTCAGTTCGGCGAGAGCTTTCTCGTCGGCCGGCAGCCATTCGGGGGGAGTGATGGCCCGCCAGTCGACCAGGCCCCGGGCGAACTCATCCCGGGTGAAGCCGATTAAGTCCAGGTAATAATCGTTGGCCTCGATGACCTGCCCGGCCGCTCCGGCGATGACGACGCCGATGATGTTTGCATCGACAAACATGCGCAGGCGCTCATAGGCCAAGTGCAGATCCTGCTCGGCCCGCTTGCGCTCGGTGATGTCGACCACGGTGGTGATGAAAAGCAGCGGCTTGCCGGCAGGGTCGCGTTTGATGGCCACACTGACATCGCACCAGACGGTCTGGCCGTTCTTGTGGATATAGCGCTTGTTGAAGCGGGCCGTATTCTGCCGGCCTTGCAGCAGCGGTTCCAGTATCTTCTGGGTGGCCGCGATCTCGTCGGCCGGAGTGAGCTCCTGCCATCTCGTCTTCTGCAACTCTTCCCGGCTGTAGCCCAGCATGGCGCAGAACGCCTGGTTGACGTTGATCTCTCCGGACAGCTGCGTGATCGACTTGCCGACGTTCGCAGTTTCAAAGACCTGCCTGAATTTTTCTTCGCTTTCCCGCTGCGCTTCGAGCTGGCGTAGACGGAATTGGGCGTTGTGGCGCTGCCACAGGAGCAGGACCGTCAGGGCGGCAGACAGGATCAGGGACAGGGCGATTAGAAGGATTGCCAGGGCGCCGCGGCGGATGGGGCGCTCGATCTCTTCGCGGTCGACCTTGGCCACGATGAACCAGGGGGTGTCCGGGATGGCCCGGCTCACCGACCAGACGGCCACGCCGCGGTAGTCGTGGCCGCTAAAAACGCCGGTCTTGCCCAATACGGCCCTGGCCGCGGGAAGTTCGACGGCGTGAACGGGCAGGCGCAGCTGCAGGGCCCTGTTCTTGCGGTGGCGAAGTTCGTTTAAAAAAAGCACGTCATCCCCTTCCTGCCTGACCAGCAGGGTCTCGGCGCTGGGGCTGGGAGTGGGCCAGGACTGGATCATGGGATAAAGAAAGTCGGCCGGGTCGATGCGCAGGAAAACGAAGCCAACGATCTCGTTCCCGACCATGACCGGCGCCACCATGTCCAGGTGGATATGGGGCACATTGGGATTGCTGTGCAGGTCGGAGAGCGCCGCATCCCGGCTCCTGCGGGCGATGCCGATGGTTTTGGATCCCTCGCTGCCGATGGCTGCATTGTGCGGGTTGGCGGACAGGACGGCTTTACCCTGCCGGTCCAGGAGCAGCACGTTTTCATAATGATAATTGCGGCACATGGCCGCCATCCAGCGCTGAAGGGAATTTCTGCCTCTCTCCCGGGAGCGATCGTCGATATATGCGGCCAGCTCCGCGGTCATGACCGGGTTTTGCTGGATCAGGCGGGCGTCGCTGACTCTCTCCCTGAGCCAGTCCCGGATCTGGATGGTTTTCAGGTCGGCGATGGCTTTGAGTTGGATGGTTTGTTCGCGAATAACCGCATTTTTCTGTTTTTGGTAGAATACATTCCCGGAAAAGGCAATGGTGATGGTCAGAAACAGGAAAATGGCCGGCAATTGCCAGCTTATATGCCTCGATTTTTGCGGAAGAACGCCACGTACGCTATTCCCCTTGTTCATGACATCCTCCAGGCCGACTGCTCCCTTTCGTTAAAAATATACGATAGAGGGTTTTTTTTGTCAATTTAAAATAATTTTAAAGGTCGGCCCGGCCATGCTGTTCTGTGGCGATGAAAGGCAGGAGATCGGACCCCTGCGACGTTTTTTGCGCGGCGCCCCCTGGTTGCCATCTTCCGGGAGGCAGCGACCAGGCGCGTTTTCCGGCGGAACCGTGTCCCTCTTATGCCGATTGTCGCACCCCTGCAAAATAACAGAAAGGGGACAACGCCGGGGTCCCGGAACGGAAAATGTTCCAAGATTGCCGATAATTAATGATATTATCGCCATTGCCCCGGCGAGCCCGCTTGGCAGCAGTTATGCTGCATGAATGGGTGTGAGGCTGAAAATGGAAGAAAACAAGTTGTCGATCGAGTCGGGTGTGGGCGTAGGCACCATCCTGGCCCCGGGCAGCTACCGCATCGAAGAGGAAGTGCTGTACATGCGCGTGCGCCTTGAGGGAACCCCCCTGGTCTGCCTGATCGATGGCCAGCGGCGGGTGAAAGAGATCATCGCCGTTCCGGCCGCAGAAGCGGGTCTCCCGCAGGCGGCCCTGGGGAAGGTGGCCTTTGCCTTGGGGCGAAGCATCGAAAACGAGCCGGGTCCTGAAAATGAGAACGAGCGCCGGAAGTATGCCGGGGCCGTCGACAACCTGGCTGGGAAATTCGAAGCCTCCCTGCAGCGTTTTGCGGCTGACAGCCGGGCCTGCCTGAGAAAAATGGCCGCGATACTCGACCGCCGCAATTTCCGCCTGACCACGGAGTACCGTGACGGCGGCGCGGCCGGCCTGAAAGCCTACCTGGTCCGCGAATTGTTCAAGCGCACCGTGCGTGAAGAGCGTGGATTCAAGATCCTGCTGCTGCTCAGTCATGTGATCGCCGCCAATGGCGGCGGCCAGCCGGAGCGGCTGGAAGCCATGAACCTCGAAGACCAGAAGCGCCTGCTCAGGGAATTCATGGATTTTCTCAAGGTGGCGGGGCACAAGCGCATCGATCCCCGCATTTTCGAGGAAATATTCGCCAAGTTCAGCGGCCAGGAGTATGTCAATCTCAGCCGCGGCGGCACCGGCTTTTTCATCAAGCCCCTCTATGTTCAGGAGATGCAGGAGCTGAAAGCCCAGGTATCGAACGCCGGCAATTCCAACTATATCGAACAACTCTTCAGCAATTCTTTGCGCGATTCGCTCGATTTTCTCTACGAGAACACCCTGGCCTACCTCAAGGCGCTGGCCATTGTCCGCCTGTACGCGCGGTCGAACCGAAAGGAACGGGGCGGCGACAGCAAGATCGTCGAGCATATTTTGCGCGACCTGATCGCCTTCCGGCCGGGTTGGGTCAAGACGGCGGCGCCCGCGCACGGGATGACGGCATGAAGGACGGCAGCCGAGGGGCAGGAGGAAATATGTACAAAGTCAAATCGAGGATCCTTTGCGTGGATGACGAACCGGTCAACCTGAAACTCTATGACGCGTTCCTGCAGCCGCAGGGCTTCGAGGTGCTGCACGCCCAGAGCGGCCCGCAGGCGCTGGAGATCGTTCGCCTGCAACAGGTCGATCTGGTGCTCCTGGATGTCATGATGCCCGAGATGAACGGCTACGATGTGTGCCGGCGCATCAAGGAGGACCGGGAGCACGGCAACGTCCCGGTGGTCATGATCACCAGCCTGCAGAACCGCAAGGAGCGGACCAAGGGCATCGAGGCCGGGGCCGAGGACTTCATTTCCAAGCCCATCGACCAGGGCGAAGTGCTGGCGCGCATCCGCATGCTTCTGCGCATGAGGGACCTGAATGAGCAGCTGGAGCAGTCCTACGAGCGCGTCACCGGGTTGGCCACCTTTGGGGCCGAGACCCTGCGCACCTTCGACCCGTCCGCTTTCGAGCCCATGTCCCAGATCGACCGCCTGGTGGGTCACATCATTCGCCAGAGTTCCTCCGCGACGGACAGGCCTCAGATCGTGGTCGTCGGCATCCGCGCGGCTTCCGGTTGGCGCTGGGTCCATTACGAAGCCCCCTTCCGTGAGCTGACCCGCTACGAGCTCGACCTGCAATCCCCGGATCTGCTGGGACTGGGGGTCCATGGGGAGCCGACCAGCTTCTATGCGGCCCGTTCCGAGTTTCCCGGCCGGGGACTGGACGCCTTCGTGGCGCGCCTGGAAAGCAACCCGCGCCTACTGGCATCGATCCAGAACCTGTACAGCTATCTGAGCGAGGAACTGTGCGTGTTCGCCGCCAATTACGGCCGCGAGGTCGGCAGCCACGAGGCATCCATCCTGGAAACGCTGGCCACCCAGGGCCGGTTCTTCAAGCTGCTCTCCGAGCAGGCGGGCGAGGCCGAGGCCGGTGCGGCCCATACCGTGGATTCCCTGCTGCGCATCGCCGCTTTCCACGACGAGGACTCGAGCCTGCATCCCCAGCGGGTGGGTGAGTACTGCGCGCTGCTTTCCGCCCAGCTGGGCCTGGCCAAGCCCTTCGTTCGCGCCATCCGGCAGCAGGCCTGCCTGCACGATGTGGGCAATGTCCACATCCCCGTCGAGATCCTGAAAAAAGAAGGGTCGCCCGATTTCAAGGAATGGGAGATCATTCGCGCCCATACCCGCCAGGGGGCCGAGATCATCGGCGGCCATCCGCGCCTGGCCATGGCCCGCGTGATCGCCCTCAGCCATCATGAGAACTGGGATGGCAGCGGCTACCCCAACTGGCTGCAGGGGGAGCAGATCCCCCAGGCCGCCCGGATCGCGGCGCTGGCCGACCGCTATGACTGCCTGCGCTGCGCCCGGCCCTACAAGCCGGCCATGGACCACCGCAGCGCCTGCGAACTGATCGTCCACGGCAACGAGCGCACCCGGCCGGAGCACTTCGATCCCGCCGTGCTTGCGGCGTTCCAGGATGTGGCGGCGCGGATCGCCGAGACGTTCGAGCTCATGCAGGAGCCTGCCTGCGAGCGGAGGGCCGGATGAGCCGCAAAAAAAAGGCCGATTCCCTGCCGGAGTTCGAGGACGACGTCCGCCAGCTCAAGGCGGTCGTCACCTTCATCATCTACGGATTGCTCTTCCTGCTTCTTAAAATCATGTACGAGAACATGATCGAACTGCCCGACGCCTCCACTCCCTTCATCCTCGTCGCCCTGTCCTTCCTGCTGGTGATGATCCTGCTGCTGTTCAACCGCTTTTCGCGCAAGGCCATCGGGCGCATCACGGCCTACGCCGAGGCGGCGCAGGCGGCCAACCTGGCCAAGTCCGACTTCCTGGCCAACATGTCGCACGAGCTGCGCACCCCCTTGAACGCCATCATCGGCTTCTCCGAGGTGCTGGAAGCGGGGCAGGCCGGGGAGCTCAACGAGCGGCAGCGGGAGTATTGCGCGGATATCCACGTCAGCGGGCTGCACCTGCTGGCGCTGATCAACGACATCCTGGACCTGTCGAAGATCGAGGCCGGCAAGATGACGCTCGAGCTGGAGCGCGTCGACCTGCCCGCGCTGCTGGCGTCGAGCCTGGCGATCGTGCGCGAGAAGGCGCTGCGCCACGGCATCGCCCTGGAGGCCCGCATCGACCCCGACTTGGGCAGCGCCGAGGTCGATGAGCGCAAGTTCAAGCAGATGGTGTACAACCTGCTGGCCAACGCCGTCAAGTTCACTCCCGACGGCGGCCGCGTCCGGCTGGCGGCGCAGAGGTTGTCGTCCGACCGCTTCGAGTTCTCGGTCAGCGATACCGGCATCGGCATCGCCGAGAAGGACCAGCGGCGGCTTTTTCTGCCCTTCGAGCAGCTGGACGGCTCGCTGGCGCGGAAATACGAGGGCACGGGACTTGGCCTGTCCATGGTCAAGCGCCTGGCCGAGCTGCATGGCGGCACGGTCAGCGTGAGCAGCACGCCGGGAAGCGGCAGCCGCTTCGCCGTGCGCCTGCCCCTGCGGTCGCCCTCGACAGAGACGAATTTCGCAATGGCCCCCCGGGCGATCCCGGCCGGGGCCTGACACAAGGAGAAATCATGGGAACAAGAACTTTTGAGCGTTTCGATCCGGCCGCCCCCATCTTCGGCTACTTCGAGCTGACCAACGAGGTCACCGGCGAGTTCCTCAACCGCGAGGAATTTTTGATCAAGAATATCTCCATGGGCGGGGTCAATTTACTGTCCAACTACCCGCCGTTGATCGGCAATTCCTACCAGGTCCTGATCCACTATGGCGAGGAAAAGCACCCCTTCAACATCCAGATCGTCCATTCCCGCATCCTGCGCTTCCAGGGCCAGCCGGAGGGGATCTTCAGGTCCGGCGTGGTCTATGCCTCCGGCTGCCAGATCTCCTTTGAGAACGAGTTCCAGAAAAAACTGGTCCTGGGGATCATCCTGAACGACTGCGGCATCCCTGCCGTCGCGGATGCTTCCGCTGGCCTTGTGCTGGCCGCTGCGGTATAATCATGGCAGCGGGGGGGATCCCAGGAGTGCGGATGATCAGGAAAGGCGCCGGTTACTTTTTTCGCAAACGGGGCCGCGATGAGTTGATCGCCGAGATCAGCGCGCAGATCAGCGCCGAGCTCGATCCCCAACGCCTGCTGCCTCTGATCGTCGAGCGCATCAAGAGCGCTCTGGGGCTTTCCTATTGCGCCATCCTGATCAAGGAGGGCAACGACCTGGTCATCCGTGCCGTTACCGAGTATCCGGAAAGCATCATCGGCAGGAGGATCCCGCTGGGCCAGGGGATCAGCGGCCGCTGCGCCCTGGCCAAGAAGGAATTCCTCGTCCCCGACCTCTCCCGCTGCGATTTCTATATTCACCTGGGTGACAGCGTCTTCCGCTCGGAGCTCGATATTCCGATCCTGTTCCGCGAGACGGTCCTGGGGGTGCTCAATGTCCAGAGCGTGCGCCGCAATGCCTTTGGCCGCAACGACATCAAGTTCATGAAGATCCTGTGCAGCCAGATCGCCGTATCCCTGCGCAACTCCCAGGTGCTGGCCCAGATGCAGCTGGTCCAGGACATCGGCATGAAGCTGGTCTCGATCATCAAGCCCGACGAGCTTTTCGCCTCCATTGTCGCAGACACCCGCTCGCGCCTGCATTACGATACCTGCGCCATTCTCGAGGCCCACGGCGACCACCTGCTGTTCAAGGCTTCCAGCGAGGAGTTCCCCAGGGAGCTGGTCGGCTTGAAAATCCCCCTGGGCCAGGGCATCACCGGCCGCTGCGCCCTGGAACGGCGCGTGGTCAATATCGGCGACGTGCGCCGGGACCCGGGCTACATCTCCTCGAGGATCGAGGGCATCCGCTCGGAGATCGCCTGCCCGGTGATCTCCGACAACGAGCTTTTGGGCGTGCTGACCGTGGAGAGCCGGAACGAAAACGCCTTCGGCGAGGACGACATCCGCCTGATCTCCATCCTGTCGCTGCAGGTGGCGGTGGGCATGCGCAATGCCCGCATGTACGCCGAGATCGAGAAATTGGCCGTCACCGACTCGCTGACCGGTCTCTACAACTACCGCTATTTCCACCAGCGCCTGGGCGCCGAGCTGGCCCGCTGCCAGCGCTATCACCACCCGCTGTCGGTGATCATGATCGACCTGGACGACTTCAAGATGATCAACGACAGCTGCGGCCACCTGTTCGGCGACCGCGTGCTGCGCGAGACCGCCGGGGCCATCCGCGCCAACATCCGCCGCTATGATGAGCCCTTGATCCTCCGCGGGGCGGAGATCGACATCGTTTCGCGCTATGGCGGCGAGGAGTTCATCATCATCCAGCCCGACACGGGGCTGGAGGGATCCCTGGTTTGCGGCGAGCGGCTCAGGAAAATGCTGGCCAGCGACATCGGGCAGAAGCTCGGAATGCCCGGCAATGAAAAATCACCGTCGCGGGTGACCGGCAGCTTCGGCGTGGCGGCCTTCCGCGAGGGGGAAAGCATGGAGAGCCTGATCAAGCGGGCCGACGAGGCCATGTACCTGGCCAAGGAAAGGGGCAAGGACCAGGTTGTCGCCCTCTAACCCGCACTTCTCACAAATATTTGCTGCAATTGCGGATATGGGCATGTCTACGGCGTCAGGCTCGGTCGGATACCTCCATCGTACCCACAGTACGTCTCCGGTCTCCTCGGTCGCCTTCCTTGTATCCATGCCCATCTGCGCAATTTCGCGACAATATCTGTGAGAAATGCGGGCTAGCCGCCGCGGGGGATCAGCAGGACTCGAGCCGCTCGACGAATTCGCGGTATCCCGCCGGGGGGGAAATGATCTCCACGCCGAAATCGATCAGGTTGGAGAACGAGCGCTTGCCGCTCACCCAGCGCACCACTCCCTTGAGCGTGAATTCTTCTTCGCCGGCTTCCAGGGTGACGTGGACGTCGGGCCCCTTGGGGTAGGAAGGAGAGGACAGCAGCATGCCCCCCCGGGAAATGTTGAACAACAGGGTCTTCTCGCCGTCCACGTGGACCAGGGTCTTGATCTCGATGCGGGGATAGCGCCGCTTTTCCACGCCCGGGGCGGGACGGGGAGCGGGCCACAGGCGCGAGAGGGTCTCCAGGGCCTGCTTCAGGCCGATGCCGCAATGCGGGCATATCAGCGCCTGGTCCGAGATTTTCCCTTGGCATTCACTGCAGGTCGTCATGGCCATGATGGCCCTCCTTGCCGGCGAATTCCGTCTGTCTCGCCAGGCTCATTCTCGATCGGCGAATTTTTCCCGGATAGCGCGGATCTCCGGCAACCGCTCCAGGAACAGGTCAAGGATCCCGGGATCGAAATGGCTGCCGCGGCCGTCCTTGATGATGGCCAGCGCCTCCGGCTCGGGCAGCGCCGCCCGGTAGACGCGGTCGTTGATCAAGGCGTCATACACGTCGCAAACGGCGACGATGCGCGCCGGCAGCGGGATCGCCTCGCCGGCGAGGCGGCTGGGGTAGCCGCCGCCATTCCATTTTTCGTGGTGGTTCATCGCGATCTCACGCGCCAGCTCCAGCAGGGGGATGTGGGTCCCTTCCAGGATGCGGGCGCCGATTTTCGTATGCTCCTTCATTTGCTCGAATTCCTCGGCCGTGAGCTTGCCGGGTTTTTTGAGAATGGCGTCGGCCACGCCCATCTTGCCGACATCGTGCATGCAAGCGGCCAGGCGGATCTGGTCCACCGCATGCTCATTCCAGCCGGCCGCTCGCGCCAGGACGGCGGCGTACTCGCCCATGCGGCGGATATGCTCGCCGGTTTCCTCGTCGCGATAACCCGACGCCGTCACCAGGCGCAGGATCACCTGCTCCTGGGTGACGCGGATCTCGGCCGTGCGCTCGCGCACCTCGCGTTCCAGGCGCTGCTCGTACTGGTCGCGCTCCATTTCCAGCTCGCGGCGACGCAGTGAGTTGGAGACGTTGATGAAGAGCTCGTTGGCCTCGAAGGGCTTGATAATGTAGCCGAAGGCGCCCAGCTCCAGGGAGCGCACGGCGGTGGCGTGGTCGTCGACCGCGGTCAGCATGATGAAGGCGATGGCCGGGTGGGATTGCCGGACAGCCGCCAGCAATTCGATGCCCGACATGCCCGGCATGCTGATATCGCTGATGACCAGGGCGAATTCCTCCGCCGCGATCGCCGCGATCGCCTGGGCGCCGCTGTTGCAGACCCGGGAATCGTACCCCTTTACCGTGAGCAGTTGGCTCACCAGGCGGGAAATGTTGGGCTCGTCGTCGACGACCAGGATACGAGCCGGTTCGGCTTTTGTCATGGGCGCTGCTCCCCTAACGTCCTCCAAATCCCGCTGGCCGGTTCTTCCCTGCGACAGGGGATTGAGAACCGGGGACATTATACATGAAAAAAAGTTTTTATTCATCGCCGGGCGGGTTGCCGGTCGCCAGTTGACATTTGCGCCGTCCGCGCTCAAAATCGTTTCATGAAACGAGCGCTGGCGATCGGTTTTTTTAGTGCCTGGCTGGTTTCGCTGCTCCCGGGAACAGAAGGGGACCCGCTCCGGCTTGGTCTCGTGGAAGCCGACCGCCTGGCGCAGCTGCCCTTGAAGTGCCTGCAGCAGGAGTTTCCCAACAAGCCGGGCGAGACCCTGGCCGCCGCTGCCGACATCGGCTCGCCGCGCGCTCTGCACCCGGCGTTCTATGGCTGTTTCGACTGGCACTCCGCGGTGCACGGCCACTGGATGCTGGTGCGGCTGCTCAAGGCGTTCCCGGCGCTGAAGGACGCCGCGGCGATCCGGGAAAAACTGGCCGGGAACATCAGCGCCGAAAATATCCTGGCCGAGGTTGGTTATTTCAAGCGGGTCGAGGAAAGGTCGTTCGAGCGCACCTACGGCTGGGCCTGGCTGCTGAAGCTGGCCGAAGAACTGCACGGGCTCGATGAGCCATGGGCGCGGGAGCTGGAAGGAAACCTGCGGCCGCTGACCGACCTGGTTGTCGAGCGCTGGCTGGAGTTCCTGCCCAAGCTGGTCTATCCCGTCCGTGCCGGCGAGCATGCCAATACCGCCTTCGGGTTGGCTTTTGCCTGGGACTATGCCGCGGCTCTCGGCCGGCGCGAACTGCGTGACGTCGTCGAGAAAAGGGCTCGTGATTTCTTCATGAACGACCGCGTTTGCCCCCTGGGCTGGGAACCGAGCGGCACCGATTTCCTCTCCCCCTGCCTGGAGGAGGCCGACCTCATGCGCCGCGTCCTGCCGCGCGGGGATTTTGCCGCCTGGCTGAAAAAGTTCCTGCCACAGCTGGCTGATAAAAAATTCTCGCTCGCCCCGGGCATCGTCTCCGACCGCCGCGACGGCAAGCTGGTGCATCTCGACGGCCTTAATTTCAGCCGCGCCTGGTGCCTCTACGGCATCGCCGCGCGACTGCCCGGGTATCGCCGCCTGCGGCAGGTCGCCGACGACCACCTGCGCCATTCCCTGGCCGCGGTCACCGCTGATTCCTACGAAGGCGGCCACTGGCTGGCTTCCTTTGCCATTTATGCCTTGTCCAGCGCCGGTGAATGAGCGCAGCGTATAAAAAAATTCCGTTTTCAGTGCCTGAGCGAACGATCCATACAGTTGGAAATATCACATTTTTCCCTATTGCATCATTCGCCGGGTCTGAATAAAATAATGGCCAAAGCACAACCCGGAGGGGAAACCACCATGAACAAATGCACACTCTGGTTTGCACTGTCTATCACCCTGCTGGCCGGCTGCGCCTGCAGCCGCGACCTGGTCCCGGATAGTGTCCTCGAGGGGCTGCACAAGCCGGTGATCAAGAGGCTCTCGCCGGCGCGGGTCCAGTTTAACGGCGCAGACTTCGGATTGGGCGTGTGGCTCACCACCGAGGATGCGAAGTATGTCCTGTACGTTAACGACCGCCAGGTGGGCGCGGCGACGCCGGGGTATTGGGGCGGCAGCGTGGGCTACAAAATCTCCAAGGAGCTGGTCAACGAGCTTATCGGCTCCACGCCCGCCGGCGCCGCGCTCAGCGTGCGCGTCACCGGCATCGGCGAGGAGTACGACATCTCCGGCGACTTCGACCGCTATCGCGACTACGTCTCCGAGCCGGTACTGTTGCAGGTCGACCGGGGGACGACCCGGTTCTCGCCGGCCAGGCTGCTGTTCCCCGAGTGGACCCTTTCGAGCGAACCGCTCATCCGCTGTGACGCCGCCGGCAAACTCTACCTGGCCTGGCTGGAGACGATGGGCAATTCTAACCAGGCGTTCTTCTCCTTTTCCGCGGACGGGGGACAGAACTGGTCGCAAGTGCTGAACATTTCCCGCTCGAACTGGGGTGTGCACGCCCCTGACCTGGCCGTCGACGGCGCCGGCCATTTCTACATGGCCTGGATGGCCTTTGCCGGGCAGATCCCGGAGGTCTTCTTCAGCCGCTCCACCGACAACGGAGCCACGTGGCACCTGCCCGTCCGCGCCAGCCTGGAGGGTGCCAACGCCGAATGGCCCGTGCTGGCCGTCGATGAGCGCGGCACGCTCTTCCTGGCCTGGATGCAATCCCCCGTCAGTGGAGGATATGAGGTCCTTTTGGCCTCTTCGCTTGACATGGGGGCAACCTGGAGCCGGCGCACCTTCCCGGTGACCGCCGTGCTGCACAACTGGAAGCCTCTCTTGGCCGCGCGTCCGGGGGGGCGTATGGACCTCTTTCTTGCCGGCAGGGACAATGCCGGCTTGTCGGTCAAGATCCATTCCTCCCTGGACTACGGGGGTACCTGGAAGGAGCGAACGGTCGCTGCCGGCGATTGTTATATGAGCGTCGAGAACCCCCAGGTCCGCTTCGGCGAAGGCGAGCAGCTCAGCCTCTTCTGGAGCGGGGTTTCCTATGCGGGACACTATTTCAGCCTCTGGAACTACCTCCTGTCCCGGAGCGTTTCCGGCGAGTGGGCACCATTGCAGGACCTGAAGGACTCGTGCCCGTCCGGGGGATCGAAGTTCTCGGTCGTCCCCCAGGGAGAGCGGGTGGACGCCATCCTGGACAGCACCTGCCTCTACCTGCTGCGCTCGGACGACGGAGGGCGGACCTGGGAGGTGCCCGAGACGATCGCCGGTTCCGATGGCGAGTCCATCAGCCATTGGCCCGGCGCCGTGCACCACCCATCGGGAAAGACCTATGTGGTTTTCGTCCGCAAGTCGGCGGCGGGGGATTGCTGCCTGCACCTGACGAGTTTCGAATGAACGCTACTTGATCAGGCGGCGCTTCATCAGGCGCACGCCGATGAGGAAGGCGGCGACCTCGAGGACGAAGATCACCAGGAAATTGAAGACCAGGCCGCGGGTATATTCGCCGTTGAAAATGGCGCGCGAGATGGCCACGGCGTGGGTCAGGGGCATGAACTGCGACAGGGTCTTCATCCAGCCGGGAAACTTGTCCAGCGGGAAGAAGACGCCCGAAAAGAAGAGCATGGGGGTGATCACCAATTCGGAGTAGTAGTTGAAAAAGTCGAAGTTGGGGGCAAACGAGGTGACGATCATGGCCAGTGAGCCGAACAGGACGCCGACGAAGACCATCAGCGCGATGAGCAGCAGCACGCTGGCGGGCGAGACCGGCAGGATGCCCATGAAGATGGCCACGATCATCATCAGGCCGCCGCTGACCAGGCCGCGAAAGGCGCCCCAGGCGATGTCGCCGGCCACGGCGTCCTCGGCCGACACCGGCGTGGCGATCAGCGAGTCGTAGAGCTTCTCATGGATCATCTTGACGAACGTGCCGTACATGCACTCGAAGCTGGCGCTCATCATCACCGAGGTGATCAGCACGCCGGGGACAAGGAAATATAGATACGGCTTGCCGCCGAATTTGCCGATGTATGCGCCCATGCCGATGCCGAAGGTGACCAGGTAGAACAGGGGCTGGATCAGGCTG
>JBGSPO010000198.1:0-4161 GCA_041738575.1 Candidatus Aminicenantia bacterium
GGACGTGAGTCGGGCGATACAGCGCTACAACGAGTTGCTGCGCGACACTGGCCAGACCGACCTGTATTCGATCATGCGCGACTGCGCGCTCAAGGTGCACGCCGGCCAGATCCCGCCCATGGACATCCTGGTGTGGCTGACCTACAAATACCCGGCCGGGCTCTACCGGCTGGGGAGCGCTTACATTCATACCTCCCCGGGGACCGGCACCTGGGGGCCGCCCATGCGTTTCCTTTCGCGCTCGCAGATCGTCAAGCTGGTTCTGGTCCGCGAGCGGGCGCCGGCCGGCGCGGCGAAACAATGAATCCAATGGAGGCCTGATGAACTACACCCTTTTTGCCATCGCCTGCTACATCGTCATGCGTGGGCTGCAGGTGCTGTTCGCTGAATGCAGCGAGCGGACATGGTACAAGATTCTCATCAAATCGGTGACCCTGGTCATGCTCTATGCCGCGCTGGCCAGCCTGGTCGTCTGGTACGGGAAGATCAACCTGCTGGGCTTCGACCCAACGAAGTGAGCCGGGCGTTCAGCGGGACTTGATGCCCAGGCTCTCCATCTTGTAGCGCAGCGTGGATTCCGAGATGCCGAGTTCCCTGGCCGTTTTCGTCCCGACGTAGCGGTTCTTTTCCAGGGCTTTACGGATCAGGGTCCTCTCGAACTCGCGTACTTTTTCCGGGAGCGTCAGATCTGCGGCGGCGAGATCCGTCGCCGGGCCGCCGCCTGCGGAAAGGAGCGGCAGGTCCTCTTCGCCGATCTCCTCATGCCGGGCCAGGATCACCGCGCGCTCGATGATGTTCTCGAGCTCACGGACATTGCCCGGGAACTCGTACCCCGCCAGCGAATTCAGCGCTTTTCGCCCGAGGGCGCGCAAAGGTTTTTTTTCGCGGTCCGAGAATTTTTTCAGGAAATGCTCGGCCAGGAACGGGATGTCCTCCCGGCGCTGGCGCAATGGCGGCATGGGGATGGTGATGATGTTGATGCGGAAGTAGAGGTCTTCGCGGAAGGCCTGCCGCCGCACTTCCGCGGCCAGGTCGCGGTGCGTGGCGGAAATGAGGCGGATATCGATCGGCACGGGCTTGTTGGCCCCCAGGCGGACGATCTCCCTTTCCTGGATGACGCGCAGCAGCTTGATCTGCGTTTCCAGGGGCAGGTCGCCGATCTCGTCGAGGAAAATCGTGCCGCCGTCGGCTTCCTCGAACCTGCCGGCGCGGCTTTTTTCGGCCCCGGTGAAGGCCCCGCGCTCGTGCCCGAACAGCTCGGCTTCAATGAGCGTGGCCGGCAGGGCGGCCAGGTTGACCTTGACGAAGGGGCCGTTCTTCCTGGAGGAGGCGAAATGGATGATATTGGCCAGCACTTCCTTGCCGGTGCCGCTTTCGCCCCCGATCAGCACGGTGGCCTCCGAATCCGCCACGCGCATCGCCAGGTTGACCGTTTCGGCCATGACCTCCGAGCGATAGATGAAATTGGCGAACGAGTAGCGGCCTTGCAGCTTTTCCTGCAGGCGGGCGTTCTCCCGGGCCAGGGCCGATTTGCCCGTCGCCTCCTCGACCAGGTGCAGCAGCACGTCCAGCTCGAACGGCTTGGTGATATAGTGGAAGATCCCCGCCTTGAGCAGGCGCACCGCCCGCTCGATCTCGCCGAACGCGGTCATGATGATGACCGGTACGAGCGGCTGCAGCCCCTTCATCTTCGCGAAGACCTGTTCCCCGTCCATGCCCGGCAGCTTGAAATCGAGCAGCACCGCGTCGGGTGTCCGCACGCGGAAAGCGTCGAGCCCCTCTTCGCCGCTCGTTGCCGCCTGGACCGCGAATCCCTTCTGGCGGAAGAATTTTTCCAGGGCGCGGGCCGCCCCTTCCTCGTCCTCGATGATCAGCAGCCGGCGCTCGCTAGGCATGCGGGTATTGTATCATAAATGGATCCTGAACTCGGCGCCCCGGCCTTCCACGCTGGCCGCTTCGATGGTGCCACCCAGCTGCATGACGATCTTCCTGGCCAGCGCCAGCCCGATGCCGCTGCCCCGGGATTTGAACGACATGAAGGGATCAAAAATGAATTTCAGCTGCTCCGCCTTGATCCCCTGGCCGTCGTCCCGGACCGACAGGTGCACGGTCCCCCTGCGGGAGAAGAGGCGGATGGCGACACTGCGGGCGCCGGCCTCGGCCGCGTTGCGCACGATGTTGTCCAGTACCTGCGCCAGCAGGTCACGGTCGCTGACCAGTCGCGCCCCCGCCTCCAGTTCGACGGTGACGCGCGTCCCGGTCTCCAGCGCCGCCCAGGCGGCCTGGCGTTCGGAAAAAAACTGCGCCAGGTCGATGGGCTGCTTGCGCACGGGCAGAGAGTGGGTGAGGGTGGAGAAGCGCTCGATGATGTCCTGGATGCGCTTGATCTCCCGCTTGAGCGCCTGGCTGTGGAACGCGGCGTCGGCATCGGCCGGATCGAGCCGGGGCTCCAGCATCTGGTAGCTCAGGTACAGGGAGTGGAGCGGGTTGCGTATCTCGTGGTTGATCCCCGCCGTGATCAACGAGATTTCCTGGAGCTTTTCCTTTTCCTCCTTCTCCTTCTGGATCTCGATCTCCTTGCGCCCCATCTGCCGGTTGAAGCTGAAAAGAAAGCCCACCAGCACGAGAACGATGGCCGCCTGCAGCAGCGTCAGCAGCAGCAGGCTTCTCTTGGCGGCCCGGCGTATCTCTTCGATGGCCGAAAAAAAATAGCCGATATGGGCGCTGGTTTCCAGGCCGGAACGATCGCGCAGCGTTGCGCTCACCTCGATGATCTCGCCCAGGGGAGAACGGAAGGTCCTGACGGGCTGGGGATCGCCGCCCAGGGGCAGGTAGCCCTCGTATTTGGACGCGGCGTGCAGCAGGCGTCCCGAGCGCTGGATGGCCACATAAATGACCTGGTCGTTGGCGAAGATCTCGTCCATGAAGCGGATCAGGGGCGCGTCTCCCTGGCCCAGCAGCCCGGAGGCCGCCTTGCCCAGGACCTTCTCAATGGTCTGGCCCTCGGAGATGGCCAGGTCCATGGCCTTGGCCTCCACCGCCCGGCGGTTGCTCAGGTTCAGGAAATAAAAGAGGGCGATGCTGGCCAGGCTGAGAGCGACGACGACGGCGATATACCTGGCGCTGACCTTCACCGTTTGCCGCGTCTCCCGGGTCCTTTCCTGCTGCCGCTCCCGTCCATGCTGCCGTGCTGGCTCCACAGGGGAAAGCCGCGGCGGTCGCGCAGGGCGATGCGCTCTCCCTGCAGCGAGATCTCCTGGGCGATCAGGTAGGCGTTCTCGCCGGCTTCAGCCAGCAGGGAGCCGTGAATGCGGATCTTCATGCCCACGGCGATGTCGTTCTCGAGGAACCATTGCGGGCAGATCTCCACCCGGTACGGGACGCGGTCCGCGCTCATGACCGTCAGCACGAGGAAGCGGGATCTCTTTCCGTACGTTTCCTCGAGATCGATGCGCTGCACCGTACCCTGGATGTCGACCAGGTTCTTGGGGTCGAAAAAATGAAAAGCGGATTGCTGGGGCAGCAGGGACGGGGCCAGCAGCAGCACCGCGGCAAGAAAAAATCTGTTCTTGGACATGTCCTTTCAGATGGAAAGATCCACCCCTCCCGAGATTGTAAAGAAATCGTACTGGAAATACAAATCGTTGGACTGGTTATTCCGGTAGCTGCCGGCGACGAACAGGCCGAGGCTGCCGAATCTCCGGGATAGGCGCACGTTGGCCTGCGCCAGGGTGTCGGAGCGGAAGGCCAGCGGCTGGAGCGGGACGCCGTCGAGGTCCAGGGCATCGATCCCCCGGTACTGCTTGCTGGAAAAGGAGAGGTCCATGGCCACTTCCAGGCCCAGGAGGGCCTCGGTCTTGACTCCGATGGATAAACGCGTTCCCTGCCAGAAGAAATCTTCCTCGGTTTGCTCCAGCGCCCATTCGGAGGCGCCGATGGCCTGCATGCCCTGCAGCAGGGCCTGGTTCCTGCGGTACATGAACTCGGCGACGAGGCCCGTCTTGAATCCCAGCCCCTGGGCGATGCGCACGACGACAACCGGCTGGGGGATGGCCAGGTCGATGATCGTGGAAACCGGCACGGTTTCCGTTCCCGGCAGCGGGGCGGGAGGATCGGAGGGTGACGGCGGGGTCGGGGGCGTGGGCGGTTGCGGCGGGGATG
>JBGSPO010000200.1:0-6634 GCA_041738575.1 Candidatus Aminicenantia bacterium
GAGCCTCGGCCCCCTGTCGCCGGCGGCCGCGGCGCACCTGCAGTCGGGGCTGGCGCGCGGGGAGATGATCTCCTACCTACAGCAGAGCCAGCTGATGCTGACCGACCTGCTCCAGGACTGCGCCGGCGACGAGGCACAGGCCTGGGAGATCGACCTGTATTCTCGCCAGGCCAAGGAGCTGCTGCTCAAGAAAAAGTATTTTCAGCAGGCCCTGCCGGCGGCGGACTGGCTCAAGGTCCGGGGCCTCAGCGAACGGATCGACTGGCTGAATTACGAGATCCTGCAACTGCAGGGGGACCAGTTCTGCGGCCAGGTCAGCCGCCTGCAGCGGATCATGGAACGGGAGAACATCCTGCTCAAGATCCGCCTGCTGGAAAGAGACCTTTCTGCCGAGCCCTATCAAGAGGTTTAAATGAAAAAGAAACTGTTCATCATGATCCTGCTGTGCGGAGTGCTGGCGGGCTCCCTGGCCGCCCAGGCCGACCGGAGCGTTTTCGAAAAGGCCAAGCTGCTGATCTTTGACAAGCAATGGGCCGCCGCCCTGGCGCAGCTGGAAGAGATCATCGCCAGGCATCCGGAAAGTCCGCATTACGCGGCGGCGCTGTTTTACCGCGGCAAGTGCCAGGAAGAACTGGGCGCCCGCAAAAAGGCGGTGGAAAGCTACGAGCTCTTCATCCGCAATTCTTCGGGCAGCAACTTGGCCGAAGAGGCGCGCATCTCCATCCTGGACCAGGCGGCCGCCCTTTACCAGGCCGGGGACAAGGGCTATTTGCAGAAAATTCTCGCCTTGTTGAATGACGGGAACAAGGTGGTCGCCTATTATGCCGCGTTCAAGCTGAGCTACCTGCCGGAGCGCAAGGCCGCATCCCAGGCCCTGCCGGTGCTGCTGGCGATCCTGGACAAGGAAAAGGATGCCGAGCTCCGCGACCGGGCCCGGATCGCCGTCATGAGGCTAGACCCGGCCCGGCTGAAGGGAGCGGCTGACCCGGGAAAGGGCTCCGGGGGGAAAATGCTGCGCATTCGCGTCCTGGAGGGCAGGAACAGGCAGGCGACGGTGGCCCTCAATATCCCGCTGGCCTTGGCCGACCTGGCCATCCAATCCCTGAGCACCGAGCAGAAGCGGGGGCTGCAGAAAAAAGGATACGACCTGGACCAGGTGCTGTCCCGGCTGACCGGGCAGGGCTTGAAGATCGAGCTCCAGGATGAAGACAGCGTGTTCCAGATCTGGGTGGAATAGATCTTTGGAAAAAAGGAGGACAAAATGAAAAGAATGTTTTTCTGGGTCGTGGTGCTGCTGGCCGGGTCCATCCTGGCGGCGGGGCTGTATGCCGGTGCGGCCGACGATTACCAGGTCATCAAGAATGCCGTGAAAAAGAGTGAATCTTCTCCCGGGAGCGGCGGGAACGTGCAGTGGTTCAAGATCGTGGTGACCGGGAAAAACGGCGGCAAGGAGAAGGTCAAGCTCACGCTTCCCGTCTCCCTGATCGAGATGTTGGCCAACTCCTGCCCGCAGGAAAAGTTCCATGCCGCCGGGAACCGCGAGATCGAACTGCGCCGGGTGTGGGCCGACCTGAAGAAGGCCGGGCCGATGGCCCTGGTCGAGATCGAGGACCAGGATGAAACGGTGAAGATCTGGCTGGAATGAAAGGCGCTAACGCTGCTTGAGCTTTTGCGGGAGACAGGGCGCGGGCCTTGTCTCCCGGCTTTTCCCGATATATTTCTCCCATGGGAGCCTCGTTTTCCGGATGGTCGGCGTCACATCCATCCGTGCGATCCGTGATCGCTGATCGCCGGCGTCCGCGGTGATCTTGGTCTCCTGATCCGCTCGCGCCTGACCCCGGCTTCATCCAATGGCGGCGCCTTGCCCAGGGGGACCATCTGTGCTAGCATGTTTTCCTGAATGAAGCGGCTGAAACCGACCTCCAACGATCTCCTGATGCTCCTGGTGGTGACGATCTGGGCCCTGAACCTGTCCCTGGTCAAGATCGCCCTGGCCGAGATCCCGCCGCTGCCCTACAACGGCATCCGCCTGCTGCTGGCGGCCGCGGTCCTGCTCGCCTGGCTGCTGGCCACTGAAAAAAACCTGCGCCTGCGCCGGCAGGACCTGGCCAAGATCGTCCTGCTTTCATTCTCGGGCTATGCGCTTTACCAGTACCTGTTCATTTCGGGCATCGACCTGACCAGCGCCTCCAACACGGCGGTGATCTTCGGCTCCGCGCCGATCATGGTCTCCCTGCTCAGTTCGTTCTTCAAGCACGAGAAGATCACCCCGCTGGGCTGGCTGGGCATCGCCCTGGGCTTCGCCGGCATCTACCTGGTGGTCAGCGGCAGCCGCGGCGGCTTCGCTCTTTCCCGCCATACCTGGAAGGGCGACCTGCTCCTGTTCGCCGCCGTGTTCCTGTGGGCCCATTATTCGGTCTCGGCCCGGCCGCTGCTCAAGGTCTATTCGCCCCTCAAGTTCACCGCGGTGACCATGGGGCTGGGGTCGCTGATGTTCTTCCCCTTCTCCATCGCGCCGCTGCGGCAACTCTCCTTCGCGGCCGTTTCCGCCAGGGCCTGGCTGTGCCTGCTCTTTTCGGGGCTGATCGCTCTTTCCCTGGCCCTGGTGCTGTGGTTTTTTTCGGTACGCCGGGTGGGCAACAGCCAGACGGCGGCCTATTCCAACCTGCAGCCGGTGCTGGCCGTGGCCTTTGCCTGGCTGCTGCTGGGGGAAAGGGCCTCTTCCTCCCTGCTGCTCGGGGCCGCGGTCATCTTCATCGGCATTTATTTCACCCGCCGCGGCCGGGACACGGCAGGCGAACAGGCGGATAGCGGAGGACAGTCATGAAGAATTGGCGCTGGCAGGTCCTTTTGTCGGTCGGACTGACCCTGTTGACCGTGGGCTTGTACTGGCTGCATTTTTATTTTTTCCACGACGCCCATCATATCTTCATCTACCTGCTGGGCGACATCGCCTTCCTGCCGGTCCAGGTCCTGTTCGTCAGCCTGATCATCAACCGGCTGCTCAGCGAACGCGACAAGCGCGCCAAGCTGAAGAAGCTGAACATGGTCATCGGCACCTTCTTCAGCGAGGCGGGTGGCGAGTTGCTGCGCCGATTCCTGGGCTTTGAAAGGAACGACGCGGCCCTGAAGGCCGTCGTCCTTCATGATCGCCGCTGGGGCGACCGGGATTTCAGGAAGCTGCAGCTGCAGCTCTCCGGGTACGGCTATGCCATCGATCCCGGCAAGGGCAACCTGCCGGAGCTGAAGGTTTTCCTGGAGTCGCGGCGGGGATTCCTCCTCGGATTGCTGGGCAACCCCAACCTGCTGGAACACGACAAGTTCACCGACCTGTTGTGGGCGGTATTTCACCTGACCGACGAGCTGGTCTATCGCAAGGATTTTGCCGGGCTGCCCGCGGCCGACCTGCAGCACCTGGCCCAGGACCTGCGCCGCGCTTTCCATCTGCTGGTGCTTGAGTGGCTGGCCTACATGCAGCACCTGAAAGGCGCCTATCCCTACCTCTTTTCTCTGGCCATCCGCACCAACCCTTTCGACTCCGAGGCGTCACCGGTCATTCGTTAGGCCGGCCGCCGCGGCTCGCGGCCTTGCACTGGATCCTCATTGATGGTACAAATGGGGGCATTGCCGCGCGGACATGATGCAAAACAAGCTGGCGTTTCTTTCCCGGATGCTGAAGACACTGGGCTCCTTGAAGCTCACCGTCCTCGTCCTGTCGTTCTTTGCCTTCCTGGTGATCGCCGGGACCATCTGCCAGGGGCAGTCAGGGCTCTACGCGGCGCAGCAGCGGGTTTTCCAGTCCTGGGTGTTCTGGCTTTTCGGGTTTCTGCCCCTGCCCGGCATGCTGCTGGCCGGCGTGCTCTTTGTGGTCAATCTGTTGGCGGCCCTCGCCACCCGCTTTTCATGGCGCCGGCCGCCGCTTGGCATGCTGCTGATCCATATCGGCCTGCTCCTGCTGGCCGGGGGGGGATTCTTCATCGCCGCGACCGCCCAGGAATCGTTCTTGACCCTGCGGGAAGGGGAGAGCGGCGGGTTTTCCACCGCCGCCAGCGACTGGGAGATCGCCATGGAGGCGCCGGGCAGAACGGGCGCCCCGGCCTGGGCCATGGATGTCTCCGGCCTGGTCCGGGGCCGCGGAGTGACGGTCGCCGATTCGGGCGTCATTGTCACGCTGGAGGTGCAGCATGCGAATTGCCGCTGGGCTGCGGCCCGAGCGGGTGAAGCCCTCCGCCTTGAGCCCCTGGCGCCGGAAGCGGACCCGGCGGAGAACACTCCCGGACTCAGTCTGCTGGTGCGCTCCGGCCGGACAACCCGCCGCGTCCTCCTCTGCGGCGGCCAGGGCGGCCCGACGATCCTGGACCCGGGAGGGGCAGCCTATGCATTTTCCCTGCGCCTGAAGCGCTTTGCCCTGCCACTGAAACTGAAGCTGCTCGATTTCAAAAGGACCCTGCATGCGGGATCGGAGATTCCCAAGAGTTTTGAAAGCCATGTCGAGATCGATGCCGGAGGCATGCGGCGCCGGGCGCTCATCTCCATGAATCGCCCGCTGCGTTTCCGCGAATTCACATTCTATCAGTCGTCGTACGGCGGGGACCCCCGGCAGGGCGAAAGCTCCACCTTCTCGGTGGTGCGCAGCGCCGGCCGCTGGCTTCCGTATGCGGCGAGCGCCCTGATGTTTCTCGGCCTGGCTGTGCATTTCCTGAGCCTGCTCCTGGACGGGTCACGGCGGTCACGGGGAGGGGGCGCCGCCGGGAAAGGCGCAGGGCTGCTTCTCCTGCTGCTGGCTTGCGCGCTGCCCCGCTCCGCTCTCCATGCGGCCACCCCTTCTTTTATCGAGCCGTTTCAGCGGTTGCTCATTCTGGACCAGGGCCGGATCAAGCCGATGGACACCTATGCCCGCAATCTGCTCAAGCAATTTTCCGGCCGTTCGACCCTGGACGGGATGGATGCCGCCACCTGGCTGGCCCGGGTAATTTTTTCCCCCGGGACGGAAGCCTATGACGACGCGCTCTTTCTCGTCAATCATCCCGATGCGTTGCCGGCCCTCGGCATGCCCATCCATGGCCGTGGCCGCTACAGCTTCCGCCAGCTGCAGCCGCACTTGGGCCGATTGCAGAAACTGGCCAGCCAAATATCCCGCCGGGAAGAGGGAGAGCCGAGCGGGGTCGAAAGCGAGATTATCCGTTTGTTTTATAGCGTTTCCATTTTTTCTCATCTCGCTAACGCATTTGGCTTTTACTGGTCCGGGGGGGGGCCTAGTCAAGCGGCAATGACGGGGGCAGCGATCCCGGCGATTTTCCCCGTGGGGAGAGATGAGTCCCAAGAGTGGCTCAGCCCGGCATCGGCCTATTCACGTTTCAGGCAGTTGCCTGATGAGGTCCATGGGGAGATGTCGATGCTGGCCGAGGCTCTGCGCTCCTACAATCGGAGTTGGAACGATTTCTCGACCGCCCTGGACGGTTTCAACCGCTCGCTGATGGACCGTCTGCCAACACTTCACGCGGTCAGCGGCCGAATTACCCTGGAGATCGCCTACAACCGCTTCGACCCATTTTTCAAAGCCCTGTTGGCCTATGGTTTGGTACTTCTACTGCTGGCCTTGTCCTGGGCGTGCGGCTGGAGCTGGCTCAGGCGCCTGAGCCTGTTTGTCATTCTCTTGGGATTAGGCGCGCATACGGGTGGAGTGATTGCCCGCATGGTGATCATGGGCCGCCCGCCGGTAACCAATCTCTATGAAACGTTCGTCTTTGTCGGTTGGGCCGGGGCGGGGATGGGCCTGGTCCTTGAGGCCTTCCAGAAACGCGGGCTGGGAATTCTGAGCGGCGGGCTCACCGGCCTGGTCGCCCTGACGATTTCCGGCCGTTTCGCCCTGGAGGGAGACACCATGGGCATGCTGGCGGCCGTCCTCGACTCCAACCTGTGGCTCTCCACCCACGTGGTGACGATCGCTCTCGGCTATGCCGGCTGCCTGGTCGCCGGGATCATCGGCCACTGGGTTCTGGTCCAGGCTCTCCACCCGCGAGCTGACGATGCCGCGGGCGCGAGAACGGAGAAGCTGCTGTTGGCCTCCCTGGCTGTGGGCCTGGCCTTCACCGGCATCGGCACCCTCATGGGCGGCATCTGGGCCGATCAATCATGGGGCCGATTCTGGGGATGGGATCCCAAGGAAAACGGCGCCCTGCTGATCATCCTCTGGTGCGCCATCCTGTTTCATTCCCGCCGGACAGGGTGGCTCGGCCGGGCCGGCCTGGCCGCCGGCGCCATTGGCGCGATCGTCATTGTCGCCCTGACCTGGCTGGGGATCAATCTTCTGGGCCAGGGCTTGCATGCCTATGGCTTTACGACCGGCGTCGGCAGCGGGCTGGCCGTTTTTGTCCTTGGCGAACTTGTTTTCGTGACGCTGGCCATGCTGCGGATCAGGAGCCGACGGACGTGACCCGTCTTGTGTGCGCCCGGAAGCGTTCCTCAGGATCATGACGGTAAGATATTGACAATGGATATTTCACGATCTACCATTCGGTCGATGAAGCAAGGGGAAAGGGGCTTCCCCGGCAGCCAGCCAAGGGGGATCAGCCCTACGGAGCGACCATGAAAAAGAAAACCATTTGGGCCGCCGTGGCGGCGATGTGCATGC
>JBGSPO010000205.1:0-6133 GCA_041738575.1 Candidatus Aminicenantia bacterium
GCACGCGCATCCGCCGCCAGGCGCGGCGCGTGCGCACCGAGGCCGCCCGGGACCAGATCTTCGCCAAGGTCAACATTTCTCCCCGCGAGAAGGAGATCGTCCAGCTGCTCCTGAAGGGCAAGGCCAACAAGGAGATCGCCGACGAGCTGTACATCGAGCTGAGCACGGTGAAGATCCACGTGCACCATGTCTTCAAGAAGCTCGCCGTGCGCAATCGCGCGCAATTGCTCCGTCTTTTTCAAAACCTGCCCATAAAATGATCTGCCGCTGGAGCTCTTTCCTGCTCCGGCCATTCCCCTGCCAGCGCTTCCGGCCGCGATCCATGAGTAGATGAGAAGCACCCAGCCAGGGCATGCGCGCGCATGGGTTGGCATTCCCCGGGACATGACGGGACATACCTTTTTAATTGCGAACGGATGGGAAGAGCGATTTGCCGATCACTCCTCATCGATGTCATGATAAATGATCTCGACCATGCCCTTGATCATAAAGTCCCAGTCCCCCTGGGAGGCTCCGTTCCTGATGTAGAGAGTGATTTCAACTTTTTGCGGCTTCTGCCCATTCATGAACGAGTTCAGGCCGGTATCGAAAAATTTGATGGTGGAACTGCCATCCGGAGGCAACTGCCAGTTCGTGTTGGAAACAAATCCTCTCCACTTTTCTCCGGAGGAATCAGGCAGGGGTGACGGATTGATATTGTCGATCGTGGCGATAACGGCGTCGTTCAGAAGAAAACGGTATTCCGCTTTGCATAGGTACCCCTCCGCGTCTGTCCTGTTGGTAACGGTCACAAAAACGCTCAGGTCCCAGCCGCCGGTGGAAAAGCTGTCGACCCAGGCGGCAGGGTTGACCAGCACCACATTGTTTTCATCCAGGAGTAAGTCAGTGTTTTTGCACGCTGAAATCAGCAATAAAAAAAACAGGCATGAGAGTAATGGCATCCTTTTCATCTCGGTCTCCTTCCCCAAAAGAATCTTAGAATCAATTCTCTTTGCTTAATATGATAATGCAAATAAAAATATATTACAAATCGCATGCAGGGGGATGCACTGGCGGCTCAGAAAAACCTGGGAGGGGGAGCAGGCCATCCGTTTTTTGTGAAGGGCAGGATCCTTTTTTCTCTGGATTGGCAAGATTTCCAGGGCGGCGAATTTTCCTGGGAAAAAAAGGGGCCGTCCCTCTGGGAACGGCCCCGGAAAAATCAGGGTATGTAAAAGCGACCTTAGGCCGCTTTCTTGGGCTTGCGGATGTAGGCGAACCAGTACAAGGTGGCGACGAAGAATCCGCCGCCCACAATGTTGCCCAGCGTGACCGGGATCAGGTTCTTGACCGCGAAGCCATAGAGGCTGACATTGGCCAGCTTCTCGGGAGAAAGGCCGGCGGCGGTGGCCGCGGCCACGACTTCGTTCACGCCCTTGAGCAGGATGCCGACGGGAATAAAGTACATGTTGGCGATGCTGTGCTCGAAGCCGGAAGCGACGAAGGCCATGATCGGGAAGAAGATGGCCCACACCTTGCCGATGGTGTTGCGCGAGGTCAGCGCCATCCACACCGCCAGGCAGACCAGCCAGTTGCAGAGGATGCCCCGGAAGAATGCGGGCCCGAAGTCAAGGCTGGCCTTGGCCGCGGCGGTCTTCAAGGCCGAGGCGCCCACGGCCACATTGCCGCCTTCCAGCAGGCCGCTGCCGAACATGAGATAGGCCACCAGCAGCGAGCCGATCAGGTTGGCCACGTAGACGATCGACCAGTTGTACAGCAGGCCGCTGAACTTGGACTTGCCGTCCAGCACCGACATGGTGATCATGGTATTGCCGGTGAACAGTTCGGCCCCGGCGATGACGACCAGCATCAGGCCGACGGAAAAGACGGCGCCCTTGATGAAGGCGGCCAGACCGACGCCGACGAACTGGGCGGCATCGTGGCCGATCATGTTGGACAGCTCGCCGCCGAAGGCGATGTAGGCGCCGGCCAGCAGGCCCAGCACCAGCAGCTTGAAGGGATCGTTCTTCGTTTTCTTGACGCAGATGTTCTCGTTCAGGTCCGCGGCCACCACGGCCGGGGCCTTGCAGTCGTACTCCATTGTTCCTCCTCTTTTTTATGAAATGATTTTTTCTATCCGGCAGGCGGCCACTTTGAACTCGGGGATCTTGGCGATGGGGTCGAAGGCGTCGTTGGTCAGCAGGTTGGCCGCCGCCTCGGCGAAGTGGAAGGTGATGAACACCGAGCCCTCGTCGACGCGATCGCTTTCCCGCGCCTCGGTCTCGATCGAACCGCGCCGCGATGAGACCTTGACCTGCTCCCGGTCGGCGATGCCCAGGCGCTTCATGTCCTGGGGATGCATTTCCATGAACGGCCCGGGCACATACTGGGGCAGGGCCACGGTGCGCCGGCTCATGCTGCCGGTATGATAGTGGTAGAGCAGCCGCCCGGTGGAGAGCAGGAAGGGATACTTGGCATCCGGCCATTCCGCGGGCGGAATGTAGTCGATGGCGAAGAACTTGCCCAGGCCGCGCGTGAACTTGTCGCGGTGCAGGAACTTCGTCCCCGGGTGCTCGGGATTGGGGCAAGGCCACTGCAGCTTGTCGCCGCGCATGAGCCGGTCAAAGGTGATGCCGGCATACTGCGGCACCATCTTGTTCACCTCGTCAATGATGTCCTTGATGCAGGAATACTCCATCTTGTAGCCCATGCGCGTGCTCACGTCGCGGATGATCTCCCAGTCGATGCGCGCCTCGCCCGGGGCCGGGACAGCCTTTTCCACCCAGAGTGAGCGGCGCTCGGTGTTGGTGAATGTCCCCTGCTTCTCGGCGAACGAGGCCACCGGCAGCACCACGTCGGCCAGCTGGGCCGTTTCGGTCAGGAAGATGTCCTGCACCACCAGGAAATCCAGTTTTTCCAGGGCCTGCTTGACATGGCCGAGGTCGGGGTCGGAGACCATGGGGTTTTCGCCCATGATGTAGAGCCCCTGGATCTTGCCCTCGGCGGCCTGGTGCATAATCTCTACCACGGTCAGGCCGACCTTGTCGTCCAGCTTGACGTTCCAGGCCTTTTCGAACTTCTCGCGGGCGGGCACGTCGGTCACGGCCTGGTAACCGGGGAAAACGTTGGGCAGGGCGCCCATGTCGCATGAGCCCTGCACGTTGTTCTGGCCGCGCAGCGGATTGACCCCGGCCGCTTCCTTGCCCAGGTTGCCGGTGAGCATGGCCAGGTTGGCCATGGACATGACATTGTCGGTGCCGGTGGTGTGCTGGGTGATGCCCATCGAGTAGACGATGGAAGCGCACTTGGCGCCGGCATAGAGGCGGGCAGCCTGGCGCAGCTGGTCGGCGGGGATGCCGGTGATCTTCTCCACCTTGTCGGGGGTATAGGCGGAAACGACCTTCTTGAAGGCCTCGAAATCCTCGGTGCGGGTCTTGACGAACTCATCGGCCAGGAGCTTCTCCTCGATGATGACGTTCATCATGCCGTTGGCCCAGGCCACGTCGCTGCCGTTCTTCTGGCGCAGCCACATGCCGCCGTATTTCTCGGTGTACTTGACCAGGTCGATCCGGCGCGGGTCGATGACGATGAGCTTGGCGCCGTGGAACAGGACGGCCTTCTTGATGCGCGTGGCGATGACCGGGTGGGTCTCGGTGGTATTGGAGCCGGTGACCAGGATGACCTCGGCGCGCTCCAGCTCCTCGATGGAGTTGGTCATGGCGCCGGAGCCGAAGGAGCGGGCCAGGCCGGCGACGGTGGAGGCGTGGCACAGGCGGGCGCAATGGTCGACATTGTTGGAGCCGAAGGCGGTGCGCACGAACTTCTGGAAGACGAAGTTCTCCTCGTTGGTGCACTTGGCCGAAGAGAGCCCGGCCAGGGCGGCGGGGCCGTGCGCTTTCTTGATGGCGCCGAGCTTCTGCGCCACCAGGTCCAGCGCCTCGTCCCACGAGGATTCGACCAGTTTGCCGTCCTTGCGGATCAGCGGCCGGGTCAGGCGGTCGGGCCGCTGCACGAAATCCAGGCCGAAGCGCCCCTTGACGCAGGTGGCGCCGTAGTTGGGCACGGAATCGGCCCCCTTCACCTTGGCGATCTTGTCGTTCTTGATCCAGAGCTCGAGCTGGCAGCCGACGCCGCAGTAGGGGCAGGTGGTGACCACCGTGCGCTCGACGTCCTTTTTCTTGAGCTTGGCGCCGTAGACTGGCTTCTCCATCAGGGCGCCGACCGGGCAGGCCTGGACGCATTCGCCGCACCCGTCGCACTCCGAGCCCGACCACTGGCCGGTGCCGGCCACGACGTGGCTGTAGATGCCGCGCTGGCCCATGCTCAGCACGCCCTTGCCCTGGATCTCCCAGCAGGCTTTGACGCAGCGCTCGCACTTGATGCACTTGGAGGAGTCGTAAAAGAGGACCGGCGCCGACGAATCGGGCGCCTGGGGCACATCCTGCCATACCGGGGCGAAGGTGCGCTTGGGGGTGTCCAGGCCGTAACGGAAGGCCAGGTCCTGGATGCCGCAGTCGCCGTCGCGCTCGCAGGTGATGCAGTCGTCGTTGTGTTCGGAGAGCAGCACGTCGGCCAGCATCTTGCGCGTCTCCTCCAACTGGGCATCGAACGCGGTCACGTTCATCCCGGCGTCGACCTTGACCAGGCAGGAGGGGACCATGCCGGGCCGACCTTCTATCTTCACCATGCACAGCCGGCAGTCGCCGGTGGGAGTGATCTTTTCGTAAAAGCACAGGCCGGGGATATCAAAGCCGTTGTCGCGGGCCACCTGCAGCAGGTTGTCGCCCTTGGCCGCCCGGACCTCCTTTCCATCGATGCGTATGGTTACCATTTCCGACATGGATGCCTCCTTATGATTTCTCAGCATGGCTGATGGCCATGGCGAATTCGTCCTTGAAATTCTCCAGCGCGCTCTTGACCGGCATGACCAGCGATTGGCCCAGCGGGCAGAGTGACGAACGGAACATGGTTTCGGCCAGGCCGAGCATGTTCTCCAGGTCGCCCACGCGGCCGCCGCCCTGGCGGATGCGATAGATGATGTTCAGGATCTGCCGGGTGCCGATGCGGCATGGGGCGCACTGGCCGCAGCTCTCGTGGGCGAAGAACTTGGCGATGGAAAAAAGCATGTCCACGATCGACGTGTCCTCGTCCATGACCAGCACGGCGCCCGAGCCCAGGACCGCCTTGTTCTCCTTCAGGCTTTCAAAGTCCATCTTCACGTCCAGCAGATTTTCGGACAGGAAGACGCCGGCCGCGCCGCCCAGCAGGGCGGCCTTGAACTTCTTGCCGCCGCGGATGCCGCCGCCATAGCCGAAGATGATCTCCCTGAGCGGGGTGCCCATGTCGGTCTCGATCAGTCCCGGGTATTCGACATGGCCAAGGATGGTGAACACCTTGGTGCCCGGGCACTTGTCGGTGCCGATCTTGCGGAACCAGCCGGCGCCGTTGGCGATGATGGCCGGCACGTTGGCCAGGGTTTCGACGTTGTTCACCGCCGTCGGCTTCTGCCACAGGCCGTGCGTCACCGGGTAGGGCGGCTTGACCCGCGGGTTGCCGCGCTTGCCCTCCAGCGACTCGATCAGGGCCGTCTCCTCGCCGCAGACGTAGGCGCCGGCGCCCTTCTTGACCTCGAGCTCGAAAGAGAAGCCGCTCTCCAGGATGTTCTTTCCCAGCAGGCCGAACTCGCGCGCCTGGGCGATGGCCTTGCCCAGCCGCTAGATGGAAAGCTCGTACTCGCCGCGGACGTAAACGAAGCCGCGAGCGGCGCCGATGGCGTAGGCGGCGATGGTCATGGCCTCGATCAGCTTGTGTGGGTCGCCCTCGAGGATCAGCCGGTCCTTGAACGTGCCCGGCTCGCCCTCGTCGGCGTTGCAGATGATGAATTTTTCCTCGCCCTGAGCCTTGCGCGTGAACTCCCACTTCATGCCGGTGGGGAACCCGGCGCCGCCGCGGCCGCGCAATCCGGATTTCTTTAGCTCCTCGATCACCGCTTCCGGCGTCATCTTCTCCGTGAATATTTTTTCCAGTGCCCGGTAGCCGCCGGCGGCCAGGACCTCGTGGATGTTGTCGGGGTCGATCGTCCAGGCCTTGTCCAGGACGATGCGGCGCTGCTCGCGGGTCAGCCCCACCCTGGCGCCGGCCTTTTCGGCGGCCA
>JBGSPO010000215.1:0-4426 GCA_041738575.1 Candidatus Aminicenantia bacterium
GGCCACGGCGGCGACCGTGCTGGGCAGCTCGCCGGTCGAGTCGCTGGACATGTTCGTCGCCTGCTGCGCCGAGTTGCAGGTGGACTCGATGATCGACATGCTGGGTGTGCACGATCCGCTGCAGGTGCTGATGAAGCTGAAAAAGCCGCCCGACGTGGTGGTGCTGCACCTGGGCCGCGACGAGGAATCCACGCGCGGCAAGATGATCCAGTACCGCCACGTCAACCGCGTGCGCAGCAAGTTCGCCGCGCTGATCTCGGCCGCCGGCGGCGTGGGGCTCAGGGAGGCGCGCAGCGCCATCTTCAACGGCGCCGACATCGTGGTGGTCAACCTGGTGCGGCCTGAAGACCCCTGGGGCGGCATCCGCACCAACAGCGACGTGGCCGGCATGGCCCGGCAGTTCCTGGAGACGATAGAGTAGCGACTTAAACGAACTATAAGTGGTAGTGGTAGTGATAGTGGTAGTGACGGCCAAGATTCGAACTATTCTGATTCGTAATTCGTGATTCGTGATTCGAAACAGCAAGGAGTCGATCTGTTGCTGTTACTCGTCACGCGTCGCGTATTTCTATTCATTTATTTCTATTTCTTCGTTTGGGTCATTGGAAATTGGATATTGGAATTTATTTGGAATTTGGTGCTTGGGATTTGGAATTTAATTCTTATCGTGTCACGCGTTACGCGTCACGCGTCACGTAGTTTTTATACTTTTAGCTCTAGTCGATGAGTGCTTGGGATTTGGAATTCAATTCTTACCGTGTCACGCGTCACGCGTTACGCGTCACGTAGTTCTGTTTCTTTAGTTAATATAATGGCCCGCTGTAACTGGTATTGCTTTTTCCGTCGCGTGCCACCCAGCCGATGCGATCCCTGAGGAGTGCGGCGAATTCCGGGCCGGTCCAGTCATTGCCGGCCCAGCCGACATCGACCTGGGCCATGAAGCGTCGCGGCTCCCTGCCGCTTTCGAGCAGGGTGACGATATAATAGCAGTTGTCGTTGCGCTGGTCATAGCTGTCGAACGCCGCCGTCCACGAGCGGGAAGGGTCGATGACCATTGGCTCGCTGAAACAAGGCCACGTGAACTCCATGGTTTCCTCTCTTTTGTACCCAGTATATCTTATTAGGATCAAACAAGCTCAGGCTTTGACCGAACTAATAGTGTTAGTTCGGAAACTTGAGCGAACTATCAGTGTCAGTGTTAGTGTTAGTAGCAGGCAATATAGCGAACGATTTAGCTCGGTAATTTGCTGTTACTAACACGAACACTGAGATTTAGCTCGTTAAAGCTACAGCTCGACACTAACACTTTCTTGGCTCTGCCGACACTAACACTTTCTTCTCCAACTTTTACCTTTTACCTTTTTCCTTTTACCTTTAAAGTGCTTCTCTCCTACCCTCTACCGTCCACCAATTCCTGCTCCAGCAATTCCAAATATCCCTCCAGCCAGGGTGTGCTGATCCCGATGAACGACTCCCCGCCGCCAGGAAGCTTCTCCCAGGCCTCCAGCGCGGCGCGGGCGACGAAGCGCGCCGTTTTGTCGTCATCGCTTTTGTCGGGCAGGGTAAGGAGGAGAGAACGGCAGACGCGGGCATGGGCGTTCGCCCAGACGGCCAGGATCTCCGGGCCGTCGCGGCGCAGCGTCTCCACCAGGGCCTGGAGCCTGGCGCGAAGCCGCCCGGCATCCTGCCGATGGCGTTCCATGAAGTCATAGGCCTCCTTCTCCTCGGCCGGGCCGGGTCGGCCGCGGTCGATGTAGTCGCCCAGGCTGCCGGCGGCCCCCTGCAGGTCGTCGATCTCGCGCCGACGGCGCTCCAGCAGCACAGCCTGCTCCAGGCAAAAGGCCGCCGCCTGGGACGGGGAGAGACGGGCCAGTTCCTCCTGGTCCTCGGTGCCGTTGATCATGTACTCGTGGCTCTGGAGATAGCGATAGAACGTGCCGCAATGCGGGCAGCGGCGCACGTGCGCCTTTTCACTATCTGCCGCCGGGTCCACGGCCGGCAGCACGGACAGCCGCGCCGCCGCCTCGGGCAGGGGCTGGTCCAATTGCGGCGCCATATATTTTGCGAAAGACGTCTCGCTATCCTTGAGCTGGCTGCAGATCGGGCATGTAACGATGGCTCACCTCCAGCGAAAATTATATAGGGTTCAGCCCTGCGCGGCAAGAGGTCCAGCGGCTGGCGGCCTTCTGTTTCTGAACCGACCGCGGGCTCTTGAGCAGTAGGGAACGCAAATTAGCGTTCCCTACATCGATAGATCATCCAATGACCTGCCCTTGTCCTATGTCTTCAGCCTCTTCTACTGCCTACTGACTTTTGTCTTCTGACTTCTCATCTCCCCTCGCCCTCATCTCCTCTCTTCTCCTGGCCAGTATCCGGCCTATTTTAGTTGTCGTAACCAGGACAACGAGAAAAATGAGGATCAGCAGCAGCGGCGAAACTCCCCCTTCCGTCCGGGCTGAGTTTTCCGGCGCTCGCTGGTCTTCTGCCGGCAATTGGGCGGACCGGTCGCTCTCCCCGGGCGGCGGCGCGACAAGAAACAAGGCCGTCAAAGCGATCCCGAACAGCAAAATGGCCCCGGACAGGGCAATGATTCTTCTTTTGTCCATGCTTTGCTCCTGATGTAGTCAAGGGAATGATATGGAAAATTCTTTTCGTGCGCAAGGGGCGGCTGGTGCTGAGGGAATGGGACCCCTTACAGGGATTTGTATTACACTTGGAATCAAGGCGAACGGTTTATACATGATTACAAGCACCGGCCCCAAGTGCGCTCTTTTCTTGGAACGGGCGGGTCACGACGCCGCCCCTACGGGCGAAATTTAATGCGGGCGGGTTTCGCCCCGAAGGGTGCGACCCTCCCCTGCGGATCCCATGCCTTTGTCTTTAACCTCGAACCTATTCTTCTCTTATTTGGAATAACGCTTCCACCGTCACTCCCAGCACTTTGGCCAGCTTCAGGGCCAGGTAGGTCGAGGGGATGTAGATGCCGTTCTCCACGGTGTTGATCGTCTTACGCGTCACCTGCACGAGCTCGGCCAGCTCTTCCTGGGTGAGGTCCTTCCTGGCCCGCTGCACTTTCAAGGTGTTGACCAGGACCTTTTCCGCCATGGTTCACCGGTCCAGGAGATAGCGGGCGAGGTCGAAGCTGCCGGTGCCGACCAGCAGGTTGCTGATGATCAGGATGATGGGTTCCTCCAGCGGCACGGCCAGGATATGGAACAGGTAGACTGCGGCCAGGTTGAAGATGATCAGGGAGTAAAAGGCGATCTTCCATGCCTTGAGCTCGTTCAGCCGGTCCAGCTCGTTGTTCAGCGCCTCTTTCAGCAGCGGGTCCGCGCCGATCTCGCGCTGAATCTTGAAAAGCCTGATGCTGAAATACAGGAGCCAGAGCAGGCAGAACGCCATGACCACATGCATCACGGTCCATACGGTGCCTGCCTGCATGCCGGCGATCTTCATGGCGCTCCTGGCGATGAAAACGACAAAAAAAGCGAGGTAGCCCAGGAGATGGCCGCCGCGGAATTCTTTCCTCTTCCGGTCATAGGTCTCGATCTTGCTGCCCATAATGTTCCTCCTAAAAGTAACCTTGGTTATATTAAATGTAACTAAAACTACATAAATAGTAACGTAAAATACCTATTCTGTCAACAAGTTATTCTATTTTAAAGATCATTGCCAATGTTTTCTCCTTTATCGGGGTTTTTGATCTTCCAAAGTCATGGGTCCTGTGAAGTCTCTCCTCCCAACTGATTGCATAGTATGTAGAAGGGCAGAAGAGTTTATGGGCTTGGGGAAAATGCACCGTTCACCTTAGTGCCGTTAACCCTTTAACTTTTAAACTCTTCAGCTCTTTAACTCTTCAACTTCGAACTTCGAACCTGCCTGTCTTCGAGCTCGAAGATGTCACATTTTTCACTATTGTGTTCACCATGGAAAACCGCCTGCGTAAAACGCCTATATGAAATAGGAATAAACACAAAAAAGTGACTTCCCGGCAGGAAATATCATATTTTTCCACATTGTTTTTCTCCTTTCGAGGTTCTAAGAGGTATTTAAAGGATACAGGAAGCCGCATGGTTCGAGCGAGAACGGCGGCAGCTTGGGAAAGGGAGGGAAATATGAGCAAGATCGTTTGCGCCCGCGCTTGGGCGAACAACGAAGTGGCGTTCATCGCCTGGGACCTGGATGGCACGATAACCGGCTGCCTGGGCTTCGAGATCACGCGCGTTTACCTCAACGAGGACGGCACGCCGGCGCGCCTGGCCGGCGGCGAGGAGGACCGCACCAAGCTCCCTTCCTGGGTGGCCTTCGAGGGGCAGGGCAACCCGCGCTGGGCGTACCAGGACACCGGCGTCTGGCCGGTGCAGAAGCTGAGCTGGCGCGACCTCACCCTGCGCAAGCGCCGGGACAGCCAGAAGCGGCGGCCCGA
>JBGSPO010000220.1:0-5526 GCA_041738575.1 Candidatus Aminicenantia bacterium
AGGTCGCGGAGCGCGTCGCATTGGGCAGTGGCGGCGCCATCGTGCTGGAGGCCGACCCCGCGGTGCATGCCGAACGCCGCCAGCAGAGCGTGCGGCAGCTGAAGGTCGTCCTGGCCGTTTTCGGCCTCCTGGCCGGCCTGCTGCTGTTCTTCATCATGGCCGGGCACGCCCTGCGTACCCTGCGAGCGCTGAACAAGTACAGATATTCCTATATCATGGTCTTCCCGGCCATGGTCGGGATGATCGCCCTGGTCCTGCTGCCTTTCCTGTACGGGCTCTCCATGGCTTTTTTCCGCGTCCCGCCCAGCCAGAGCGGCAAGTGGGTATTCATCGGGCTGCAGAATTTCGTCAAAATCCTGTCCGACTTCCACCCCCTGACCCCGGAGAATTTCTACTTCATCCTGCTGGTCACGCTCATGTGGACGGTGATCAACGTCTTCCTGCACGTGAGCATCGGCCTGACCCTAGCCGTCATCCTCAACAAGCCCGGCTTCCCGCTCAAGCGTGTCTACCGCGTGCTGCTCATCCTGCCCTGGGCCATGCCCAGCTACATCACCGCCCTGATCTGGAAGGGGATGTTCCACAAGCAGTTCGGGGCCATCAACGCCTTCATCAAGCTGCTCGGCTTCGAGCCGATCAGCTTCTTCAACAATTTCTGGACCGCGTTCTTCGCCAACGTCGCCACCAACACCTGGCTGGGCTTCCCGTTCATGATGGTCATCTGCCTGGGCGCCCTGCAGTCCATCCCGGCCGACCTCTACGAGGCGGCGCAGATCGACGGCGCCGGCAGATGGCAGCAGTTCAAGAGCATCACCGTGCCCCTGCTGAAGCCGGCCCTGTTCCCGGCCATCATCCTGGGGACGATCTGGACTTTCAACATGTTCAACGTCATCTACCTGGTCTCCAACGGCGAGCCCAACCGCAGCACCGAGATCCTCATCACCCAGGCCTACCGCTTCGCCTTCGAGAAGTTCAACTGGGGCTACGCGGCGGCCTACTCCATCCTCATCTTCCTCATCCTGCTGGCCTACGGGGTCTACACCAATCGCATCACCCGAGCCACCGAGGGCGTTTTCGATTAAGCCGGGGAGACATCATGGAAGCCAAGAAAAAGAGGACGTTCCGCGAAAGGGCGATCGGCGCCCTGCTGCAGTTCGGCATCCTGCTGTTCACCATCGGCACGGTCTATCCCGTCCTCTGGGTCTTCAAGATCGCCTTCGGCTCCCAGAGAGGGCTGTCCTTGTCCCTGAGCCTGTTCCCCGCCCAGCCCACGCTGGAGAACTTCAATTACATCCTGTTCAAAAAACCGTTCTTCATCTGGCTGCTGAACAGCGTGATCGTCGCCGCCGCAACGGCCGTCATCGGCATATTCCTGGCCGCCACTGCCGGCTACGCCTTCTCCCGCTTCCGTTTCCCGGGCCGGACCGCCGGGCTGCTCTCCTTCCTCATCACCCAGATGTTCCCCGGCACGCTGATGATGATCCCCCTGTACCTGATCGTCAACTGGCTGGGGCTGCTGGACAACCTGGCCGGCCTGGTCCTCGTCTACTCGACGTCGGCCATTCCCTTCAGTGTCTGGATGCTGAAGGGCTATTTCGATACCATTCCCAGGGAGCTGGAGGAGTCGGCCCTGATCGATGGCGCCTCCCGCACCCTGATCTTCTACAAGATCATCCTGCCGCTGGCCAAGCCGGCGCTGGCGGTCACGGCCCTGTTCTCTTTCATGACCGCCTGGAACGAATACATCCTGGCCGCGACCTTCATGAACCGCGAGCTGAGCTACACCCTGCCCGTGGCGTTGCGCAATTTCGTGGGCCAGTTCGCCCAGGACTGGGGGTTGTTCGCGGCCGGGGCCATCCTGGTTTCCCTGCCCATCGTGGCGCTCTTTTTCGTCCTGCAGAAATACCTGGTCTCCGGCCTGACCGCCGGCAGTGTCAAAGGTTAATAAGGAGGTACCATGATAAAAAAGCAAGCCGGATTATTTCTGGTCCTGGCCCTGCTGATCCTGTTCATGCCCGTGCTGGCCCAGAAGGAGATCACTTTCAAGGACCCGCAGGGTGATGACAACGGCAGCGGCAGTTTCATCTACCCCACCGACCCGGTCTACAAGCCGGGCTCCTTCGACATCACGGAATTCACCGTGAAGGACAAGGGCGGCACGGTCGAGCTGACCGTCAGCGTGGGCGCCGGCCTGGAGAATCCCTGGAACATGGCCAGCGGCTTCAGCGTGCAGCAGGCGTTCATCTTCATTGACATGGACGGCAAGGCCGGGAGCGGCCATAAGCTGGCGCTGCCGGGCCTGAACGCCGAGTTCCAGCCGTGCTGCTACTGGGAGAAAGCGGTCATCATGAGCCCGCAGCCCAGCTCGCGGGTCAAGACCGAGGTGAAGATGAAGGCCGCCGACACTGAACGCGACATCATTGTGCCGCTCAGCGTCACCCCGCGGGGCAAGAGCTTCACCGCCATCATCAAGAAGGAGGACCTCGGCGCC
Source organism: Candidatus Aminicenantia bacterium (assembly GCA_041738575.1). GTDB lineage: Bacteria > Acidobacteriota > Aminicenantia > UBA2199 > UBA2199 > UBA2199. The sequence continues at coordinate 2,492 of JBGSPO010000220.1, forward strand.
GATGTCAGCGCGGACTGGGGCTGGCAGGTGCTGATGACCTCCAACGAGGGCTTTCCCGAGGGCGGCTCCATCCTGGTGCGCAAGTTGAACGAGTACGAGGGCCAGCACCGCTTCGGCGGCGGCAGCGATTATGACGGCGACCCCAACTTCCTCGACATGCTGGCTTCACCCGGCAAGGGAGGCAAGGAGGAGGTCGGCCTGCAGCACAAGATCATGTCGGCCTGGGTGAGCGATGACGACCCGGCCGGCTACGTCTACGCCAAGCTGCCCATGGTCTACCTGAACAAGGTCATGGACATGGCGGCTCCCCCCGACGAACCGGAGACGGCCCCCGAGGCTCCGGCGCCCCCCGCGCCCCCCGCGGCCAAGTCCGTCAAGAGCGACAAGTACGGGCTCAAGGTCACCGGGCAGCTGTTCATCAATTTCCTGCATGAGAATGACGCCAGCCAGGGCACAAACCACACCCATGGGCACAACGGCGTCGCCCCGGAGCTCGAACTGAACCTGCTGGCCAAGGTGTCCAACAACGTCGAGGTCGGCGCCCGCGTCCAGAGCCGCTACCGGGAAAACTACTGGGCCACATTCTGGGACATGGCCGTGCACAACGGCAACATCGAGCGCCCCGGGCTGTTCAAGCTCCGCGGCTCCTGGGCCGACGTGCGCACCCCGGACTGGCTGCAGGGCATCGTGGACAAGATCCACATCGGCGCCAGCGACCTGGCCATGTTCAGCCCCTATACCATCGGCCGCCTGCGCTACATCGACCGCGACAACGCCGCCGGGCTCTTTATCAGCGCTAAGCCTTTCAAGATGTTCAGTTATGACGCGGCGCGCATCAGCCTGCCATCGCTTTGGGCCGGCCCCGGTTGGGCGACGGGCGGCACGGACAAGGAAAACCAGCTGTACATCAACAAGGATTACGCCTACGCCGGCAAGATCGACTTCAAGCCCAGCAACCAGTATGACTTCCGCGTCATCGCCTACCACACCAGCGACCTGGAGGTCGATCCCCTCGACACGAACTCCCGGGACGGGGTCGATTTTACCGACCGCTTCAAGAGCACGATCTTTTCCGTCGAGTTCGACGCCAACCCGGTCGACTTCCTGCAGCTGAGCGGCGTGTTCGCCAACGCGTCGACCGTCTACAAGGCGGCGAACTACACCAAGGACTGGGGCGGCTGGAACAGCATGCCGGCCAAGGACCTCAAGGACAGCATGTTCAAGCTGACCGCCTTGCTGCAGGACCCGTTGAAAGTCGGCCTGAACTTCTCTCTGGAGTACTTCAATATCGGCGACGACTACCTTTCGATCATGGCCTCGCGCCGCGAGCAGGACGTCCTGCTGACCGAGGGCTTCGAGGGTGACGATGTCGCGGGCCGCTGGAATGCCTGGAGTGCCGGCGAGACGTGGCGCTTCACTCAGGATTGGATCGGCTATGAAGGCAACTATGGCCAGACCGTCTCCTCGATACCCGACAACGGCGAGACCCAGTTCGACGAAGTGCCCTACCAGAGCGTCATCGGCTGGAAGGGATTCACCGGCCTCGTCAATTTCAGCAAGAGCGGGCTGGAGCTGGGCGCCGAGATCACCCGCATCGGCTACAATTCCAACACCCAGGGGCGCGACATGGACCTCTACCCGGCCAACGCCATGATCTGGAACCGTGACCAGGACCGCAGCACATTCATCGGCCTGCTCAAGTTCAAGTACGCCTTCACCCTGGGAAGGTCATTCGACATCTCCGGCAAGGTCAAGCTGATCGACGACAAGGACAACGCCAACCTCGCCGATGCCGCCGACGACTACCAGAGCAAGAAATGGATCTACGACATCGGCCTGGGCTGCCAGGTCACCGATGAGATCTATGCCAGGCTGGGCTACGCCATCTACAGCGACGGCATCACCTACGGCGGCGCCGACCGCTCCAGCGACAAGAACAAGCTGTATTTCATCGGCAAGACCGAGTTCGCCGGGCTGCAGGTCGGGTACATCTTCGACTACGCGACGGGCAACGACTGGATCGGCGGCACGCACTACACCGATTTCAAGGTCGTACGTTCCCGCGCCTTCGTCATCGTAAAGTTCTAGAAGTGGATCCCGGGGGGCGGGACTTTTCCGCCCCCTTCCTGACGCAGGCAGGCCGGCTCAATTGAGCGGCAATGCAGCGTTGCGCCGCGGGCCTGAGGGAAAACGGCTTCCCCTGAACGGCAGGGCGGAGCCGCTGGCGCGTCGGCGTGCGCTCAGTTCAGGCGGTGGACGTAATCGACGTAGCTGGGCGGGGGGTCGGGGATGAAGATGCCCAGGTGGCGGTCGGCCTCGGGGTTGAGGTCCAGTACCTCGCTGTTCCAACGGACGATGCCGCGCATGCTGACCACCTCGCTGTCGAGGGTCAGCACCAGCTTGACCTCGCGATCGATGGGCACGATCTGGCTGTCGGCATGGATGCGCATGCCGTGGCAGGACAGGTTCAGCGCGGTGCCCGGGCAATAGGTGTCGTTCGAGCCGTACATCAGCTCGATGGAGTGCAAGCGTCGGCCTTCCATGCGTTTTTCCACGATCGGGTTCCTCCGTTGGCGAATGAGCGAAACTGGATTATACAATAAAAAACCGCAAAGCGGAAATCATATCCTGCCAGCGCCGACGGCACGGGCGAAATTGCGCATCACCCAGAGGTGCGCCCTGGCCTGGGTCAGGTTGTAAAGCGGCCAGGGCAGGGTGGGCCGGTAATCATGGATGGCCACCAGGGCCACGCTGCCGTTGAGGACCTCGCGGAACTCCAGGCGCGGACGACGGGTCGGCTGCTCGGTCTTTCTTGCCAGCAGGCCGCCGCTGATGTAGAACAATTGGCGATCGGCAGCGGCGCTGCGCTCCAGGCAAAAATGCAGCTCCAGGAGCGGCAGGCGCAGCAAGCGGCTGCGGATGACCAGGTTGCCGTTGGCGTCGGTGTCGGCCCTGAGCAGCGAGCGGAAAAACAGCGGCAGCCAGGCGGTATAGCGCAGGGCCAGCCAGCGGGCGCTTTTTCCCGGCGGCAGGGG
>JBGSPO010000007.1:0-7742 GCA_041738575.1 Candidatus Aminicenantia bacterium
AGACGTCGCACACGGCGATCCTGGCCCGCACCCTGGGCATCCCGGCCATCCTGGACACGGGGCGCGCCACCGAGGTGGTCGCCGCGGGCGACACCGTCGCCCTGGACTCGCTCAACGGCGAGGTCATCGTCCAGCCTACCCCGGAGATCACGGCCGAGATCGAGAGGAAGATCGAGGCCTTCGGCCGCTACAAGGAGGAGCTGAAGGCCCTCAGCCAGCTGCCGGAGCTGACGCGCGACCAGCACCAGTTCCACCTCTACGCCAACATCGAGCTCCCCTTCGAGAGCGAGGTCGTCCATGCGTACGGGGCCAAGGGCATCGGCCTCTTCCGCACCGAGTTCCTCTACCTCGACTCCAAGATGAGCATCTCCGAGGAGGAGCAGTACCTGATCTACAAGAAGATCGCCCAGAATATCTATCCCCACCCGCTGGTCATCCGCACCTACGACCTGGGCCGCGACAAGTCGGATCCCGCGCAGGCGCGGCGCGAGGACAACCCCTCGCTGGGGCTGATGGCCGTGCGCCTGTTCCTGAAGCAGCGCGAACCCTTCAAGGTCCAGATCAAGGCCATCATGCGCGCCAACGCCAGCGGCAACATCCGCATCCTCTTTCCCATGGTCACCGAGATCGAGGAGGTGCGCGCCATCCGCGGCATCATGGCCGAGGCCAAGAAGGAGCTGCAGCGCGCCGGCACCTGGCCCAGGAAGGACGTCAAGGTCGGCATCATGCTGGAGATCCCCGCCGCCGTGCGCCTCATCCGCCACCTGGGCGATGACGTCGACTTCTTCTCCGTGGGCAGCAACGACCTCATCCAGTACCTGCTGGCCGTCGACCGCAACAACGCCGACGTCGCCCACCTGTTCAGCCCCTTTCACCCGGCCTTCGTCTACGTCCTGAAAGAGATCCGCGCCGAGGTCGACCGCGCCGGCAAGGAAGTGACCGTCTGCGGCGAGATGGCCGGCCGGCCCCTCCCGGCCCTGATGCTGCTGGGCATGGGCTTTACCAACTTCTCCATGAACGCCCTGGCCATCGCCGAGATCAAGCGCGTCTTCACCCGCATCCACTACGCGCGCCTGCGCCGCGTCGTCGCCCAGCTGGGGCAGTTCGGTTCGCGGACCGAGATCGAGGGTTTCCTCAGGGCGGAACTGGAGAAGCAGTACCCGGGCTTGCTCGCTTCGCCGAGTTCGTAACCCCGACGATCGACGTGACGCGTAACACGTGACGCGTGACATGGAAGAAAGTGACGCTCCGCATTGAATTAAGTCTCAAATCACAAATTCCAAGTAACAATCAAATCCCAAGTTCCAAATTCCAATGTCCTAAACAACGGGGCTGCCAGTGCAATTATTCTTCGTTTTGGTCATTGGTTCATTGGTGCTTGGTGCTTATTTGGAATTTGGTGCTTGGGATTTGGAATTTATTTTCTATCCGTCCACCTTGCACCTTCAACCAAGTTCTATTCCACGTGCTGTAAAAACACCCCGCGAACTTTTTCCATCAATTCGCCGATATTCTCACGGCGGAAGCCCTTTGTCGAAACCGGCTTCTCGATGACGAACTCGACCCGGCCGGGCCGGATGAGCAGGCTGCCGCGGCGGTTGATGGCATAAGCCCCCTTCTGCACTAGGGGCAGGATGTCCAGCCCGGTCTCCAGGGCCAGCAGGAAGCCGCCCTTTTTAAAGGGGTTCAGCCTGCCGTCGCGGGTGCGGGTACCCTCGGGCAGGACCATGAAGGAGAAATCCCTCCTGGCCCTAATCAGCTCGGCGGCGCGCCGCAGCGATTCCATGGCCCGGGCGCCGCTGCGGCGGTTGACCGGGACCTGGCCCATGCGCCGGATAACCCAGCCGTAGAGCGGCCAGTTGAAATGGCTCTCCTCCTCGATGCCCCGACCCCAGCCGGGGAAGCTGCCGTAGAACACGAAGCCGTCGAGAAGGTTGACGTGGTTCATCATCAGGATGAACTGGCGTCCGGGGTCGAAGTTCTCCCGGCCGGAGATGGTGATGCGAATGCCGCAGAGCCACACGAGCGAGCGACACAGCCATTTCAGGCAGCCCTCGAAAAAAGAGCCGGCGCGGAAGATGCCGACCAGCAGGATGATGAGCGCCCAGAAAATGAACCAGGGCAGGGCGATGCACCATATCAGCAGGGAGAGGACGGAGGAAGCGGCCTTCTTCATGCCAGGATGGCCAGCTCGCCCGGCAGCACCTTCAGCCGCAGCGGCGTCCGGCCCAGGAGTTCGCCGTCGGCCATGAGCATCTCCGGGGGGGCGCTTTCGACGGCGATCTCGGCGGCGCGGAAGGTCTTGACCTTCGGATGGTTGATGTGTGTACCCTTGAAGACCCGGGAAAAGATATTCAGGATGTCGCGGCGATCCACCTCCAGGAAAACGACCATGTCGACCCGGCCGTCCTGGGTGTCGGCCATGGGGGCGATCTTCATGCCGCCGCCGGTGAACTTGGAGTTGGAGATGACCAGGGCGCTGTCGGCGATCTCCAGCGCCTCGCCGTCGACGGTGATCCGCATGCGGTTGCGCATGCCCCTGGCCAGGCGCAGCATCACGGCCAGGCCGTAGCTGAAGCGCCCGAAGCCCTTCAGCTTCTCGTTGGTCAGCTTGAGGATGTCGGCGATCAGGCCGATGCCCAGGATGTTGAGGTAGTACTGCCGGACCTCCCGGTCGTTGCGGTCGTAGAATATCTCCACCAGGTCGACGCGGCGGCGCCTGCCGCCCAGGATGTTCTCCACGGCCTGGCGCCAGGACGGCGCCGAAAAATCGCGCAGGAAGGAATTCCCGGTCCCGGCCGGGATCATGCCCAGCTCGACCGGATGCTGCGGACGCCCCTCCGCGTAGAGGCCGTTGACGATCTCGAAGGGGGTGCCGTCGCCGCCGATGCTGAGAATCCTTTCGTAGCCGTTTTTCGCGGCCTCGCGGCCGATCTCGAAGGCGTGGCCGGCGTACTCGGAGACCCTCATTTCCAGGTGCTTGATCCGCTCCCCCAGGATTCCGCGGGCCGCGGCGAAGACCTTTCCGCCCCGGCCGCGGCCGGCGTGGGGGTTCACTACGAGCATGGTCTTCAATTCTGGGAGCATAAGTCGGTTATAACACAGGCCCGGAGGGTTGGCAATCGGCAAACGGTCAACGGTACACGCTGTACGGCGGACGGTAAAAGCGAAGCAAAATTCGCGAAATCAGTGCTTCAAAATAGAAAGGACGCCGCGCCATGGGGGCCGCGGCGTCCGAGGGAGGAGAGATATATGATGATTTTCCTATTTCTTCTTCTTGATCGTGCTCAGCACCTTCTCCTTGTCGATCTTCCTGGTGCAGAAGAACCAGTCGTGGCAGGTGACGTCCTTGTCCTTGCCGTCCATGCGCTCCTTGGCCACGCCGCAGGAGCCGGCGGTGGGCACGATCACGTCGTCGCCCGGGCGCCAGTCGGCCGGGGTAGCCACGCCGAAGGCGTCGGCGGTCTGCAGCGCCTGCAGCACGCGCAGCAGCTCGTCGAAGTTGCGCCCCATGCTCAGCGGGTAATAGATGACGGTGCGGATGATCCCCTTGGGATCGACGAAAAAGACGGCGCGCACCGCCTTGGTCGAGCTCTCGCCCGGCTGCATCATGCCGTACATCTTGGCCACTTCCATGGTGATGTCCTCGATGAGCGGGAACTTCACCTCGACGTTCTTCATCCCCTTGTAGTCGATCTTGTCCTTGATGGTGCGCAGCCAGGCGATGTGGCTGTAGAGGCCGTCGACCGAGAGGCCGACCAGCTGGCAGTTCAACTCGCTGAACTTGCCCTCCATGGTGGCAAACGTCATGAACTCGGAAGTGCAGACCGGGGTGAAGTCGGCCGGGTGGCTGAAGAGGATGACCCAGTTGCCGGCGTACTGCTCGGGAAAGTGGATCTCGCCCTGGGTGGTGACGGCCTTGAAGGACGGGGCTTTATCGCCGATCCTGGGCATGCTGACGGTCGTGTTTTGCTCCATTTTTTTATCTCCTTTTTTTTGAATTGGTTTCTTCTTTCGCACGGCAGCCGGCGCAGACGCCGTAGAAGCGGAGGGCATGGCCGAGGATGCGGTGCGGCGTAAGGCGGCGGGCGGCGGCGGTGAGCTCCGTCTGCTCGGGCATGGCGAAGTCGCTGACCGCGCCGCACGTCTCGCATACGAAGTGGTAGTGCCCGGAGGTGACGGCGTCGTAGCGCACGGTGCTGCCGCCGAATTCGCCGCCCTGGATGCGGCCCTCCTCCAGCAGGATGGCGATGTTGCGGTATACGGTGCCCAGGCTCAGGGAGGGCATCTCTCCTTTCAATTTCTTGTAGACTTCCTGGGCGGTCGGATGCGCCTTGGTGGCCTTGATGGCCTTATAGATCCTCTCGCGCTGCATGCTTTTTCGCCTTTTTTTTTCCATTTTAATAATTATTCTTATTATTAATAATAATGTCTATTTTTTATTTTGTCAATAGGAAAACCAAAAAAAATCCAAAGTACGACGTTCAACGCTGAAGAAACCAACTCGGGGATTCGTCCTTCCCCCCCAAGAGGATCGTGCCCTTCGGGGCAAAACCCGCCCCTTGTAAAGAAAACAATATTTTTTGAATGCCATGTACCCTCATCCAGGCGGGTTCGAATGCCAAACCCCGCATTCCTTCAAGGCAGCCTTGCCCGCTGCCCGATGCATGCAGATATATTTTTTTGCTTTACAACGTCGAACATCGAACCTTCTCTTCTTCCCCTTGTCACTTGTCACACGCCACGGAGCAAGATATACTGATCCTATGTCAACCACAGGAAATTTCAACGGTTTTCCCAAGCAGGCCGTGACGTTCCTGCGCGGCCTGGCCGCCCACAACGACCGCGACTGGTTCAACGCCCACCGGGCGGAATACGAGTCCGCCATCGTGGCCCCGGCCAGGGCCTTCGTCGCGGCCATGGGCGAGCGCCTGCGGCGGCTGAGCCCGGCGATCCGCTTCGATCCGCGCAGCAACGGCTCGCTGTTCCGCATCTTCCGCGACACCCGCTTCAGCCTTGACAAGTCCCCCTACAAGACCAACCTGGGCATCCTGTTCTGGGAGGGGCGCGGGCCGCGCCTGGGGTGCTCCGGCTACTACTTCCACCTCGAGCCGCCCACGCTGATGCTGGGCGGCGGCCTCTACCTCTTTCCCCGGCCGCTGCTCGAGCGTTATCGTCGCGCGGTCGCCGACCCGGAGTATGGGGTGGAGCTGGCCGCCATCGTCAGGAAGGCGACCTCGCTTCCCGGCTATTCGCTGGGCGGCGAGCACTACAAGCGCGTGCCCCCGGGCTATGACGCCGACCCCGCCGCGGCGGGGCTTCTGCGCCACGCCGGCCTGTACGCCGGCTGGGAGGGGCTTATCCCCCCCGAGCTGCACTCCCCCGCCCTGGTCGAGTTCTGCTGGCGGAAATTCAAGCCCATGGAGCCGCTGCAGCGCTGGCTGTCCGCGCTGGTCGCCGGCGGCTTCGCGGAGTGAGGCGGACGGAGCCGCGGCGGCCTACCAGTCCTGCACGCCCTCCTGGCAGTTGGTGACTTCCCCGGGCGGGGTGACGGCGTACACGCTGCAATCTTTTTCGCTGTAGATCATGTACTTCATCCTGGCGTCCACGGCCTCGCCGGCCTGGGTCACCAGGTGCACGGTGACGATGAGCTTCGGGAAGTAGTACTGCTTGCACACGTTCCCCGCGCCGAGAAGGTCGCGGGGCATCTTGTGGACGACCAGCTGGCCCTTCAGCGGGACCGGGGGCTTCAGGTCAAAGACGATTTCGAACTGGCTGTCGCCGCCGGGAACGGTCTGCGGGTACACCTGGCGCACCTTCAGCGAGCCGCCGCCACCCTTCAGCGATATCCAGCCGTCATAGCCGGGGCTCACCGAGAAGGCCCCCGTCTGGCTGAAGAGGGGGTCCTCCACCTGGCAGCGCAGGAAGAGCGATCCGAACTGGGGATGGCCGACGTCGGGGGACAGGATGAAGTCCTTCTCCCCGTCGGCAGGCGTGGCGTCGACCCGCACCTTGACGGTCACGGTGGCCAGACCGCAGTCCTGGAAGAAGCAGTTCAGGCTCTTCACGGAGATGGTCGCGCTCTTGGCCAGCAGGGTGTCGGCATCGCGGGCGATCACGCGCTTATGCTGGTCCGGCGGCAGGGGGTTGGCGGCGATGGTGACCACGCCGCTGTCCCCGTGAATTTTGCCGTCAGGAGTTTGCACGCGCACCACGTATTTCCCGGTCCGCTCCAAGCCATCGAGTTTCCAGTCGAAGAAACCGTCATTTTCCGTGTTCGTCGCGATGTTCCACTGGGGCTGGCCATTCGCGTACAGAATGATGTTTACCTTGTCATAGGCGCTGCCGGGCAGCGTCCAGTTGATGGGGCAAATGATGGGGGGGATGACCTGGGTCCCGTCCACCGGCTTGCTCACCCTCAGTATGGGCAGGATCAGGCCGGGATCGGGAGGCCGCAGCCGGTCCCGCGGGAAGATTTTTTTGCCTCCGGGCGGATCGCCGGCGGGTGGATTTCCGCCGGGCGGCGGCGGGGGCAGAGGGTCGGGCGGGATGACCGACGCCGAAGCGATCTCGAACTCCGCCGACGTGCTCAGCGTGTCCGTGCTGCCGTCGAGCCTGAGCCGGATCCTGTAGCCCTTGGCGACCGGAGCGGCGCCGCCGCCCTCCAGATCGCCCACGGACCAGGTGAAAGCGCCGTCGGAGAGCGCCAGCCCCGCCTTGATGACGCCGACCTTGGCGCCGCTTGGGCCGAAAAGGACCAGTCTGACCTTGGCGTTACCCGTATAGTTCCAGTGGATGGTCTCCTTGTTCCCCAGCATCCAGACATCGTTCGCCTTGGGCGCCGTGATAGCGGCGGTCTGGGCCGCGATCCCCGCGCCGAGGAAGAACAATGCGGCTGTCGCGAATATTGTTTTTTTCATATTCCCCCCTTGTAAATTGAATACGAGAAATCGCGCATTCATCTCAGGCAGAATTGCCAAAAATGCAGGGTATTCCGCCATCAGCCGCGGCGGGCCCTGCCGGCAAAAATTCAAGCCCATGGAGCCGCTGCAGCGCTGGCTGTCCGCGCTGGTCGCCGGCGGCTTCGCGGAGTGAGGCGGCGGGAGCGCCCTCCTACAGCCTCCAGGAGAGCCCGCAGCGCAGCTGCCAGCCGGAAAGGTCGAGGCGGAAGGCGCCGTCGGCGGCGCCTTCCTGGGGCCGGCAGGTCATGTAATACATGGCGATCGTCTCCCACGGCGCAAGGCAAAACTGCGTCAGGGAATGGATGCCGCTGGCATGGCGATTCACGTTTCCTCCCTGGCGCGCTACCGCTCACGACGGCGACGCTTTGAAACCATGGTTATGCACTTGAAACCCGGGCCGCTTTATGGACAAAAAGTCACATTCTTGATTTTTTTCGCGCGGCCCTGCCTTCGCCCTCAGCTTTTCGCCCTGCGCCACCCGAGGAACCGGCCCGTCCGGGCGCAATAGTCCCCGTACTTTCCTCCGAACACCCGCCGCAGGTGCTCCTCCTCGGCCCTGACCATCCAGTGGGCGAGGAAGGCGAAAAGGCACGCCCAGCCAACGGCGTACCCGGAGGGGCGCAGGAGGACGAAGCCCAGCACGGCCAGGGAAAAGGCGGCGAACTGCGGGTTGCGCGAGAAGCGGTACGGACCCGTCGTGCGCAGGAGGCCGGCGTCCTGGCCGACGGAGCGGCGCACTCCCAGGTGCGCGAACGAGAGGACGAGGCCCGCCAGCCCGGC
>JBGSPO010000044.1:0-4771 GCA_041738575.1 Candidatus Aminicenantia bacterium
GCGGCCGCGGCCGAACCGCCGCCGGCGAGGATCAGGCCAGGTACTTGATGAACACCCGGCGCCGCTTGTGCTGCCGGGCCGGGTAGTGCTTCCATTGCCCGCGCACGTTCTGGTTGGTCTCCAGCTCGGGATTCGACTCGACCCGACGGATGCCGCGGCGGATAAAAAGACGATTCATCTCGTCCATCAGGATGGCATTCACGCCCTTGCCCTGGTATTCCGACCGGACCGCCACCAGGTAGAGCTCGGCCCGGTCGTTTTTGCGCAAGGCGCGCATAACGTGAATGAAGCCGAACGGCAGCAGCCGCCCTTTCGCCTTCTGCAGCGCCCGCGCCAGGGACGGCATGGTGATGCCGAAAGCCGCCATGCGATTGCTCCCGTCAAGCACGACCGGCACGAACTCTGGGCGGATGAAGCCGAGATACTGGGAAATGTACTGGTCGACCTGCTTTTCGGTCAGCGGCACGACGCCGTAGAGATGCTTGTACTCCTCGTCGAGCAGCCGGAAGAGCTCGTGGGCATAGGGCAACAGATCCTTGGTGCGGCGGGCCTGCAGCAAGTGCAGATTGTTGCGGCGCAGTGCGATGGCGGCGACGCGGGCAATGGTTTTGTCGGGCTCGGGCGGCACGGTCAGGTCATACTCCAGCCAGTCGGCATCCTTGCCGTAGCCCATGGCCTCCAGGTGGGCCGGATAGTAGGGAAAGTTGTAGTTGGTGATCATGGTGGCCCGTTCATCGAAGCCTTCCACCAGCATGCCCTCGCGATCCATGTCGCTGAATCCCAGCGGCCCGTGAACGGCATCCATGCCGCTCTCGCGCGCCCAGGCTTCGACGGCGGAAAACAGGGCCGCGGACACAACCGGATCGTCGATGAAATCAACCCAGCCGAAACGCATGTAATGCTGGTTCCACTTATCAATATGCTTGCGGTTCAGGATGGCGGCTATGCGTCCGACGATCCGCCCCTGCCGGAAGGCCAGCCAGTATTTTGCCTGGCAATGGTCGAAAGCCGGATTCTTCTCCTGCCGCAGGGTGTTCCATTCATCGAAGTCAAGATTCGGGACCCAGTACGGGTTGCCGCGATACAGTCCGTGGGGAAAGCGGATAAAGGCCTTCAGGTCACGGCGGCTGGCGACCGGCCGGACCGTGACAGCGGCGGATTCAGGGATCTCGTTCATGATCCACACTCCTCTGCGGTTTGCCTGAACCCCCATTATACGACATTTCGCCACCCGATGCCGCATGGGCCACGAGGCCGACCGGCCGCGTCCGCTACCGCAAGCTCAAGCCCGGCTTAGCTCCGGATCTGGCGAACCCCGTCTCTCTACTTTAACCTGATGCCCAACCCGGCGAACAGTTTCCCCCAGGAAGCAACCGAGCCCTCACCGTCGTTGGGCACGAAGGTGAAGGCTGCACCCAGTCGCAGGAGGAGCTTGCCGCTCAACCGGCATTCGACGCCACCACCAGCATTCAAGCCCAGGAACCGATCCCTTTCCCTGCCGGCGTCAGGATAATAAATTTCCCGCCAAGCATTATTGGAGTTAATCCAGGCATATGACAACCCGATCTTTACGAACGGGCCGGCCCTTTTCATTTGAGCGAGTTTCCATACCGCGTCCACGGCCAATTCAAAACCGTCACTGTTATAAAAATATTCATCGCCCGGCCGCGGATTCGGGAAAAAGGAGAAAGCGCCTTCCAGGCAGAAATTCCCGCCCAGGCGCGCCTGGACAGAAAGGTCCAAGAATGATTTCCCGAAATCGGCGCCGTACTGGCCTTCCGCGCCCGGCAGCGGAACTCCGGCATCGAGAATAAGGATGAGGCCGGGCCGTTCGCTGGGAGCAGCGAAAGCGGGAACCGCTATCCATACCATCACGAGGGTCAGCCTGAAAATAATTTTCATGGCTCCTCCATAGTAATTCAAACTCCTTCTCATTCGCAAATAGCCGTTTAGGGTTGCACTCAATAATCCGTTTTTTCTGGGCTGATCTCTCGGGCATAGCGCTTCAGGTGTCCGAGATGGCACTGAACGGTTTCGGGCGATTCTCCGGCCAAAGAAATTTTTTTTGGCATAGTGAGAACCGCTCCCAGCAGTCCGCCGCCCAGAGCGATTAAGGGCAACGGCAGGAATGAGCTGATCATGTCAAATGCGGGCGCAAGAGAATCGCCTTCTATTTTTTTCAGATTGTTGACACCGATTACCAGCCCGACACAGATGCCAATACCTGCCCCGTCTAAATAAGTCGTTTTCTTCAGAACCTTCACCTGTAGCACCTGGTGCAAGTTCAGGTGCCGGCCCTGACCGGATTCGCTTTCATAAAGCAACAATGCATCAGCGCGAACAGACAACAATTCGCCCTTGACCTGGCTGCCGTCATTCATGATCACCACCACCGTAGATCCCCTGCGGGCCCTGGCCACCAGCGGCTGGGCCAGCGAAAAAAAGATCATGACCGGTACGACGGCCCATGCGGCTGAATTTTTCATGCCGGCTCCTTATATTTCCACGCTCAAAACATTCACATTGAGCTGCAACTCTGGCTTAGTCTCGCAGCCAGGAACCAGGAGCGGCCGGACCTGGACTTCCGGCACCCCGAGCGCAAGCCGGCCGGCGGAAATAGTCAGCAGCGCCTGGTTCTCTGGAACCCACCGGGGCTTCATGGACGCCTTGGAAAAAAGGGCGGCACCGATCGGGGGCAGTATCAGCAGGGGAACCAGCGAGAGCATGCCCGCACCACCCTGGAAGGCAGGCGATGAAACGATGAGCCAGGAAAGCCCGGCTCCCAGGGTGCCCCCGATGCAGGCCATCCCGAAATTACCACGCCAATTCCTGGTAGTGCCGGCAAGGCCGACCCCTGCCGCGCTTCCGAACGCCGACCCGGCAGCCCAATAGGCAATGAAAGGCAGCGGGTGATTCTCGTCGAACGTCGGCGCCCCCAGGTAAATGCCGGCAATGGAACCAAGCATATTCCCAAGTACTCCGGCCAGAATCAATCCGCCTGTTCGCGGGCGCCGGCCGGGAGGGATGCGGAGGGAAGGGAGCGGATCCGCTTTTTCCTCGGTTGAAACAGGTGCCGTCTCGATAATCGGGGAAATATTCTGCCATGTCTCTCCGCTTAGAATCGGAACAAAAATCATCATTGCAGTTACGGCAAGCACAAGTTTATTTTTCATGATTTTTCCTCCATCACTATCGCACTCGAGCCAACTCTCCCACGCTGCCGGGCATCACAACTCCACGCTCAGGACGCGCACGTTGAACTGCAGCTCCGGTTTCGCCTTGAACCCGGGGATAGAGGACGGTCGGACCTGCATGTCGGGCACGCCCAGTCCGAGCCTGCCTTTGGCCAGGCTGAATAGCCCGCCAGCGGTCCGGGCTGAGTAAGCACCCATGGATCGGCTGTAGAACATGAAGGCCCCCAGCGGGGGCAGGATCGCGAGGGGGACGATGGCCAGCGTGCCCAAACCCTGCCTCCCGCTCAGGACCGAAGTGACGGCGATGGCGGCGACAATGCCCAACGCGCTTCCCGCGAGCGCCGAGCCGAAATTGCCCCTTCGCCCCGCGGCCAGATGCACCCCCAGGGCGCTGCCGCAAACCGACCCGGCAAGGGCGCCGGGAGCCAATCCTGAAGGGAGTAACGATTCGCCGCTACCTCTCACCAGGGAACCCAGCAGTCCCCCGGCAGCCAAGCCAATAACGTTGCCGAGCACGCCGGAGAGCAGAATGGTGGAACCGTCGCCCATCCCGGCCCCGGCGTAAAACGAGGAATAGTCGGTTGTCTCCATGGATCCATCTACCCGATCCCCGCCCAGGGATAATCCCGGGACGGCGACCAGCGCCATTGCCATCGCCAGCAGCATCAGCTTTTTCATCTGGTCCTCCTCGGCGGCTTACTCGGGCCCCTGAAGCGAAACACCCCACCAGGGGGAAAGTGTCACCTTGCCCTGGGGCGAGCATTCCGCAAGGAAACAGGGCGGCGTTTGCCGGTGACGCATATCCATTTCCAGTGTGTTATACTGGGCATGGAAGGGATAAGAAAAAAACATCATGATCAATGGCGGAGAATGGGCGATCGACGTCGAGCAATTATACCGCCGCTACGCGCCGATGGTGCTGCGCCGCTGCCGCCGGCTCCTGGGCGACGAGGAGCAAGCGGTGGACGCCATGCAGGACGTGTTCGTGCGCCTGCTCACGCACCAGGAGCGGCTGCACGGCCGCTATCCCTCGAGCCTGCTTTACCGCATCGCCACCAACGTCTGCCTCAACGTCATCCGCGAACGCAAGAGCCACCGGACCGATGCCGACCATGACATCCTGTCCCGCATCGCCTGCTGCGCCGAGCAGGAAACGCGAACTCTGGCTCAGGTCATCTTGGAGCGCCTCTTCCGCCGCGAGCCGCCCTCGACGCGGGAGATGGCCGTGCTGCATTTTGTCGACGGCATGACTTTTCGGCAAGTGGCCCGCGAGACCCGCATGTCGGTTTCCGGAGTGAGAAAGCGCCTGCGCGAATTTCGCGCCCGCGCCCTTGCCTCGGCGGCCCAGGAGGGATAAGGTGAACATGGAAACACCCGTGCCGGAATGGCTGCTGGAGCGCTACCTCCTTGACGAGCTGCCGCGCCGGCAGCGCCGGCAGATGGAAAGGAGGCTGGCGCAGGATGCCGGCCTGCGCGCCCAGCTGGAAAAGCTGCGCCTGGCCGACCGCCAGTTCCTCAGCGCCTACCCCGGCGAGCAGATCATCCCGCAGATCCTCAGCAGGGCCCGGCTGGCCCGC
>JBGSPO010000062.1:0-11360 GCA_041738575.1 Candidatus Aminicenantia bacterium
GACGGCGGCCGCGTGAGCCTCCGCGACGTGCGGGTGGCCGCCCAGGAGCCGGGGCGCATCCGCTTCGAGCTGGCATTGTCCGGCGAGACGGAATACCGCGTCATCCCCATCGAGCAGCAGCCCGTGCGCCTGGCCATCGACCTGAAGAATGCCCAGTCAAAGAAGATCAACAAGGCCGTGAACCTGAAGAACGTCAAGGGCATCCGCGGCGGCAACAATTCCGGCGACATTTATCGCGTGGTCTTCGACCTGGACTACCTGAAGCATTTTGCGGTACAGGCCAAGGGCAACTTGCTGCAGGTGGAGTTCTTCGATGACCCGCAAACCGCCCAGGAAGCGCCGGCCGTGGCCCAGAACCCTGCGCTTCCCGCCCCCGCCCTGGAATCCCCCCCGCAGCCCGCGCTGACCAGCGTGACGCCGGCGGCCAGCGAACAGGCCGACGGCAAGGTCTTCCTGGCGCAGGCTCCCCCCGCCGTTGCCAAGCCCAAGGAGTTCTTCGGCCCGGAGAAATCCAAGGCTGAGGAAGAGATGGCCCAGGCGTCCCCGACCCCCCAGGAGGAGGAGCCGCCCAACCTGGATTTCCAGAGGAATACCGTGGATGACGGCCGTCCGCAATTTTCGGGCGATCCCTATGATTTCTCCTTTAAAAACGCAGATATCAGCAATATCCTGAAGTTCATCGCCAAGATCTCGAGCCTGAACATGGTCATCGATCCCGACGTCACCGGGCGCTTCACCTGCGAACTGGTGCAGGTCCCCTGGGACCAGGCCCTGGAGCTGATCCTGAAGGTCAACGGCCTGGACATGATCCAGGAGGGGAACATCCTGCGCATCGGCAAGGTGGACAAGCTGGCCAATGAGGCCAAGCAGCGCCAGCAGCTGCGCGAGGCGCGCGAACAGGAGGGCAACCTCGAGGTCTCGACCCGCACCTTGAGCTACGCCAAGGTCAAGGACGTGGCGGCCATACTGAAAAAGCAGATGAGCCCGCGCGGCGAGCTGGTCACCGACGACCGCACCAACACCCTGATCATCTCCGAGGTCCCGGAGCGCATCAAGGTCATCGACGGCCTGATCGACACCCTGGACGCGGCCAACCCCCAGGTCCAGATCGAGGCGCGCATCGTGGAGACCAGCAGCGAGTCGCTGAGCACCTTCGGCATCCAGTGGGGCGTCAACGCCATTGCCAACTCCTCCTACGGCAACCAGACCAACCTGGTGTTCCCCAACTCCATCCAAGGCGGCGCCGTGGTGGATTCCAAGAGCAACCCCTCGGGCTATCTGATCAATGTGCCGACGGCCGACAGCGTGGTCTTTCCCAAGATCACCATGGGCAACATCGGCGGCACGTTCAATCTGGACGTGGCCCTGAGCGCCCTCAGCTCGAAAGGCAAGGCGCGCATCATCTCCTCACCGCGGGCCACCACCCAGAACAACATGCCCGCTGAGATCACCCAGGGCGAGCGCATCCCCATCCAGACCAACCAGAACAACACCATCACCACCCAGTACATCAACGCCGCGCTGGAGCTCAAGATTACCCCGCAGATCACGGCGCGCGGCTCGGTCATCATGATGGTGGATATCAAGAACGACATCGCCGACTTCTCCAAGCCGGTCAACGGTATGCCGACCATCAAGACCGAGACCGCCAAAACCTCGGTCATGGTCCAGGACGGAGGCACCATCGTCCTCGGCGGCCTTTACAAGATCAACGAGGACCACAGCAACACGGGCGTGCCCATCCTGAGCCGCATCCCCATCATCGGTTCACTGTTCAAGAATTCAAGGAAATACGGCAAGACGCAGGAGTTGATGATCTTCATCACTCCGCGCATCATCAAGTAGGAGGGAAACATGAAACTGAAAGTATTGCTCTTGCTCATAGCGGCCCTGGCGCTGGTCAGTTGCGTGGCCAAGGAGAACGACAGCACGTCGGCCAGTTTCCTGGTGATCAACTCCCTGACCGGCAAGGACCTCGAAGGCACAGACGGGTCCACCACGGTATTTTCCGATGTCAGCCTCTCCGGCAGCATCGTCAACGACAATGGCGTGGCTGCGGTAACGACCCTGACCATCAATCCGCTGGAAGACTCCGATGAGCACGACATCACCTTTTACATGAACGTCATCGTCGACCAGATCGACGTCGAGTTCATGCGTACTGACGGCCGCAACGTGGAAGGCGTGGACGTGCCCTACCGCTTCACCCAGCCCATGAACATGCTGGTGCCGGTGGACGAAGCGGTGGACATCCCGTTCATCCTCATCCGTCACGTGGCCAAGCTCGAGGCGCCGCTGATCGCCCTGCTCGAGGTCCCGAACCAGGGGGTGGTCCTGCAGCTGGTGGCCAAGGTCACGGTGCACGGCAAGGACCTGGGCGGGCACCGCGTGGCGCCGGTAAGCGGCTACCTCAGCGTCTGGTGCAGCAATTTCGCGGATCAGGGCACCGATGGTACCGAGGGCTAGAGCAAGGAGACAGCGAAAAATGAAAAAATTACTTTTTTTATTGATCATATTGGGCATGGTCCTGTGCGTTTCCTCCTGCAAGCGCTCGGAGTTGAACGACCCGGATTGGGACAGCCCGGCCGGTTATTACGTGCTGCTCGAGGGTTCGGCCAGCCCGGCCGTGCTGTTCATCGACGGCAACATGCACACCAGCCGCATCAGCGTGCGCGTCACCGATTCCAGGGGGAACCCGCTGCCCGGCAGGACCATCTTCTTCGAGCAGCTGGCGGACAGCCTCTCCCACCAGCAGCTCGACTGGGGCTATTTTGACAATGGCCTGTCGACCATCTCCAAGGTGAGCAATGCCAGCGGCGAGGTCAGCGCCACGTTCTATGGCCCGGTGGAATTCTACTCCGGCGCCATGATCATCCACGCCCTGATGCAGGTCGACGGCCGTGCCTACCGCGGCAGTGATAGCCATATCGGCACTGTCCCCCAGGACTACATCGCGATCACCATGTACAATTCAGGCGGGGCCGGGGCGGAAACGACAAAATAACCCGGTGCGGAGGTTGGCCGCGAGCGGGAGGCAGTGATCGTTTCGGGCGGTTGACAGGAAGAGGTAAGATTGGCAAATTTTCAGAATGAGCGCGAGCAGCTGGCCCAGTTGGAATGGCTGTTTCAAGAGAAGAAATTCGCTGAAGGCCTGGCGCGCACCGAGGCGGTGCTACGGGAATTCCCCGCTTCGTTTCACATTAAAAGCCTGCGCTACAAGTTCCTGCGCCAGTTGCATCAGGACGTGGCGGCGCTCCAGCTTCTGCGCGAGATGCACGCCATGTCCGGCGACAACATCATGGTGGTCAAAGAGCTGGCCGATCTGCATTTCCAGATGAAGCGCTTTCCGGAAAGCCTGCTTTATTATAAAAAACTGCTTTTTCTTGATTCCTTCAACAGCCTGGCCCAGGAACGGCTGAAATTGTTGGCTGGGATGCTTGAGGCCGGCGTCTCCGATCACCTGGCCGACACCAAGGCCGAGTTCCGCGTCGACGCCGACCTGACCCGCCCCGTTGCCCCGGCAGGCCCCCCCATGCCGCCGCCGCAAGTTCCCCTGGCTGAAGCCGAAGCCCCGCACATCACTTTTGACGCCGGGGAGGAAGTTGCCGCTCCTCCTGCCGCGGAGGAGTTTCCGCCGCCAGCCCCCCGGACGGACGTGGCAGCCCCGCAGATCACTTTTAGCGCCTGGGAGGAAGCCGCCGCTCCACCCGAAGCGGCCGTACCGGCTGCCGCCTCCGCCGAACTGCATTACCAGACGGAAAGCGCCGCCGAACTGTATTTCAAGCAGGGGCTGTACCGCGAATCCCTGGCCATCTACAAGAACCTGTTCGAAAAGACCGGGCGCACCGATCATTTCCTGAAGATCAAGGCCATCCTGCAACTGCAGCGTGCCGAACGCCAAAACCGCGTCATCGAGCGTCTGCAGCTTTTCCTGCAGCTGCTGCAACGAAGGGGAAATCAAATTGTTTAATGCCATATTCGACGATATTCATGCCCACAACCCGGAAACCTACCTGATCGGCATCTGGGGCAAGGACGGGCTGGAGCTGGAAAAATCGGTTTACCTGCCCCCGGATGCCGACATGGACCTGATCGGAGCCGAGCTGGCCGAAGTGGTGGGCAAGCTGGACAACCTGGATATCGACCGCGCCGGCTTCCTGATCGAATACGTTTCCGGAAAATTCAAGATCATGGTCCTCTCGCTCAACAGCGGCTATTTCCTGCTGCTGGTCTCCGGAAAGAGCCTGATCTCCGGCAAGCTGAAATTCTACCTGGACCTGAAACGGGACGATATACTCGCCCAACTGTGACCCCGGCGTTCGGCGCCGCCGTCCTGAGGAGTTTTGACCCATGGGAAATTTTAAAAAATTCAAGGTCGTACCCGACCTGCCTGAAAAACTGAAGCCGTTGCTGGGAATCGCCGCCAACCTGTGGCTGACCTGGAACCCCGAGGCCATCAAGTTGTTCATCACCCTGGACGGCGACCTGTGGGAAAAGAACCAGCACAACCCGGTACGCATGCTGGGCGAGATCAGCCAGGAGAAGCTGGAGGAATTGGCCCACGACGAGGGTTTCCTGAGCGAAGTGCAGCGGGTGAGCGATCAGCTCGACCAGTACCTGCACGTGCTGCGCAGCATCAATCATGACCAGAAAACGAGCATCGCCTATTTTTCCGCCGAGTACGGCCTGAGCGACACGCTGCCCATTTATTCCGGCGGCCTGGGCATCCTTTCGGGCGACCACGTCAAGGCGGCCAGCGACCTGAACCTCCATTTTCACGGCGTCGGGCTGCTCTACCAGCTAGGGTACTTCCAGCAGTACCTGAACATGGACGGCTGGCAGCAGGATTTCTACCAGGTCAACGATTTTCACAACATGCAGGTCCAGGAGGTGAAACGTCCCGACGGCGGCCCCCTCGAGATCGAACTGGATTTCCCCGGGCGCAAGGTCAGGCTGAGGGTCTGGGAGATCAAGGTCGGCCGCATCTCCATCCACATGCTCGATTCCAACCATGAAATGAACAGCGAGTACGACCGGCGGCTCACCGCCCAGCTCTATGGCGGCAACCCCGAGATGCGCCTGCAGCAGGAGATCATTCTGGGCATCGGCGGCGCGAAAATGCTTGACGCACTCGGCATCGGCGTCACGGTCGTGCACATGAACGAGGGGCATTCGGCGTTCACGCCGTTCGAGCGCGCCAGGGTGCTGATGAAGGACAAGGGCCTGTCCTTCGCCGAAGCCCTGGAAGTGGCGCGCCAGTCGAGCGTGTTCACCACCCACACCAATGTCGAGGCCGCCCACGATGTTTTCAGCCCGGACCTGATGAAAAGCTACTTCTGGAATTACCTGCGCGAGTTCAATATCCCGCTCCACGATTTCATGGCCTGCGGACGCGTGCACCCTGAAAACACCCAGGAAAATTTTTCCATGACCGTGGCCGCGGTCAAAAACTCCGCTTTTGTCAACGGCGTATCCACCCTGCATTCCGATGTGTCCCGCGCCATGCTGCGGAACCTCTGGCCGGCCGTGCCGGCCGAGCATGTACCCATCCAGCCGATCACCAACGGCATCCACATCCCTTCCTGGGTCTCTTTCGAGATGAACGACCTGTTCGAGCGCTACCTGGGCGGCAAATGGCGCGAGAAGCAGGATTACCGCGATGCCTGGGAAAAAGTGCACAACATCCCCGATCCCGAGCTGTGGAACGTGCACGAGATCCGTCGTCGGCGCTTGATCGCTTTCACCCGCCAACGGCTGCAGAAACAGCTGCTGGCCAAGGGGGCGTCGAACCTGCTGATCAGCGAATCGCAGGAGGCGCTGAATCCCGTGGCCCTGACCATCGGTTTCGCCCGCCGTTTCGCCACCTACAAGCGCGCCTATCTGATCTTCAAGGACAAGGAGCGGCTGCTCAGGATATTGAACGACCCGGAGCGGCCGGTGCAGCTGGTATTCGCCGGCAAGGCCCATCCCCAGGACCAGGCCGGCAAGGAACTGATCAAGGACATCATCGCCTTCATGTCGGCCGAACATCTGCGCAAGAAGATCGCTTTCATCGAGGACTATGACATCAACGTGGCCCGCTACCTGGTCTCCGGCGTCGATATCTGGCTGAACACGCCCCTGCGGCCGCTGGAGGCCTGCGGTACCTCGGGCATGAAGGCCGCCTGCAACGGCGTGTTGAATTTCAGCGTCCTGGACGGCTGGTGGGACGAGGCCTATGACCTGAAGAACGGCTGGGCCATCGGCAACCGTGAATCCTACAAAGACAGGGAATATCAGGACGAAGTCGAGAGCAAGGCCATTTATTCCATCCTGGAGAAGGACATCATCCCCTTGTTCTACGAGCGCGGTTCCGACGGCCTGCCCCGGGAATGGATCCGCATGATGAAGCATTCGCTGGTCACCATCGCCTCGCGCTACAACACCAACCGCATGGTCAAGGAGTATTTCAACAAGTTCTACAAGCCCGCCGCGGAGAATTTCGCCCGGCTGAGCGCCGAGGATTTCCAGCCGGCCCGCGAGCTGGTCAAGTGGAAGAACCGCATGCGGGGAGATTTCCCGGCCGTGCGCATCGAGAGCGTCCAGGCCGACACCGGCCGCACCTACAAGAGCGGCGAGGGTTTCCAGGTGCAGGCCGACCTGTTTCTGGGCAAGGTGGCGCCCGAGGAACTCCGTGTCGACGTATATTACGGGACCATCGTCGGCGAAGACGTGCTGCAGAATTCGGTGCTGGCGCGGCTGGACAAGGTGGAGAAGACCGCGGAAGGCCGCTTCCGTTTCAGCGGCGTAATTCCCTGCAGCCGCACCGGCAGTTTCGGCTTCAAGCTGCGCATTACTCCCAGCCATCCGCTGATGCTCGATCCGTACGAGACGGGGCTGGTGCTCTGGAGCTAACCGGGCATTCGTGACTCGTGACGCGTAACGCGAAAAAACCTTATTTGAATTAAAACAGACTATTGCCTAGGAAAGTACAAGCTTCTCACTCCATCCAATTGGGCGCATAGCGAATTATTCTATCACTTTTTATTGCTGGAAAGTGCAGCTACATGTCACGCGTCACGCGTTACGCGTCACGAAGATCGTTAGCCAAATCCGGTCATTTAGGTTCGAGCAAGGAAATATAGAACAAATCGTTGTTCAGGTCCGATGGCAGCAGATATACGCCGTATTCGGCTTGTTGCAGGCGAAAACCGTACTTGGCCAAAAGAGGGGCGACGGGCGCGGCCTTCAGGCCGCGGGCAACCGCGACTTTTGCCACCACCTCCTCGCTTTCCTCGGCCAGGAAGGAACACACGGCATAGAGGATGCGGGCGCTGGGAAAACGCACAGCCAGGCTGGCCAGCATGAGCTTCTGCTGGCGGGCGTTGGCCTGCACCTGCTCCACCCCGATCTTGTTCTTCAGGTCGGGATTCTTGCGCAGGGTGCCGCTCGACGTGCAGGGGGCGTCGAGGACGACCAGGTCGGCCGCCTCGTGTCCCGGGGGATATCGAAGCATATCGGCCGTGAAGGAGAAAATGCTGCCCAGGCGCAGCCGGCGCATGTTCTGCTCCAGGAGGCGCAGGCGCTGGGGGCTGACGTCGCTGGCCCAGATCTTCAACTCGGGGCGCAGGCAGGCCAGGGTCAGCGATTTGCCGCCCGGGGCCGCGGCCACGTCGCACACTTCCTTTTCGGCACAGGCGGCGGCCACCAGGGCGACGGCCTGCGAACCTGTGTTCTGCACATAGAAATTGCCGAGGGCCGCGGGATTTTCCAGGACCTGGCCGGCGGCGGCGGTCTCGAAGCAATCCAGCTGGGGGAGTTCACGGCAGGGGATGGCGGTTGCCGCCAGCGCCTGGCGCGCCTGGCCCATGGTCATCTGCCCGGGGTTGAAACGCAGGTGAAAGACGGGCTCGCGGTCCAGGTATTCCAGGTTGGCCGTGCCGGCGGCGCCGAGGCGCTGCAGGCCGGCCAGCAGCAGCGGTGAAAGGGCATATTTCAACCCGGCATCGTCCGTGCTGTCCAGTCGGGCACGGATCTCCGCCTTGCGGCGCAGCAATTGCCGCAGCACGGCATTGACGAACGGCTTTTCCTTCTTGGCGGCGGCATTCACCGCCTCGTTGACCACGGCATACTCGGGATAGGAGTCTGAGAACAGCAGCAGGAAGACGGCAATCTTCAGCAGCACGTGTGTGGGCAGGGGGGGCTTCTGGGACTTGTTTTTCAGGAACAGGCCGATGACGTGCTCCAGGGCGATGTCCTTGCGCACGACGCCGTATACCGTGCGCGTCAAGGCGTTCTTGTCGTCCCCGGAGTAATCCTGCAGGAAGCGCGCCAGCAGCATCCTCAAGTTGGCCTGGGGTTCCTGGTAGTAATCGCGCAGCACGCCGGCGGCCGGGAGCAGAAAATTCACGACAGCCTCGCGGGGAAACGGTGGCCCAGGGAGAACTGCCAGGGGCTCATCGCTTTTTTCCCCTCGGGTTGGATGGCGGTGACTTCCAGGACCGTGCCCATGCCGCAGGCAACCTGCAACCCATGGGGCGAGAGGGCCAGGATGTCGCCTGGGCGAGCCTGGTGGGCCTGTTGCGAGACCATGGCCCCCAGGACCTTGACCTGCTCCTCCTCCAGATGGAAGAACAGTCCCGGCCAGGGGGTAAAGGCGCGCAGCGTGTCGCAAAGCCTGCGGGCGGGCAGCTCCCAGTTGGCCCGTCCTTCTTTCTTGGCCAGGGGCGGGGCCTGGCTGGCCAGGGACTCGTCCTGCGGGAGAGGCTGGATCGTGCCGGCGAATATCTTTTCCAGGGTCTGGCGCAGGAAGGGGGCGGCGCGCTCGCCCAGGCGCTGCTGGTAGGCGGCGCTGGTGTCGTCGGGGCGGATGGCGATCTCTTCGCGAGCCCAGACCGGCCCGGCGTCCATGCGGCCGCTGAGCTCGAAGATGGTGATGCCGCTGCGGCTCTCGCCGTTCTGGATGGCTCGCTGCACCGGCGCGGCGCCGCGGTAGGCCGGCAAGAGAGAAAAATGGACATTGATCGTGCGGAAGCGGGGAAGTTCGCGGATGTCCCTGGGGATGAACTGGCCGTAGGCCACCACCACGGCGATATCCGGCTCGATGCGGCGCATGGCCAGTTCCAGCTCAGGTTCGCGCAGGTCGGGCGGCTGCAGCAGCGCCAGTCGGTTCTCCTGGGCGAACTGCTTGACGGCCGGGACCAGCAGTTGGCGGTTGCGGCCACCGCGCCGGTCGGGTTGGGTGACGACCAGGCTCAGGCGCCAGCCCTTATGCAACTCCCGGGCGATGGGCAAGCCGATGGCCGCGGTGCCGAAAAAAACCACGTCACCATTCGCCACTTTTTCTCTTTTGGTTGATCTCTTTGCGGATCAGGGAGCGTTTCAGGCTGGATTGGCGGTCGACGATCAGCACGCCGTCGAGATGGTCGATCTCGTGCTGCAGCACGCGCGCCTTGAGGCCGTCGAACTCGGCGCGCAGCTCGCGGCCGTCGGGCAGGAAGCCCTGGAGCAGTATGCGGGCGCAGCGCTTCACGGGCAGCGAATAGCCGGGTACCGACAGGCAGCCCTCCTCGCTGGTCTCATGGCCCTCCGCTTCCAGGATGATGGGATTGATCAGCACCAGCAGCTCGTCCGGGATTTCCCCGACCGAGATGTCCACCGTGATCAGCCGCAGGGATTCTCCCACCTGCGGCGCAGCCAGGCCGATGCCCGGGGCCTGGTGCATGGTCTGCGCCATGGCCGCGGACAGGTCGACGATGCGCTGGCTGATATTACGGACCGCGGCGGCCTTCTCTTTCAGCACGTCATCGCCGTATTTGCATATTTTCAAGGACTCGGGTTCCACAAGGTTATTATATTTGGTTGTATTGGGGGTGTCAATTATCCTGGAAACGATGTTCGACGTTCGATTTTTTTAAGTACTGGTTCAAGGGTAAAAGAGTTCAAGGGTTCATGAGTTCGGGAAAAGGCATTTCCCAAAAGCAGTGCCTTAACGCTTCAATCCTTCAACTCGTCAACGCTTCAACAGTGCCTTTCAACTTCGAACATCGGACGGCGAACCTTATCTTTGCGGCACATTGCAAATCCCGCCGCTTTATGATATTTTTTCAAGCTGCCGGGCTCAAGACCAGGCGTGAAGAGGAATTTTGGGCAACATCCGCATCCTGTCTGAAAATGTTTATCGCAAAATAGCCGCCGGCGAGGTGATCGAGCGTCCCCTGTCCGTGGTCAAGGAACTCGTGGAGAATGCCATCGACGCCGGGGCCGGGGAGATCGTGGTGGAATTGCGCGCCGGGGGCAAGGAGATGGTGCGCGTCGAGGACAATGGCTGCGGATTCGGAGCCGATGATATCGAGATCGCCTTCCGGCGCCACAGCACGTCCAAGCTGGTTGAGCTGGAGGACCTGGACCGCTTGCAAACCCTCGGTTTCCGGGGCGAAGCCCTGCCGTCGATACTGGAGGTGGCCGACATCGACCTGCAGACGGCGGATAATGACGATGGCCGGGGCTGGCATTGCCTTTTCCGCGACGGCGTCCTGGCAGAGAAAAGGCAGGCTGCCGGGCGGCGGGGCAGCGCCATCACGGTGCAGGGGCTGTTCGCCAACTTCCCGGTGCGCCGCAAGTTCATGAAAAGCGAGCAGGGCGAGATGCGGCCGGTCAGCGCCTTCCTGGAAACCACCGCCTTGGCCCGCCCGGGCATCGCCTTCACCCTGCGACACAACCAGCGAACCGTTTTTCATTACGCCGCGGCGGGGAATCTATCCGAACGCATTTACCAGGTCTTCGGCAAGGAGTTCCTCGACGGGCTGCAGCCATTGGACTTTGCCGCCGGACCGTACCGCCTCACGGGTTTTGTCTCCAAGGCGCTGGCAGGGGTCAGCGGCAAAAACCGGCAGTTCTTCACGGTCAACGGCCGCCCGGTGCGCGAAAAAACGCTGCAGGCCGCGTTCAACAATACCTTCCAGTCCTACCTGGAAAAAACGCGCAGCCCGGCCGGAGTGATCGATCTCGCCATTCCGCCCGGCCAGATCGACGTTAATATCCACCCCATGAAGCTGGAGATCCGCTTCCTGGACGGCCAGCGCGTCTACCAGTTCATGCAGCAGGCCATCCACGCCGCCCTGGGCGGCGCCCTGCGCCCCGAGGTGCCGGCGACCCCCTTCCCGGCCGACATGGCGCAGAGAAGCGCCATGTCGGTCATGATACCAACCAATGGAAAAGCCGGGATCTCGCAGTTGTTTCCAACGGAACAATCGGCCGAGGGGGACGATTTTCGCGTCCTGGGGCAGTATCTTGACTCGTATATCGTGATCGAGAGGAGGGGGGAGCTGCTGGTCATCGACCAGCACAACGCCCGTGAGCGGGTGCTGTTCGAGCGCCTG
>JBGSPO010000022.1:0-8379 GCA_041738575.1 Candidatus Aminicenantia bacterium
GCCCGATCCCGAGATTTACCTCCTGACCTGCCGCCGCCTGAGGCTGCCGCCCGGGGAATGCGTCGTGCTCGAGGACGCGCGCAACGGCGTGCTGGCCGGCAAGGCCGCCGGCTGCCAGGTGATCGCCGTGCCCAACGACTATACCCGCGGCCAGGACTTCTCCGCCGCCGACTGGGTGGAGCCCGACCTCTTCGCCGCGGCGCGCCGCATAGAAAGCTTGTTGAACTAGTTTCTCCTCAAACCGGGATATTTCTCAGTCGTTCTCCAGGGTGGAGGTGTCACCGATCTCCTCGCCCCATTCCTGGGCGCGCAGCACGCGGCGCATGATCTTGCCGGAACGGGTTTTGGGCAGACCGGGGACGAACTCGATCTCCTGGGGCATGGCCAGCGGCGAGAGCTTCTTGCGGATGAAGTTCATGATGTCGAGCTCGAGCATCTTGGAGGCCTGGAAGCCGGGCTTGAGGGCGATGAAGGCCTTGACCACCTCCATGTTCACCGGGTCGGGCTTGCCGACCACCGCCGACTCGGCCACCGACTCGTGCTCGAGCAGCGCCGACTCGATCTCGAAGGGGCCGACCAGGTGGCCGGCGGTGTTGATCACGTCGTCGTCGCGGCCCACGAACCAGAAATAGCCCTCCTCGTCGATCGAGGCGCGGTCGCCGCAGATGTACCAGCCATTTTTAAATTTGCTTTTGTATGTTTCCTCGTTATTCCAATACGTCCGGAACATCGACGGCCAGCCGGGCTTGATGGCGATCAGGCCGACGATGCCGGCCTTGGTGATCGGCTCGTGCGTCTTCAGGTCGACCACGGTGGCGGTGACGCCGGGGAAGGGCTTGCCCATGGAGCCGGGCTTGATCTTCATGGTCGGGTAGTTGGTGACCATCATGCTGCCGGTCTCGGTCTGCCAGAAGGTGTCGTGGAACATGAGGCCGAAGACCTTCTTGGACCACAGCACGGCCTCGGCGTTCAGCGGCTCGCCCACCGAGCAGAGATGGCGCAGGCAGGAGAGGTCGAATTTCTTGACGATCTCGTCGCCCTCCTTCATCAGCGAGCGGATGGCGGTGGGCGCAGAATACCAGACGGTGACGCGGTACTTTTCGATGAAGCGGTACCACGACTCGGCCTTGAAGCCGGCGTCGAGCACGCACTGGGTGATGCCGTTCGCCCAGGGGCCGATGATGCCGTAGGAGGTGCCGGTGACCCAGCCCGGGTCGGCGGTGCACCAGTAGATGTCGTCTTCCTTCAGGTCCAGGACGTATTTGGCCGAAATATACTGGGAGATGAGCGAATAGTGGACGTGCTGCGCCCCCTTGGGCTTGCCGGTGGTGCCGGAGGTGTAGTGCAGCACCGAGGGCGTCTCGGCTTTGGAGGGGTAGACCGGGAAGCTCTCAAGCTTGGGCTCCTTCTCCATGTGCAGGGCGACCTCTTTCTCGCGCAGGGGCTTGAGGCCGTCGTCGTCGACGATGATGATGCGGCGCAGCGTGGGCACGTCGTTGAGCAGGACGCGCACCTTGGCCACGTGCTTTTTCTGGGTGATGACCGCGGCGGTGCCGGCGTCGGCCAGGCGCGTGATCAGCGACTCGGAGCCGAAAGCCGAAAAGAGCGGCTGGGCGATGCCGCCCAGCTTCAGGATGGCCTGGAAGCCGAAGTAGAGCTCGGGCACCTTGTCCATGAACAGGCATATGCGCTCGCCGGGCTCGAGGCCGAGGTTCTTGAGGAACTGGGCGAAGGAGTTGGTCAGCAGGCGCATGTCGTTGAACGTATATTTTTTCACCTCGCCGGCGTGGCCTTCCCAGATCAGGGCCAGCTTGTCACCCTTGCCCTGCTTGCAGATGCGGTCGCTGCAATAGGCCGCGATATTGATGTCGTCGCCTGCCCTGTACTCCAGCTCTTTCTCCGAGATCCCCCAGTTGAAGTTCTTCACTTCCTCTTCATATGTCCGCATATTGGTCATGGGCCCTCCAGGCGATGATTTTCGCTGAGTCGCGTGTTCCCGGCAAAACGTTTTTATAAAGTATATGCCTTTGAATGTCAAGGAGGTTCACTGCTCAGCGGATGAACTTGGCGTACGGCGTACGGCGCACGGATAAAAAAAACTTCATTTCGTTCATGGCTCGCCAACATCGAACTTCAAACTTCGAACCTGCATAATTGACTGTGCAGGTCCTTCGTTCTACAATCCCTCCATGGCCGACTCCGCCCCCTTTTATCGAAACATGAACCGCTATTTCATCCGCTTGAAAAAGGGGGAGAGCCTGGAGTTGAGCGCCGTGCTGCAGAAGCACCTGCGGGCGAGCGCGGAGGAGGCGGAACAACTGCTGCGCCAGGGATCGGTATGGGACAGCGAGCGCAAAGTGCGCCTGCAGGATGGCCGCGCGATCATCCGCGGCGAGCTGTTGCGCGTCGATCGACCGAAATTCTCCATCCGCGAGTATGAATTGTCCGGGGAAGACATCCGCTTCGAAGATGACGACCTGCTCATCGTCTTCAAGAGGGGAGGCGCGGCAGTGCAGCCCACTCCCTACAGCGACATCGACAACCTGCTGCACGGAGTGCAGAAATACTATGACGGCAGGCGCATCGTCTACCGCGCCGCGCCCATAAACCGCCTCGATCTGCCGGCCCAGGGGTTGGTCTTTTTTGCCAAGAACAAGAAGTGCGAGGTCGCACTGAACCGCCTTTTCCAGGAGCACCGGGTGCGCAAACGCTACCTGGCCGCCACGGCCGCTTTCGCCGGAGTGAAGCCCTCTTACGTCATCCGTTCGGCGCTCGAATGGCAGGGGCGGAGCAAGGATGCCCTGACCTACGTGCGTTTCTGTCGCGAGCGGCCGGGGCGCTTCTTTTTCCTGGTCTTTCCCCAGAGCGGGCGCACGCACCAGATCCGCCGCCATTTCCAGGAGCGGGTGGCCCCGCTGCTGGGAGACGTGCGCTACGGCGGGGCGCCTCCCGGGAGCGAGCTGTGGCTGCTCTGCTTCCAGTATACATTCCCGCACCCGGTCGGCGGCCGCACCGTCCGGGTGCGCTACCTGCCCGGCGCCTGGCTGGAGGCGCTGGGTGAGGGGAGAGGCGAAAAACTACCCCGCGCTTGACAATCATATAATCGTATGTTAATATGATTATATGGAAAAAGAAGTCCGCACCCTCAAGGCCCTGGCCGACGAGAGCCGCCTGCGCCTGCTGCTGCTGCTCGGGCAGAAGGAGCTTTTTGTCTGCCAGCTCATGGCCATCCTGGGAGTTTCCCAGCCGCTGGTATCGCGCAGCCTGGCGCGGCTGGACCGGGAAGGGCTGCTGGAGTCGCGGCGCAGCGGCAAGCAGGTGTTCTACCGCCTGAAACCCAAGTTGCCGCAACTGGCCGCGGCCGTGCTGGCGGCCCTGCCGATGGGAGAGGGTTGCTTTGCCCGGGATCGCCAGAGCCTGGAATTATTCTGCCGGAAATTCCAGCACGGCACGCCGGCCTGCGACATGGCCATGGTGAGGAAATTCATCGATTTTAAAAATAAAAAACAACAACAAGGAGCGGCTCATGGAAAAACTCGACAAAAAAGCGTTCATTGAGAAGGTATTCGACTACGAGAACGAGAAGGAGTGGAAATATCGCGGCACCCTGCCGGCCATCGTCGATTTCTACGCCGACTGGTGCGGGCCGTGCAAGATGGTCGCCCCCATCCTGGAGAAGATCTCCAAGGAATACGACGGCAAGCTGCACATCTACAAGATCGATACCGACAAGGAGCAGGAGCTGGCCGGGGCTTTCGGCATCCAGAGCATCCCCAGCCTGCTGTTCATTCCCCGCAAGGGCGAGCCGCAGATGGCCCGCGGCGCTTTGGGCCGCGAAGCCTTCGACAAGGCGATCACGGATATCTTGGGTGTGAAGAAGGAAGAGCAGAAACCTTCGTGACGCGTAACGCGTGACGCGTGACGAGTAAAAGCGCATCAACGAACTCATTCAAGAGCCAGGGCGTTTGTTATTGAAAAAGATCGCCTGTTTTCATTTCTCGGATGGGGTATTCTGAGTCTTGTTGGTTAGTTGAGTGTCTTGACGTGTCACGCGTCACGCGTCACGTGTTACGTAGTTCGTCTTAGCACTCGGTTTACTAATCTCGCCGTTTATGCTATTTTCCGGCCATGGACAGCGGCAAGAACATCCAGGTCGAACAGGCGCTGAAAGACCTGTTCCAACTGCGCAACGACGTCGAGACCGAGCTGCGCCTGATCAAGGTCGACCCGTTCAGCGGCGAGTTCGTCGACTTTCCCGGGCGCCTGGCGCCGGAGATCGCCGCCATATATAAGAAAAGAGGCATCGAGCGTCTCTTCTCGCACCAGGCCGAGGCCCTGGACAACGTCCTGCGGGGCCGGCATACGGTGGTGGCCACGCCCACCGCCTCGGGCAAGACCCTGATCTACAACGCCGCCGCCCTCGACGCCCTGCAGCGTGACCCGCAGGCCAAGTCGCTCTACCTCTTCCCGACCAAGGCCCTTTCGCAGGACCAGTTGGCCGAGTTGTTCGACCTGAACAAGGCCATGGGCGACAAACTGGGATTGTACACCTACGACGGCGACACGCCGACCAGCATGCGCCAGGCCATCCGCAAGCAGGCGCAGATCGTGATCACCAACCCCTACATGCTCCATTCCGGCATCCTGCCGCACCACACCAAGTGGGCCAGCCTGTTCGAGAACCTGAAGTACGTGGTCATCGACGAGCTGCATTACTACACGGGCGTCTTCGGCTCGCACGTGGCCAATGTCATGCGCCGCCTGAAGCGGGTCTGCGCCTTTTACGGCACGCGGCCGGTGTTCATCATGAGCTCGGCCACCATCGCCAACCCGGCCGACCTGGCCTCGCGGCTGATCGAGGAGGAGGTGGTGCTGGTGGACCGCAACGGGGCGCCGCGCGGGGAAAAATTCCTGGTCTTCTTCAATCCGCCGGTGGTGAACCGCCAGCTGGGCATCCGCCGTTCCTACGTCTCCATGACGCGCGAGATCGCCGGCATCCTGCTCAAGCACGGGCTGCAGGTGATCACGTTCGCCAATTCGCGGCTGATCACCGAGATCCTGGTCAAATACCTGAAGAACGACTTCGAAAAGACCGTGCAGGACCGCGACACGGTGCGCGGCTACCGCGGCGGCTACCTGCCCAAGCTGCGGCGCGAGATCGAGAAGGGGCTGCGCGATGGCAAGATCAAGGCCGTGGTCTCGACCAACGCCCTGGAGTTGGGCATTGACATCGGCTCGCTCGACGCGGTGGTGCTGGCCTCCTACCCGGGCTCGATCTCCTCAACCTGGCAGCGTATCGGCCGGGCCGGCCGGCGCAGCAGCCGCTCCCTGGGCGTGCTGGTCGCCTCGTCCATGCCCATCGACCAGTACATTGTGAGCCATCCCGAGTATTTTTCGGGCCAGAGCCCGGAGATGGGCCGCATCAACGCCGACAACCTGACCGTGCTCATCGACCACATCAAGTGCGCCGCCTTCGAGCTGCCATTCGCCAGGGGCGACCGCTACGGCTCCGAGAACCTGGAGGAGATCCTCGCCTACCTGGCCGAGCACCAGGTGCTGCTGGCCAAGGACGACAAGTGGTTCTGGACCGAGGAGGGCTACCCGGCCGACGCCGTCAGCCTGACCCGCATCACTTCCGACAACTTCGTGGTCGTCGACCGCACCGCCGGCGAGCGCGTGATCGCCGAGGTCGGCTTCAGCGACGCCCTGGAAACGCTCCATCCCAAGGCCATCTACATCATGGAGGGGGAGCAGTACGTGGTCGAGGAGCTGGACTACGACAACCGCAAGGCCTTCCTGACCCGCTCCAACGCCGACTATTACACCGATTCCATCACCTACACCAAGATCAAGGTGCTCGATATTTTCGACGAAACGCGCAAAAAGAACCTGAACTTCTCCTACGGCGACGTCCACGTCTTTTCCCAGGTGGTGGGCTTCAAGAAACTGAAGTTCTTCACCATGGAAAACGTCGGCGCCGGCGAGCTGCAGCTGCCGCAGCAGGAGATGCACACCACCGGCTTCTGGCTGACGGTGAAGAACGAGGTGCTGCAAAGCCTGGATTCCTCCAACGAGGAGAAGATCGAGGCCGTGGCCGGCATCGCCTACCTGCTGAAGCAGATCAGCCCGGTCATCCTCCTTTGCGATACGCGCGACGTGGGCGTGGCCATCGAGGACAACCTGACCAAGGACCCGCTGCACCCCGGAGCGCTGAAGAGTCTGCTGCGCAACCCCGATCAAGCGGCTTTCGCCGACCGTTTCGAGCCCAACATCTTCATATTCGACAAGTACCCGGGCGGAGTGGGTTTTTCCGAGACCCTCTACGAAAAGGGCGGACTGCTTCTCGAGAAGGCGCTGGAGATCATCGAAAATTGCCCTTGCCCGGGCGGCTGCCCCTCCTGCGTCAGCCCGGCCATCCGCGCCGGCGGCAACCACAAGGCCACGGCGCGCTTCCTGCTGAAACTGCTGCTGGAGCGGCTGGACAATTGAACACTGCGCTGCCATAAGGTCCACAGGGCATTCTATTGACTTTAATTTATCTTGTAGATAATATTAGCAATAAATTCAGGAGGAAAGATGAAAAAAACGATCATTCTGTGCTGCGGGCTATTGCTGGTTTCAGGCGTATTCGCTTTTGACAAGCAGACCACCGTCACCATCAACTTCGGCATCATGGACACCGATCAATTCAAGTTCAATCCTGTGCTGTGGACGGCCGGGGCGGAGATCGATCTCCAGTTGGGTCAGTACCTGATGCTCAGCCCCGAGGCGACACTGGTCGGAAACGGCTTTAAGTTCAAGGAGTTCCTGCTTTTCCCGGGCGTTATCCTCAACTTCACCCCCAGCAATTTTTTTGTCGGCGGCGGACTGGTCAAAGGCATCTATATCGGTGGTGGTGACACCTTCGTTTCCGATGATTTCTCGCTCAAGCTGAACGCCGGGCTGTTCTCCAGGAACATCAAGCTGACCGCCTACGTGATCACCTCCTTCGACAGCCTGTTCGACGGCATGCTGGTGGGCATCTCCCTGGGCTTCAGGCTGTAAGGGACCTTTTCTCCCCAGCCCGCCCCCCGGGGCCGGGATTGGGACATTTTTGTGTTCCGGCGGGAACCGGTGCGCATACGGGAGGACATATGAAAAAAAGAACGATAGTGTTGCTGTCATTGCTGTTAGTACTCGGCGGCTGGCTGCTGGCCAAGGAGAACACGATCCTGAAGGTCAAGGCGCAGACGGCCAATGTCCGTTCCGATGCCGACGCCACGGCCCCGGTCATCGCCAAGGTGACCGCCGGCACCCTGCTGGAGGCCGCCGGGCGTGAAGGCGCCTGGTTCGAGGTGACGGTCACCAACCCGTCCGGGAAAGAGGTGAGAGGCTACATCCACAACAGCGTGGTCGAGGTGCTAGGCGATGACGACGAGGAGGAAGCGGCACCTCCGCGCGCCGCGGCCCGGCGTTCCACACCCAAGGTTCACGCGTCCAAGGAGATGGCCTCCGGCGGCATCAAGCTGATGGGCGGCTTGTCCATGGGCAACCTGACTTTTTCCGAGGAGCTGCCGGCTACCCTGAAAAAGACTTCCTTGATGGGATTCATGGGCGGCCTGGGATTTGAAAGCGGCGGCCGCATCGCCATCGAGTTCGACCTGCTCTACAGCCCGGGCGGAGCCGTGTTGAAGAGCGCCGAAAATACCGAAAGCAAGGCCAAGATCACGATCTCCGGCACGGCCATCACCGCCCCCATCCTGCTCAAGATCCGTTTCATGCCGGGGACGACCCCCTACCTGCTCGCCGGCGGCGAGATCGGCTATATCCTGAACCAAAAGGCGATCATGACCGCCGAGGACGGCACCGAAACCGAAGAGGATATCACCGAGGATATCAATCGCCTTCTCTATGGCGTGGTATTCGGAGGCGGCATCGAGCTCCAGGCCGGCGGCATGAACGTGCTGCTGGAAGCAAGGTACCGGCTCGGTTTGTCCAACTTGATCAAGGACCCGGAACCGGGCGCATCGATCAAGGCGACAGCCTTGTCGTTCATGCTGGGGGTGAAGTTTTAAGCCTCGACCGGGAACCGTGATCGTGCAGCGGGCCCCGGCAGCGAGCGGAGCGTCACCTGCCCAAAGACAAGCCGGCCGCCAGGAACGTCCCGTGTGAGAGGCTCATCTCGAGGAAAAGGCGGCTGTTCCGCCCCAGCCGGAAATGCAGGGACGCGCCCAGGGACGGGGCAAGGCTCCAGGCTGCAATGTCCGGGTTGTCATCCCTGAGTTCGGCCAGGGTCCTGTCTTCAGTCGCCCGCAACTCGGCCGTACCGAAAATGGTCTGTATGCTGGCGGCCAGGGGCAGTTGCAGCCCGCCGTTGAATCGCAGCAGGCTCAGCCCCGC
>JBGSPO010000102.1:0-9149 GCA_041738575.1 Candidatus Aminicenantia bacterium
TTCAGCACCAGCATCAGCCGCGACAGCTCGCCGCCCGAGGCCACGTCCTTCAGCCGGCCCGGCGGCTGGCCCGGATTGGAGCTGAAGTAGAACTCGATGCGGTCGGTGCCGCCCTCGGCGACGTTGGCGGCATCGGGCTCGATCTCCTCGCAGCGGACCTCGAAGCGGGCCTTTTCCATTTCCAGTAGGGCCAGCTCCTTGACCACCAGGGCGCTCAATTTCCTGGCCGCCTGGCGCCGCGCCTGCCGCAGCCGCTCATGCAGCGCCCGGAAGGCGGCCAGCGCCTGGGTGATCTCCTTCTCGGTGTCGCTCAGTGAGAAATGCAGGTTGAGCAGCTCGTCCCTTTCGCCGCGCAGCTGCCCGGCCTTGGCCAGCAGCCCCGCCAGGTCCAGCTTGTGCTTGGCCTTGAGCTTTTCCAGGCGCGCCAGCTTTTCTGAAATGTCGTTCAGCTCGTTCTCGTTGAATTCCACCTTGCCGGCCAGGGAGGTGAGGTAGGAGGAGATCTCGGGCAGCAGGTTGTAAAAGCGGTCGATCTCCTCGCGCATGGGGTGGAATTCCGGGAACAGCGAGCGCAGGTAATCGGCGGCGGGCAGCGAGCGGGCCAGCTGGTTGTAGACCGATTCGTCCTTCTGGTAGAAATCCTCCACCAGAGCTTCGGACTTTTCGAGGATGGTCTCGGCCGCGGCCAGGATCTTCAGCCGCTCCTGCCACAAGGCCTCGTCCCCGGGCTTCAATCCCAGGTTGTCGATCTCCTGCAGCTGAAAGCCCAGGTAATCGAGGCGCTCCTGCGCCTGCTGGTTCTTTTCCTGAAGCCCGTTCCAGCGCGCCTGCAGGGCGCGCACCTGCTGGCACGCTGCGGCCAGCTCCTGCAGCAGCTCGCCGGCCTGGGCGAACTGGTCGAGATAGACCCGGTGGTTGGCGGTGTTGAGCAGGAAAACGTGGTCGTGCTGGCCGTAGATGTTGAGCAGCTCCTCGGCTTTTTCCCTGACCTGGGCGAAGGGGGCGGCCTCGCCGTCCTGGTAGGCCAGGGACTTGCTGCGCGTGACTTCGCGCCGCAGCACGGTCTCCTCGTCATTTTGGCAGAACAGGGCCTCGACGGTCAGCTTTTCCTTGCCGCTGCGGATGATGCTCGGCGGGGCCTTCTTGTTGAGCAGGAGCATGATGGCGTCGATGAGGATCGATTTGCCGGCCCCGGTCTCGCCGGTCAGGACGTTCAGGTTAGGGGAGAAATCCAGGCCGACCTTCTCCACCACCGCCAGGTTTTCTACCTTGAGATAGGAAAGCATCGCATCACAATATCCGCGAAAACAACCGTGCCGTTGCCATCATCCGTTCTCCTTGCCTTGAAAAATATACGTGAAACGCCGGGGGAAGTCAAATGGCTCGCATGGGCGAAACATGCTATACTGGCGGCGATGGGCAAGCTAAACCTGCGCGCGCTCCTTTCGGCCTCGGCCGTGATTCTCGCCTTGAACCTGCTCTTTTTCAATTACAGCCAGCAGGTCATGCTGCCTCTGCTGGGGGCCCTGCTGCTGCTGGCCGCGCTCATCGGCCTGGGGGATGGGCTGGCCGGGTTGTTCGGGACCCGCGACCCCAATATCATGGAAAAGGCGGCCTTGGGCCTGATGGCGGCCACGGCCTATTTCTTCCTGGTGTGCTCGCTCAGGATCCTGAACCCGCTGACCGTGGTATTGTTTTTTGCCGTCGCCCTGGCGGTTTCCATCCGGCGCTGTTTTATTTCCCAGGGCAGGCCCGCTGGCTGCGGGGGCCTGGGGATTTTTTTCTCCAGGCCCCTGTCCGAGTACAGCGTTTTTCTCTTGCCCCTGGTCTACGCCGCCCTGCCTCCAACGTTTTATGATTCACTGGTCTACCACCTGGGTATCCCCAACCTGTACCTGCAAAGCGGCGGCTTCATCCCCACGCCGCATTTCGTTTTCGCCAACACCTTTATCTACTTTGAAATCTCGCTGATCCCGGCCGTCTTCCTCGGCGACCTGGTGCCGCGGCTGTTCCATTTCTTGCTGGGTGCGCTCTTCATCCTGGCCGTGGCCGACGAGGCGGTCGAGCATTGGGGGGTCAAAAAGAAGCTCCCCTTCATTCTGGCCCTGGTTTCGCTGCCCATGACCCTGTTTCTCCTGGTTACATGCAAAAACGACATGGCCGGCGCCATCTTCATCTTTTTGGCGGTCATGCGCTTCCGGCGCGGCGACTGGAAGCTGTCGGCCGCGTTCTGGGGTTTCGCCGTGGGCATCAAGTATTCCAACCTGCTGCCGCTGGCGCTCTTCGTGCTGGTCGCGTTCAAACCCTGGAGAAAAGACGAATTTAAAAAATTGTTGTTCACCGGTCTAATTGTGCTATTGGCCGTTTCGCCGCTACTGATCAAGAATTCCCACTTTACCGGCAACCCGGTTTTTCCTTTCCTGAACGGGATATTTCCCTCCGCGTATTGGGATGACGGTCTTTTCAGAGGCTTCCAGCAGGAAGTGGGAGTGATGGTGCATTCGCCCGCCGATGTGCTGCGCCTGCCCTATGACCTTTCTTTTTTCAACCATGGCTATGGCGGCCTGGTCGGCCCATTTTTCCTGGCCTTCCTACCCTTTCTTCTTTTGGGGCCGGTCCGGGACAAGAAATGGCTCGTTTGGTCATTGCTCGTCCTGGCTGCAGTGCCGTTCTATACTTCCAGCCTGCGTTACGCTTACATCGTTTTCGTGGTGCTGGCGATCTTCGCCGTGCGGGCGATCGAGGCCGCGGGCGGCAAGATCCTCAAGGCGGTCTTTTGCCTCCTGGTGGCCTTGAATCTTGTCATGGGCTTCGCCATACTGGAAAAATTCTACCAGGCCCATTCCCTGCTGGGCGGCACTTATTCTCCCGAACGGTATCGCGAACATTTTTTTCCGACCTACCCGGCTTTCGCCTACGTGAATCGCCAAGCGCCGCCCGGGGCCATGGTGCTGATCGTTGGCGAAGCCCGCAACTTCTACTTGAAGCGGCCCTACAGGCTTTCTTCCGCCCATGACCCGTGCATCGTGAAAAAATATCTTGGCGCCGCTCGTGACGCGAACGGCTTCGTCGCGGCAGTACACGCCGACGGTTTCTCCTATTTGATCGTCAACTTCAGCGAGCTGGAGCGCTTGCAGGCGATGTACACGATCCTGACCGCGGCGGAAAAGGAAAAGCTGCTGCTTTTTCTGCGGACATTGACGCCGGAATTCCGCCAAGGCCCGCTGGGGGTTTATCGCATGGGGTGATGGGCGGCGGTTTGCGAGGGAACGCCGCGGCCGGACCTACAATGGCCTGAACTCCAGGCGATAAAGGCGGTTGCCGCCGGGGAGCGCAACAACCGGGACGAAGCGAACCGTGGATGCGAAAAGTGCCCGGTCTTTCTCATCCACGTTGTGAAAGGCCAGCAGGTCGGAGAGAATTTTGCCCTGGACCGCAACCTCTTTCAGAGTGTAGATCGAGCGGCCCGAACCGGCCCGCCGGGCAAGCTCGGCCCGGATCTCCGGCAGCGTATGGCCCTTGCCGAGCAGCCAATCCAGTATCAGGACTTCGCGGCCGGAAAAATAGGGTATATAGATCTTCCCGTAGCCGTAGCCGCTGAATGTTCCGGTGATCAGCACCTGGGCGTTCTCCGGCGTGGCGCGGCGAATGGCCTGGGCGATCTGATAGTTGGTGTTGTTTGTGATCCAGCTCTGCGGCAGGATGCCGAAGATCAGGTTGATGGCCAGCAGGCTGATGGCCAGGATCGTGGTGATCGCCCGCGCAGCGACCGGTTTCAATCCTGACAGGAAAACGGCAACGAGCAGCAGCAGCGGCACGACGACGTGGATCTTGAACTCCATGTTGCCCGGGTCCCAAATGCTGAAAAAAAGAAAATAAGGGAGAGCCCAATACGGCATGGCCTGCCTGAATCGCCGTTTTGCCTCTGCTCCCGGGCGTCGCCAGCCTAAAACCAGCAGGACCAGGCAGGCGGCTGCCAGCAGGGCCGCCGGGATGCCGGGTCCAGCCACGAGCGCCGTCTTTACCGATGCCAGTGATGCGCGTAAAGTTGACCAGGAGAGGGAGCGCGTCCAGGTGATGGCATAACCGCTGTATGGATCTATGCCGGCGAACCGGGCTTGTAAAATGCCGAGAATAGAGTTGCCGGACATAAGGGAATATGCACCATACATAAGCAGCAGGGTCGCCGCGTAAACGCTGAAGAATCTGGCGAAACGCCGCCACGGCGCCCGCTGGGCCAAAAGACAGAAAAATGCCGTCACCACGATCAGCCCGTTGGTCAGGTGGAAACCCGCGGCCATGGCGAAGCAGAAAGCCGCCCCGGCCAGCGGCAGGGATTTTTCCTGCCGGAACAGGAGCAGGTACATGCCGGCCGTTATGAAAAAAAAACCGGGGATGTGGACCTCGGCATCCACAGCGAAAAACCAGAACGCGTAGGAGAAGGCGACCATGGCCATGCCCGCCAGGCGCAGCAGCAGGTCCAGGCCCAGTTTTTTCAGCATGCGCTCGATCAGGAACAGGCTGGCGACGCCGAAGAACATGGAAAAAAGCTGCAAATGAAAGAACTCGAGCACCCGGTAGTGGATCAGTGCCTCAAGGAGGCGATAGGCCAGGTAGTTGAGCGGAAAGTAAAGGAGATGGTGGAACTGCACGGAGCCCAGCCAATCGTGCTTCAGCAGCGCGCTGCGAAACATGTGGCTGAATACGGTGCCGTCGAAGCTGTAGCTGACCGGCAGGAAAATAAAATAGACAAGGGGGATGACGACGAATAATGCCCCGGTGAACCAACGGGACGCAATGCCTGTGGATTTTATTCCCGCCATGACGATACTCTAGCGCCAAGTCGCGTGCTTTTCAAGTTTCCCCGGATACTTGTAAGCTTCACTGACCCGTTTTTATTCGGATCGATTAGACTTGAAGAGGTTTATTTCCTTCTGATGCCGCCATCCATTTCTCGTTCAAATTTCTCCGCTTCGGCGATGAGCGCTATTATCGCCGCCCGCTCTTCCGGGGGCAAAAGGTTTTTGGCGTTCTCCAGGTCTTCCCTTGCGGAGCGGAATTGATTTTGCGCCAATCTCAAGCATCCGGAAACATAGAGTTTCCAGCCCGGTGACGGGATCGCGGTCACCGCGTCGTTTTCTTTTTCCTGGAAGCGCAGTAAGATCTGTATGTTCTCCCGCAATGTCGTCATATAGCTGTTCACGTTGCCCTGGGGGGTGGAATATTCAAGGAACATGTTGTCGTCATTCGAAGTCAGGTCCTGTAGCGTCGCCGCGAACTTTTTTTGATAGAAAGCCAGGAAAGAGTCGATCCCCCGTTCCCCCAGAAGCTGCTCGCCCAACAGGCAAAAGACGTTCTGGAAGGGGGAAATGTTTTTAATGAACTGAGATTGCTGGCCGGCGTTGAACCGGGCCAGTTTCCGGAAAGGGATTTGCAGGGGCCCGTTCGAAGCGATAACCACGCCCTGATTGCCTCCGAAAAACAGGCGCACGTGCGGGAAGACATAACGCAGGGTGGCGATGGTGACCAGCACATCATAAGGAGAAAGATGGTGAAGCTGGATCCATTGCTGGAAGATGCCGTCCGGGGCCAGATTCCTCTTGGCCAGCTCGTAGAATTCCACGCTATAGAGAGAGGCTGCGCCAGCGAACCAGACACTGGAGATCTCCATGGTGATGAGGTCGTACGGCTTGCGGTTGAGGAGCAGGAGGTTGCGGCCGTCTTCGATGCGCAGCTTCACGTTTTCCTGGTCGAGCAGGTGGCCATTTTCAGTGGAGAAATGCTTCCTGGCCGCGGCCACGATCCCCGGCGAGATCTCGGCGACATCGATTTCGCTGTAGCCGGATTGCTGCACCACGCGGCCGCTGGCCCCGGTGCCCAGGCCGATAACCAATGCCCGCTCCTGCTTCTTGCTAAACAGGATCGGGTACAGTGCGAAGCGGAATTGGGCTTCCATTTCCCGCTGGTTATCGCCCTGGAATTTGCCGTTCGTCCAGAGAGTCAATTTCTTTTTTACTTGCCCGGGAAGGTTTTCTTCCGTGACGGTGGTAAAGCCGCCGTCTTTCTCCTCCCAGGAATCGATCACCGTGCCATGGTGCTGCCGGGTAAAATAGACATTGGTTCCCAGTGAGAGATGGGTGAGATTCCATTGCGGCAGCCAGTGGATCGCGGCCGTGAACAACAGGAGCACGCTTCCGCCAATGGCCAGTTTGCGCTTTACCGGCCAGGAGCCGAAAAGCAGGAAACCATTGGCGATGGCCACGATGGCCAGCAGGATGCTGGCCCGGAAAGAACCAATCCGCGGCAGCAGGACGAACCCCATGACCAGAGTCCCCAGGATGTTTCCCAAGGTGTTGAAAAAGGATATGCGGCCGATTCTTGCGCCCAGGGTCTTCAGGTTGTCGGCATACAGCGAGGCGAGCAGCGGGAAAGTCAGGCCGACGGCGAGCGTAGGAAGAATGAGCAGATTGAAGCTGATGGCGAAACGGACGAATTCGCGCTGGGGAAAGCTGCGGGCGGTGACCCAGAGATGCTGCATGAAAACCGGGATCTTGTCCCAGCAAAGCAGCTGCAGCAGGAAAAAAGCGGCGATCATGAATTGCAGGCCGGAGATGACGGCCAGCTTCCGCCGCGGGTCCAGGGCCAGCCGGCCGGCGATATATCCGCCGATGGCCAGGCCGACCAGGACGGCGATCAACATAACGCCAAAGGCATAGACGCTGTTGCCGATGATCATGGCCAGCAGGTGCGTCCAGGCCACTTCCCCGGCAAAGGAAACAAAACCAAGGACCAGGGCGGAGACGAGCAGAACGGCATTCATTGCCGCCGGGGGAAGACGGTGCCAGGCGCGGTCCGCTCCTTCCGGCATGGGAGCTACATTTGCGTCGGCGGCCAATTGCGGAAAGCGCTTGCCCAGCCGCAGGACCGCCAAAGCAATAGCCAGGTTGATCAAAATTGCGATGGCGATGGTGGCCATCATGCCGAAATTGGGCAGCAACACGTATGTGGCCAGAAATGTTCCCGCGGCGGCACCGACGATGTTGGCACTGTAGAGACGGGACACGTTGCCGATGATCCTGTTTTTTGCCGTAGTTAAATACTTGGTCAGCAGGGGCAGGGTGGTGCCCATGGCCAGGGTCGGCAGCAAAATGACGGGCAGGGAAAAAAGAATGCGCAGGAATGTCAGGCTCGATAACGTGAAGCCGCCGCTTTTGCCGATCGAGACATAGAGGATTTCCAGCCGATTGAAAAGCACGGGTGAAGCCAGCAGGAGCAAGCCGACCAGCAGCTCGGCGTAGGCATAGATCATGATGGGTGATTTCACCCGGTCGGCGATCTTGCCTCCCAGGTAGCTGCCCACAGCCAGGCCGAACATATAGGCGGCAAGTACCGTGGTGACGGCGATGGCGGTGGAGCCGAATATCAGGGATATTTTTTTCATGAAATAGACCTGGTAGATCAATGCGGACAGCCCGGAGAAAATGAAGACCGCATAAACCAATATTTCTGACCTGGTTCTTTTTTCCGGCCTGTTCACCAGGTGCATTTTCCCGGATAATTCCCTGGCCAGCAGTTTTTCGTTAAGCCAATAGATGAAAGCGGTGTATGGCACGGCGGCGATCAGGTCGATCACGAAATGGTAGCGCAAAAAAACGGTAGCCAGGATCATTTGCGATATGGGAAACAGAAATATCCAGAATGCTTTTTTCCTGTACTTCCAGGCATAGAGCAAGACCAGCAGGCCCCAGGCCGTGTGCAGGGAAGGGAAGCAGTTGCGGGGAATGCCGGGGTTCGGGAATCCCGCCAGCGTGTTGTCAATGAATGCCGGTCCGACGGCGGGGAAAAACAGATAGAAAAGCCAGCCGATCATGCCGCAGAGCAGGAATGATTGCGTGACCTTGCGAAGCATGACCCACTCTTTTTTAATATAGAAAAATCCAGACAGGGCAATTGGATAAAATGGCAAGAAAAAGTAGAACAGGGCCAGCCAGAGCACGGGGAATTTGGCGGTAAACACGGATTGAACCCAGGCATCCGGATTGGCGCCAAAAATCACCATGTCGATCCGTTTGAGCGTTTCATCGATGGTCTGGGGCGTAAATAAAATAACCACTTTCAGCCAGATCACGGAAATGGGGGCAAAGGCCAGATAGATCCAGAATTCTCGGAAAAAGCCCGGGAATTCCTGGCATGGCTGGTTCCGCTCACTTCCTTGCAGAACAACAAAAAGCAACAGGATCAGGCTGCAGGCTGCCAGCAGAACCAGGTTGAAACTGCTAAATAACCTATTCCGGTCTGGCGTGAGCATATAAAACAGCCAGCTGCTGCCGATAGCGATCAGGAGGAGCAGCCAGCGCCATAAGGGGATCGCCAGCAGCCGATTCTTAATGAATAGCAGAACGACAAACAACAATAGCAGTGATCCAAGTATGGTGAAAAAGAATATAACCGAACCCTTGGGGCTTGCTATGTTAAACAGCCAGAGGC
Source organism: Candidatus Aminicenantia bacterium (assembly GCA_041738575.1). Lineage (GTDB taxonomy): Bacteria > Acidobacteriota > Aminicenantia > UBA2199 > UBA2199 > UBA2199. Next base: position 8,488 of record JBGSPO010000102.1, read on the forward strand.
CCAGTGAAAGCAGTGATAATAAAATGGTGACTTTTTCTGCCAGCCGCATTTTCGGCATTCTTTACCCCTTTTTCGATTCTTCACGCAAAAATGCAAGAACAGGCAATTCTAGCATCGTGGAGAAGTATTTCCAATTGAGCCAGGATTTGGTCAAGTGGTCGAGCCGAGTTTGGCTGAAGCGCAGGAATTGCGGGCAGGAGCGCATGATCCGTTTCGCGAGCTGTTGAGCCGGGCGAACAGGCCTGGGCTTGTTTTATTCGCCGGATTCTGCTATCTGTTTTTCCAGGGCAATGAAAATGAATTTGCATGATCAGGGGCGGAATCCGTTGGCCAGACCGCGGGAACGAGCGCTGTCCGCGGCCTGGATCTGGCTGCCGCTCCTTGCCGGACTGCTGCTGGCGCTGTCCCTGGTCCCCTACCAGGTGGACGACGCCTACATCACCTATCGCTATGCAGAAAATTTCGCCGCCGGGCATGGCCTGGCTTACAACCCCGGCGAAGCCGCGAGTGAAGGCTTCACCAGCCCGTTGTGGTTCCTGCTGCTCAGCCTCGGGACCGGGCTCCTGCCCATGGAGCTGCTGCCCTTCTTCAGCACGCTCCTGGGGCTGCTGGCCTTCCTGGGGCTGCTGCTGGCCGTCGCGCGCTCTTCCCGGGCGGAACCC
>JBGSPO010000228.1:0-3703 GCA_041738575.1 Candidatus Aminicenantia bacterium
GTCATTCTCAAGCTTCAGGAGTTCTGGGCCGAGCGCGGCTGCGTCATCGCCTCGGGCTACGACATCGAGGTGGGCGCCGGCACCATGTCCCCGGACACTTTTTTCAAGGTCCTGGGCAGGAAGCCCTGGCAGATGGCGTACTGGCAGCCGTCGCGCCGCCCCGACGACGGGCGCTACGGCCAGAATCCCAACCGCGTGCAGAAGCACAACCAGTTCCAGGTCATCCTCAAGCCGGTGCCGGCCGACGGGCAGCTGCTCTTCCTGGACAGCCTGATCTACCTCGGCGTCGATATCCGCATCCATGACATCCGCTTCGACGACGACAACTGGGCATCACCCTCGCTGGGCGCCTGGGGCGTCGGCTGGCAGGTGATGTGCGACGGGCTGGAGATCGCCCAGTTCACCTATTTCCAGCAGGCCGGCGGCATCGAGCTCAACCCGAATTCGCTGGAGATCACCTATGGCATCGAGCGCCTGGCCGGGTTCCTGGACGGCAAGAGCAGCCTCTTCGACCTGGACTGGGGCAACCGCGTCTCCTACGCCCAGTTGAAGCTGGAGGAGGAGCGGCAGTTCTCCGTGTACAACTTCGAGCTGGCCGACATCGACATGCTGCGCAGCCTGTTCCAGCAGTACCAGAAGGAGGCGGAAAAGCTCCTCGACCGCAGCCTCTACCTGCCGGCCTACGACTATGTCCTGAAGTGCTCGCATGCCTTCAATATCCTTGACGCGCGCAAGGCCATCTCGGTCGCCGAGCGCACGGCGCTGATGGGCATCATGCGCAACCTGGCGGCGCGCATCGCCCAGAAATACGTCCAGCAGACGGAAGGGGAAGATCATGGCTGACCTGCTTCTTGAACTGGGGGTCGAGGAGATCCCGGCTTTCGCCGTGGCCGGCATCCGCGACCAGCTGCGGGAGCTTTTTTTGGCCCGCCTGGCCCAGGACCAGATCCCCCACGGCGGGATCGAGTGCGCGGCCACGAACCGCCGCCTGATGGTCCACGTGCTGCAGGTGCCGGAGCGGACCCCCAGCAAGGAGGAGACTGTGCTGGGGCCTGCCAAGCGCATCGCCCTCGATGAGCGCGGGCTGCCCACCGTGGCCCTGAAGAAGTTCTGCGAGTTCCAGGGGGTCAAGCTGACCGACGTGGTGGAGATCGAAACCCCCAAGGGGAGCTACCTCGGCATCACCAAGGCCGGCGGCGGCCGCGAGGCGACCGAGCTGCTGGCCAAGGCCATCCCGGCGTTGCTATCCGCCCTGACCTTCCCCAAGGCCATGGTCTGGAATGAATCGCGCGTGCCCTTCATCCGCCCGCTCAAGAACATCCTGGCCCTGTTCGGCAACAAGCCGCTCGACATCCAGTTCGCCGGCGTGCACTCGGGGAACCGCTCCCCGGGCCACCTGCTGCTGTCCGACGCCTTTTTCGAGGTCAATTCCTTCAAGGATTATTTCGAGGGCCTGGGCCGCAACTTCATCATCCTGCACGAAGAGGAGCGCCGGGCCAGGATCCTCGCCGAGATCCATGAGATCGAGGAAGAGCTGGAATGCCGCATCCCCTGCGACGGCGAGATGCTGGACTACTACCTCTACAGCACCGAGTACCCGGTGGTGTTCCGCGGCAGCTTCCACGCCAAGTACCTGGCGCTGCCCACGGAGATCATCACCGCCTTCATGACCCACGAGAAGAAGCTGCTGCCCGTGTACGACGCGGCCGGCAAGTTGACCCCGCACTTCGTCGGCGTGGCCAACATCCCCGACGAGAACCACAAGGTCAGCAGCGGCAACGAGAAGGTCGTCCAGGCCGCGTTCGAGGACGCCCAGTTCTTCTGGGACCAGGACCGCAAGGAGGACTTCTTCGCCTTGAAGGCCCTGTTGAAGAACGTCATGTTCCAGAAGGAACTTGGGACCTATTACGAGAAGGTGGAGCGGCTCGCCGCCCTGGTCGACTTCGTGATCAACGAAACGCGCCAGGACGCGCTGCGCGGCCAGCTGCACAAGGCGGCCTTTCACTGCAAGAACGACCTGCTGACCAAGATGGTGCGCGAGTTCCCGTCGCTGCAGGGGATCATGGGCGGCCTTTACCTGCAGGCCGCGGGCGAGGAGCCCGGGGTCTGGAAGGCGATATACGGGCATTACAAGCCCAAGGGCCTGGCCGAGGAGAAGCTGGAGGACCTGGGGGCGGGGATCCTGTCCATCGCCGACCGCATGGACAACATCGCCGGTTTCGTGGGCAAGGGCATCAAGATCTCCAGTTCCAAGGATCCTTACGGCATCCGCCGCGACGCCAACGCCGTCATCAAGATCATCATCGATTTCCGGCTGCCCCTGGACCTGGCGCCGCTGATCCGCCTGGCCGCCCTGAACTTCGCCAAGAACGACGCCGACCTGGAGCAGAACTGCAAGACCATCCGCGAGCTGCTCGCCTCGCGCCTGGAAAATTACCTGAAGGATTACATGAAGTACCGCTATGACGTGGTCAATGCCGTCATGGCCCAGGACACCATGGCCATCCACGACAAATACCTGAAGGCCCAGGCGGTGGCCCGGCTGGTCGAGACCGGCATGGCCGAGCCGCTGGCCGCCCTGCACCGCCGCCTGAAGAACATCTGCGCCGGCAGCGAGCGCTGCAATTTTTCGGAAGCGGAGCTGAAGGAGAAAGAAGAGAAGCTTCTTTCCGATGTCTTCAAGGAGTCCAAGCCGCGCATCGATGGCCTGCTCCTGAAGAAGAATTTCGCCCAGGCCAGTTCGGAGATGCTGGAGATGAAGCCGATCATCGACGCCTTCTTCGAAAAGATCCACGTGATGGACAAGAACGCCGCCCTGCGCCAGAACCGCATCGCCCTGCTGCAGCGCATCGACGAGCTCCTGTCCGCCGTGGCCGATTTCTCACTGCTTGTCGAGAACAAACCAGGAGGAAAAATATGAAGGAAATACAGAGCGAGAACCTGCGCAACATTGCCGTGGTCGGCCATGGCCATAGCGGGAAGACCAGTCTGGTATCGGCCTTGCTGTACAATACCAAGATGGTCAACCGCCTGGGAAAAGTGGACCAGGGCAACACCGTCACCGATTTCGACGAGGAGGAGATCGCACGCAAGATATCCATCCAGGCCTCGCTGGCCTATGCGTACAAGGATAAATACAAGATCAACCTGCTGGACACCCCGGGCTTCGCCAACTTCGTCTGGGAGACCATGGTGGCGCTGCAGGCGGTGGAAACCGGCGTGCTGGTCATCTCGGCCCAGGACGGGGTCCAGGTGCAGACCGAGAAGATCTTCGACGGCATGGCCGAAATGGGTAAGCCGCTCCTGTTCGCGGTCAACAAGATGGGCAAGGAGCTGGTGGACTTCGACAAGGTCTTTGACTCCCTGGTCGCGACCTTCGGCAAGAACGTCGTTGCCGTCCAGGTGCCCATCGGCCAGGGGCCGGAATTCAGCGGCGTGGTCGATATCGTCGAGATGAAGGCCTGGCAGTTCGGTGCCGACGACAAAGGCGAGAGCCAGGAGATCCCCATTCCCGAGGCGCTGAAGGACGAGGTCGGGCTGCGCCGCGAAGCGCTGCTGGAGAAGATCGCCGAGAACGACGAGAAACTGATGGAAAAATATTTTGCCTCCGGCGCGCTCGCTCCCGAGGAGGTCCGCGCCGGGCTGAAGAACGCCCTGCTGCAGCGCAATGCCCTGCCGGTGCTGGCCTGCGACGCCCTGGCCA
>JBGSPO010000170.1:0-12430 GCA_041738575.1 Candidatus Aminicenantia bacterium
CAAACCCGGAAACGGCGGCTCCGGCGGAGGACTGGCGCCCGGCGGCGCCCTGGCCGCCGGCACGGGCGGCGAACTGCTTCATCAGTTCAGCGCGCATCTCCTGGTCTGGCTTGACGCGCAGGGCCGCATTGGCTACGCGCAGGACGTCCTTGGCCTGGCCGACAATGAAGTCGATGGTGGCGGTCATGCCCGGCAGCAGAAGCCCGTCCTTGTTGGCCACGTTGATGACCACCGTGTAGTTGACCACGTTGTTCACCGTGGTCGGCTCCAGGCGGATCTGGCTGACCTGCCCGGAAAAGGTGCGGTTGGGCTGGGCCTGGATCGTGAAGCGCACCTCCTGCCCCTCCTTGATCTGCCCGATGTCGCTCTCGTCGACGTTGGCCAGGATCTGCATTTTCTCGAGGTCGTTGGCGATGAGGAACAAGGTGGGGGAGGAGAAGCTGGCGGCCACGGTCTGGCCGACATCGATGCTGCGCGAGATGACGATGCCGTCGATGGGGGCGTGGATGGAGGCGTAACTGAGATTGATCCGCGTCCGCTCCAGGACGGACTGTGAGGATTTCAGGTTGGCTTGCGCCAGTTCGTAGTTCACCTGGGCCTGCTCCAGGTCATTCTTGGTCTTGATGTTTTCCTTGAAAAGGTACTGCATGCGGTCCAGGTCCTGCCGGCTCTGTTTCAACTGAGCCCTGGCCTTGGCGTAGGAGGAATCGGCCTCGGAAACCGCCATCTGCAGGGAAGAGGTGTCGAGCATGGCCAGCAGGTCGCCCTTTTTGACGGTTTTGTTGAAGTCGGTGTAGATCTTGGCGATGCGCCCGGAAACCTGCGTGCCCACCTGGACCGTGGTCACGGCGCTGAGCGTGCCGGTCGAGGATACCACGGCTTCCAGGTCGCCGCGGTCGATCTGGGTCAGGGTGTACTTCTCCTGGTCCTTCGCTCCCTTGCGCGTGAAAAACCAGGCCAGGGCTGCGATCAGCAGCACGGCCGCTATCCCGATGATCACTCTTTTTTTTCTGCTCGTCATGCTCACGATTTCCTCCTGGGTGTCCTGTTCAAGTCCGATATTCCACTGGCTCGATCCACCTTTCTTACGTCCGCTGCCCGAAAATTGTTTCGCATGTCGCGGCAACAATCTGGGCGGGATTTTCTTGCAGTTCCCGGGTTGATTTTTTTATTCTTTGCGCTTACCATGAATCGGGAGACGCCATGAAACGGTTTGCTTGGAAAAACGAGGCCAGCGGAGTGATCCGGCGCGTGGAGGCCGTGGACCTGTTCCGCTTCCTTGTCCTGTTCTTCATGATCCAGGGCCACCTCTTTCGCGCCTACCTGCTGCCGGCCATCCGCCAGCAGCAGTGGTACAAGCTCCATGAGGTGTTCCACGGCTTCGTGGCCCCCGGATTCCTGTTCGTCGCCGGATTCGCCGCCTTCCTCTCCTTCCACAACAAGCGGCAGAACTATGTCCACCTGGACGCCGCCTTCTTCAAGCGCCTGCGCCGCATTCTTTTCGTCATCGCGGCCGGCTACTGGATCCACCTGCCGTTCCTGTCGCTGCGCAAAACCCTGCAGTTCGTGAGCCTGGGCCGGGCCGGTGATTTCCTGAAGGTCGACATCCTGCAGTGCATCGGCGTCGGCCTGCTGCTGTTCACCCTGCTGGCTGTGCTGCTGAAAGGCGAAAGGATCGTCATCCTGGTCACGGCGCTGGCCGGCGCGCTCTTCTTCCTGCTCCCGGGTGCGGTCAAGGGCATCCGCCTGCATCCGGTCATTGACCCCTATTTCAACTACGAGTTGTCCACCTTCCCCCTTTTCCCCTGGCTGGGGTTCCTTTGCGCCGGCATTGTCGGGGCCTATTTGTATTCCCTCTTAAAAAAGGAAGTATTCTTCAGGCTGCTCCTGGTGCTGGGCATCGTGTTCTTCCCCTGGTTCTTTTTTCAGTCCAGCAAGTTCTATTTCAAGGCCGAGCTCACTCTCAGCGGCAACCTGAACAAAGCCGGCGGCATCTTCCTGCTGCTGTGCCTCTGCGACTGGCTGCTGCGCCGGAGGGGCGGCCGCTTCCTGGAAATCCTGAAAATGGCCGGGACCGAGTCGCTGTTCGTCTACATCCTGCACTTGTTCATCATCTTCAATTCCGTGTTCCGCCCGGGATTGAAGTCCATGTTCGAGAACTCCCTGGGCGTGGTCCAGGCGCTGCTGCTTTTTCTCGCCCTGCAGTTCGTGGTCTTCGCCCTGGCCATCCTCTACCACCATGTCAAGGAAAAGCATCCGCGGCTTTGGCGCTGGGGGTTCAACGCCTTCTGGGCGGGATTCCTGCTCATGTTCGCCCTGCGCCCACACTGAGCCTGCCCGCAGTGCCGCTTTAACTTCCCTTTTCAAGGTGGTATAATCGCCGGGTCAGGAGGTCGCCATGAAGAAAATATTACTGGCAGCGGCGCTGGCCGGGATGCTGATCATTGCCCTCGCCGCCCAAGCGGGCATGCAGGGCAAGGGCAGGATCAAGGGCAAGGTGTTCGACGACCAGACCGGGCTGCCTCTCGCGGACGTGACGGTCAAGCTGTTTTCGGTCAAGGCCCAGGGTTATTTCACCCCCAACCCCAAAACGGCGAGCGATGGCACCTGGAAGGCGCTATACCTGCGCGGCGGTTCCTGGAACATCGATTTTGAAAAGGCGGGATACGAGACGAAGAAGATCAGCTACCGGGTCGATGAAACGCCCGGGGCCAAGCAGGTGGAGATCGAGGTTCGCCTGGCCAAGATCGCAGGCCTCGCCCTGACCAACGACCTCGTGACCGAGCTTGAAAAAGGCAATCTGCTCTTCGCCGAGAAGAAGTACGCGGAAGCCCTGAAGGCCTACGAGGAGATCCTGGCCAGGAACCCCGGCGTGTTCATCATCTACAAAAATATCGGCAACTGTTATTTCGCCATGGAGAACTACGGCAGGGCCAGCGAGAATTACCTGAAGCTCTACGAGAAACAACCCAGCAGCGCCGAGACCATGACCCTGATCGGCAACTCCTACGTCAACGCCATGGACATGGAGAAGGCGATGGAGTGGTATGGCAAGATCCCCTTCGATGAGATCAAGGACATCGACACGCTGTACAATATCGGCGCCAACCTGACCAACAACAACAAGAATGACCTGGCCATCAAGTATTTCAAGCGCGCCGTGGAGATCGACGGTGATTTCGCCGAGGGCCACTACCAGCTGGGCATGACGCACACGGCACTGAACCAGATCCCCGAGGCGCTGGCAGCGCTTAAGCGCTTCATGGAACTGGCGCCCGACTCGCCTGATTTCGGCACGGCCAAGGCCATCGTCGACGCCTTCTCCAAGGTAAAATAACCGACGGCGAGCGGCAGTGCAGCGGGCGCCTGATCGCAAAAGTCGGGGCGAAGTTGCAGGGCGGCAACTGGAATAATGGCGTTGTTTGGAGTATAATTGACCGTGCAAGATCGAGGAGGCCCAATGCGTACTATCCCATCGCGCGCGGTTTGGCTGGCGCTGGTGCTGCTCTTGAGCGTGGCCCTCGCCGCCCAGGAGGCGGTCAAGGCCCCCATTCCCGCAAGCGTGAGCCATAGCCTGGACGGGCTGCAGAAAACGGGTACGGCCAACGGCGTATTCCACATCCGCCCCCTGGGCTCCTATTTTTGGGCCTTGGAGAAGTCGGTCTACGTGAACGTGGCCTTCAGCGCGGACCTGGACGACGATGCCGCGGGCATGAAGGAACGCATCCAGAAGCAGTATGACGAGCGCATCGCCGCAGAATTAAAAAAACTGGAAGAAATCAACAAGAAAATCAGGAAAGAGGAAGACAAGAAAAAATGGCAAGCGCCGCCGCTGGTTTTCCCGGAAAATTACCATAACCTGTTCATGCGGGTGCTCAAGGAAAAGCGGGTCGTCCAGGAATACCGCGCCCGCATCCCCTTCGACGGCACAGCCACGTCATATTATTCATTCGGCACCATCCTGGAGCCGGGGGATTATGAAGTGCACATGGATATCTGCCGCGTCGACAACACACTCGATGGCACGCAGATCATCCCCTTGCGCATCCCGGAACTGCGGCTGAGCGACATCGTCGTCCCGGCCAAAGAGCTCAGGATATCGGCGCCGGTATTCTATTCCGAGGTCCAGCAGCTGCTGCAGCCCGAGGTGCGCTTCACCGTGGTGAAGAACAAGTACGAGAACGGGCCGGCAGCCCTCGATTTCTTTCCCTGGGGCGACAAGCCGTTCCGCAGCGGCGATAAACCGATCCTGACCTTCTTTGTCCTGGGAGCGGCAGCGGCGCAGGAGGCCGAGCCGTGGAACATCTCCGCCGTGCTGGAGATCCGCAGCAGCAAGGAGTCCCTGGCCAGGTTCGAGCCGGTGCAGCTGGCCAACCCCTATTTTTATCAGCCCATCGAGTTCATCAAAAAAGACAAAGGCCAGGCGTCCCCGCTTGCCGCCGGGGATTATATCCTGGCCATCGAGCTGGCGGACAACCACCAGGGCGGGCAGTCCAAGGGCGTTTTCACGATCCCTTTCCGGATCATTGATTAGCAAGGATTTTGCGAGGACAGGGGATCCCCGAGTGAAACAGGTCCTGCGGTCCGAGTCCCGGGACTGGCCAATATGAAGCGCAAAGAAATTGTCCTGATCAAGGAAACCAAGCAGAACGAATTTGTCCGCAAGATCATGGACTTGATCGCTCCCTTCCTGGCCATCCGCGCCAGCGACCGGGTGGCCATCAAGATCAACCTGTCCGGGGCCAAGGAAATCTACGCCAACACCCACTATGAGACCGTGGAGTCCCTGATCCAGTATCTGCGGGAAAAATTCGCCATCCGGCAGATCACGGTCGTGGAAGGCTCGGACGGGGCCTATTTTTCCTCCAAGACCACCTGGGACATCTTCTACAAGTTCAAGTACAAGGAGGTCGAGCTGCAGGGGGCCCGGTTGTGCGACCTCGACGAGCTACCCCACGAGGAGACCCTGCCGGTCGAGACGGTCAGCGGTCCCCAGCAGGTCCAGTTCTGTCGCTTTCCGGCCGACTACCTGATTTCGGTCGTGCCGCCCAAGACGCACAACATTTTTCCGGTCTCGCTTTCCATTCCCAACCTGATCGGCTTCGTCAAGCCGGAGCAGCGCGTGCTCATGTTCGGCGCGACAGCGCCGGAGATGAAGCGCATCAATTTCTCCCAGAGCGAGAAATACTTCCAGCTCGTGCAGTGCGCCAACCGCAACTTTGTCGCGCTGCTGAAGCGCATCCCGCCGTCGCTGGTGCTCATCGACGGGCTGTACGGCATGGAGGGCAAGGGCCCGATCAAGGGCAGCCCGGTGTTCCACGGCTTTGCCGTCGCCTCCGAGGATGCCGTGGCCGCCGATGCGCTGGCCACCCACGTGATGGGCTTCAATCCCGATGACGTGCCCTACCTGGAGATGGCTTTCCACGAGGGGCTGGGCAACAACCGCTGGCAGAACGTCATCGGCATCGATCCCCAGCTGGTCAAGTTCCCCTACCGCCCCCATCCGCTGTTCCAGCGCCAGCGCAAGTACCGTGAAGGGCGGGGGCGCGCCGACGGGGACGGCCATCCGCCGCGACCGGAACGCCTGCCGCATCCACATGAAGGAAATTCTACGCCAAAAGAGTAGGGAACTCCAGGCCGGTCGCCTGTCCGAAAGGGATTTCCTCGCTTTCCTGCAGAATTTCCCCTTCAGCAATGAGAAGCATATCAAGCTGGATTTCCACCGCAAGCTGCGCCGCGGAATTCCCGAGGTCGTTTTCGGAATGGGGAAGTCCGTGGAGCAGCTGCGGCGCATCGTGAAAAAATTTTCCGAGATGGGCGAGGAAATCCTCATCACGCGCATCGACCCCGGTCGCAGCGGGGAATTGCTGAGGGATTTCCCCGGGCTGCGCTATCACGAGGCTGCCCGCATCATCACCCGCGACCGTCCGCCCCAGGCCGTCAACAAGGGCAAAATCCTGGTGCTGTCCGCCGGTGCCTCCGACGAAAAAGTCGCCGAGGAAGCCTATGTCTCCTCCCGCTACCTGGGAAACAAGACCGAAAAGGAATACGACGTGGGAGTTGCCTGCCTGGCCCGGGTTCTCAGCCTGCAGAAAAAGTTGAATCACTATGCCGTGATCATCACCGTGGCCGGCATGGAGGGAGCGCTGCCCTCGGTCGTCGCCGGGCTGACCTCGACGCCGATCATCGCCGTGCCGACCTCGGTGGGCTACGGGGCCAATTTCGGCGGCGTGGCCGCCCTGCTTTCCATGCTCAACTCCTGCGCCGGAGGCATCTCGGTGGTCAACATCGACAACGGCTTCGGCGCCGCCTACCAGGCCACGCTGATCAACCGGAAGCTTTCCTGACCAACCCGATCCGATCGGTTATTTTCCGCAGGTGCGTTCCAGGCCAGTAGATCTTCCGGCAGCGCGAACAGCGCTGGAAATGCGGCTGGGTGCGGAAGACAAAAGGCGGGACCAGGTCCCTTACCAATTCCTTCGCTATCGAAGCCAGCTCGCCGTTGCAAACGGGGCAGCGCGGCGGGAGGGTGAAGTGCTCCAGGCGGAAAGCCGAGACGATTTCCTCGAGCTGCTGGCGGGGATAGACGGCCTCGACCCGGCGGCTGCAGCCGGCAGGCATGGATTCATGAAGGGCCACGTCCTTGGTCAGCAGCACGCGGGCCTGCTCGCGGCACAGCTTTTTCAGGTCCGCATCATCGGCATGGTTGTCATAGAAGGTGTCGAAGCCCAGCAGGCGCAGCCACTTGGCGGTGCTCCCCAGCATGACGTCGCAGGCGAATAGCGGAGGAGCGATCCCCATAGAATGGGCTCAGGGAAGAAAAGGGAAGAGAGAGTGAAGAATGAGGGAAGAGAAAGTGGGGAAAAGCGCTGAAAGGAGCGCTGCCAAGGCTTTTTCACTCTGCCTTTCCTTCACTCTTCCCTCTGCCTTTCCCTTTGACTTCCCTTGGAACTGTTAGTATTCCTTGTCGGTCGTGGCGCGCACGGCGCGGTTGTGGGCCCAGCTCCGGACCTTCTTGATCTGTTCCTCCATGGTCGTGGCCAGCGGCACCGAACTGCCGAAGATGACGAAGAGGTCGTCCTCGTTCAGCTTGCGGCCGGCGGCGAAGGCTTCGTACATGCCGGAGATGATCACCTGCTCGATCTCCGAGCCGGACCAGTTCTTGGTGATCTGGGCCAGCTGCGGGATGTTGTAGTTGCCCAGGTCGTTGCCGCGCTTGGTCAGGTGGATCTTGAAGATCTCCTCGCGCTCCTTGCGCGTGGGCAGGTCGATGAAGAAGATCTGGTCGAAGCGGCCGCGGCGCAGCAGCTCGGCCGGCAGCAGGTCGATGCGGTTGGCCGTGGCGGCGATGAAGATCTCCGAGGTGTGCTCCTGCATCCAGGTCAGGAAGTAGCCCAGGATGCGCGAGGAGGAGCTGTCCGTTGACTTGTCGCTGATGCCGCTCTCGATCTCGTCGATCCACAGGATGGCCGGCGCCACCGAGTCCATGGTCTTCAGCGAGCGGGCAAAGACCTCCTCGGGGGGGCCGGCGATGCCGGAATAGACCAGGTTCATGTCCATGCGGAACAGGGGCAGGTTCCACAGGGTGGCGATGACCTTGGAGGCCAGGCTCTTGCCGCAGCCGGTGACGCCCATGGTCAGGATGCCCTTGGGCCTGTCCAGGCCGAACTCGCGCGCCTCCTTGGAAAAAGCTTTTTTTCTTTTCAGCAGCCAGTCCTTCAGCTTGTCCAGCCCGCCCATGTCCTCCATGGTCAGAACGTGGGTGAAATACTCCAGCACGTTCTCCTTCAGGATCAGCTGCTTCTTTTCATGGTGGATCTTCTCGATCAGGCCGATGGCGATGCGCGGCTGCCCCTGGAACGCCTTCATGTACGCCTTGTAGGCCTCATCCAGGGTCAGCCCCTGCACGGCGGTGACGAAATTCCTCCGCTCCTCGTCGCTGAGCTGGATCTGGGCGCCGGCCTTGGCCAGGGAGTCGAGGAACTTGCTGCACAGGGCCTCGAGCTCCTCGTAGTCGGGGAGCTCGAACTGGATGATGTCCACCTCTTTTTTCAGGCTGGCCGGCAGGTAGTCGTCGGGTGACAGCAGAAAGAGGAACTTGCGGCTGTTCTTGAACTGCAGGTAGCATTCACGCACCTGGCGGATGAGCCCCGGGGAGTTGCGCAGGAGCGGCGTCAGGTCCTTGAAAACAAAGAAGGCCGGCTCGCTCCCGGCCAGCGCCATGTCCAGGGCCCGCACGGGATCGATGCCGTCCGCGACCGGGGCATCGCCTCGGCTGAGGCCGTTGTGGCTGTCCCAGGCGTAAAAATTTTGGTTCTTCAGGGTTTGCTGGCAGAGCTTTTTCAGGAAGCCCTCGACCCGCTTTTCCTCGAAGGACACGACCTGCACAATCGGCTGGCCGGCCAGCAGCGAGTCCTTGATACGGTTGAGCGACGTATTCATTCGATGACCTCCAGGCGGGCCAAATCGGCGACCTCACCGTACTTGAACGTGATGGCTTTGATATTATTGCGCATGGCGACGAAATTGGAGTAGTGGTACAGGGGAACGTACAGCGCCTCGCGTTCGCAGGCCGCGCTGATCTCGGCCAGCGCCCGGGCTTCGTTGACCGTGCTCATGCTCGGCAGGGCCTGGATCCCTGCCTGCAGCCAGGGCAGGGAGAACTTGCGGACATTGTAATATCCGTTGGGCTCCACCAGGTGCGAGAGGAAATGATAGGAGGACGGGTAGTCCGGGATGCCGCCCATGATGACGCTGGCAGCGGTATCGTAGATCTTGCTGGTGAAATACTCGAACTGGTCGTTCATGGTGATGAGCTTCACATCGACGTCGAACTTGGCCAGCTCGCGGCGCACGAATTCCCCCACCTGCCGCCTGCGATCCTTGGCTACCGTCAGTAGGGTGAAGGAGATGCGGCCCCGGGGAAGCGCCGAGCGGATGGCCGCGGCGCGCGAGTAATCCAGGCGGTAATAGGGGTTGTGCCCGAGCAGCCCGAACGGGATCATGGAGTGAGCGGGCATGGCCTGATTCTGGAAGACATCGCGCACCAGTTTCTCGCGGTTGATGGCGTAATAGACGAGCTGCCGCACCTGCAGCTGCCGCATCCAGTCGTTCTCGCCCGGGTTCAGGATCAGGAAATTGAGGATGGAGGGGGAAGAATTGACTATCTTGAACTCGGGCTTTGCGGACAATGCGGGCATCTCGCTGTCGGATATGAACAGCAGGTCGAAGTGCTCGAAGATGGCGGCGTTGATGGCCGTGTTGGTCGTGTATAGATCGATGGCATCGATGTTGCCCGCGGCGGCAAAATACTTCCGGTTCTTTTCCAGGGTGTAGACGCGATACTGCCTCGAGCCGACGGTCCGGTTCGCGGTGCCTGCCAGGCTGAAGGGACCGGTGCCGACCGGGTGCCAGCGGAAATCCTCCTCGCTTTTCCCGGCGTAGTCGGCGGGGATGATCGCCGTGTATTCGGCCGCCAGGAAGGGCAGGAAGAACTTGAATTCCGCGTTCAGGCGGAGTTGCACCGTATGGTCGTCAAGTATGCGGATGCCGCGCGCGTGGGGGGTGCGCCTGCCCAGGAAATCCTCGCAGCCCTCGATATAATTGATCTCGGCGTATTTGCCCTGGGCCTTGCGGATCAGGTTCTCCAGGGTGAACACCACGTCGGCGGCAGTGAACGGCCGGCCGTCGTGGAAGCGTACCCCCCGGCGCAGGTGGAACGTGTACTGCCGGTGGTCCGGGGAGATCTCCCAATTCTCGGCGAGTTCCGGCGAGAGGCTGCCCATGTAGTTGGCGAAGACCAGGTTGTTGAAAATGGCGTCGCTGAGCTGGCCGTCGACGTAATAGACGCCTTCGTGCGGGAGCAGTGACCCGGGCTGGGGGACGATGATCGCCCGCAGCTTGCGCGGGCTTTTTGTTCTGGGCTCCGCGGCGCCGCCGCCTGGCCGGGAGCAGGCGGAAAAGGCCAGGCTGACCAGCAGGACAGTGAGGATGACGGCGGCCTTGTTCTTGAAATTCACATTGTGCCTCAGATCCTCAGGTTCAGGGCTTTTTCCACGATGGCGAACTCGGCGGGCAGCTTTTCTCCCACCTCGCCGTCAAATTCGATATGAACCTCGTCGGGGGAGTCCACCTGGATCTTGCGGGCCTTGAGGATGTGGACCTTGGGGTTGCGGGCGATGGTCCCGGCATAGAGCAGGCGGGAATTGGCCAGTATCTCAAGCTTCTTCATGGGCTCGATGAGCACCAGGTCGAAATAGCCGTCGTCGGGCTCAGCCTGGGGGGCGATGACCATGCCGCCGCCGAAGATGCGCCCGTTGGCCACGGCCCCGATCAGGTATTCGCCCTGCAGTTGCCGGCCATCGTCGAGGGTCAGGCGCACTTTCTTGCTGCGGTATTTCATCATGGTGGCCAGCAGGCCGCGGTAGTATGTGAAGGCACCGCGCCGGGAGGAGTCGATCGAGGCGATATTGCGGATCACTTCCGCCCCCAGGCCGAAATCGGCCACGTTGATGAAATATTGCGCCTTGGGACCGCCTCCGGCTGCGAGGTAGGTGATGCGGCCCATGTCGATCTTGCGGCTCTTGGCATTCTTGATGCGCGCTGCCGACTTGTCGAATTCGCGGGGAACCTTCATGAAACGGATGAAATCAGAGCCGGTCCCCGATGGAATGATGCCCACCGCGGCATCGTTGTTGATGGCCTGCCCGGACTGGGGATGAAAAAAACCGCTGCTGATCTCATTCAGCGTGCCGTCCCCGCCGACGGCGATGAGCAGGTCGAACCCGTCCCGCAGCAGCTCGCGGGCGATCTCCGTCGCCTGGCGCGGCTTCTCGGTGAAGCTGAACTTGAATTCCCGAAAGTGGGCGCGGATGGCCCCCTTGATCGCTTCCCAGCGCCTGCCGGTCCGGCCGTTGGCGGAATTGGGATTGACGATGACATGGACCTTGTTCATCGGCGCTCGTCCCCCGTCGGGCGTAAAATCCTGCGGGCGGCCAGCCCGGCGAGCGCTCCGGCGGCGATGGCCAGCAGCAGGAACACCCCGATGGCCAGGGCCATCATGGCCTTGAACGAGCCGGTGGCCATGATCGCGGCCTGGCCTTCGGCGAGGAAGGGCGCCATGGCCCGGGCCGACTCGATCATCATTTCCAGCTTTTCCTGGGAGAGCCCGGCGATGGAGACAAAACCCAGGACGGCGAAGATGCCGCCCCCGGTAAGGCCGCTCAAAGCGCCGGCCAGCAGGGCGTCACCGCGGCCCAGAGAGGGATTGGACCGGTAAAGCATGTGGATGGTCAAGCCGGCACCCAGGACGATCCAGGTCATGAAAAAAAGGTTGAGCAGGTTCAGCCCCGGGAAAATAGAGAGGATTCCCGAGGCACCGCCGCCCAGAAGCACGCTTTTTCCGAGTCCCGCAAGGGGTTTGGCGTTGCTAGGGGGCAAATTGCGTTCCTAATTGATGACTTCGACGGTGCCGCCGATGTCGGCCGGCAGGCAGTCGGTGATGATGGTCTTGCCGGCGGGAGTGATGTACTTGTAGATCTTGGTCCTGGCGGGCGCCGGTGACGACAGGGTATAGCTCATGCCCATCAACGACATCACGCGGCGGATATAGTTCCGCGTCTCGTTATAGGGCGGGACGCCGTTGTACTTGCTGACGGCCTCTTCGCCGGCGTTGTAAGCGGCCAGGGTCAGGGGGATATTGCCCCGGTATTTTTCGTACAGGTATTTCAAATGCTTCACTCCGCCCTCGATGTTCTCATGGGCGTTGTAGCGGTTGATCACCCCATACTGGCGGGCGGTTTCCTTCATCAGTTGCATGATGCCCACCGCGCCCTTGGCGGAAACGGCCAGCGGGTTGAAGCTCGATTCGGCCCTGGCCACGGCCAGGACCAGGTCCTCGCGCAGGTTGTGCTTCTCGGTCAGGGTCTGGATCTTCTGCTTGTATTGCAGGGGCACGGCATGGGAGCGGGAAGGGGGGAGGAAGGAGATGCCGTTCTTGCCGCCGGCGATGCGGTCCAGGGTGTTGGAGAGGACGATGTGGCCGTTCTTGTCCTGGCGGACTACCAGGGCGGCATGGAGGCCGGATGCAATGAGCCAGGCGCAGCAGAACACGATAAGGTTACGCTTCATGGCTCTCCCGCAGGGCACGACCGATCTTTTCCTTCAGCAACTCCGGGTCGGCGATGGGCTCGCCGCCCGCCTGGGCAAAATCGCTCCTGCCGCCGCCTTTGCCGTTGATCAGGGGTGCGACCTTCTTGATGATTATATTCGCGTCAAATTTGCCTGTCAAGCCCTTGAAGACCGAGGCCACGACCAGGGAGCGGCCGTCGCCGTTGGCGAAGAGGATGGCGATGCCGCGGGTGCGGTTCTTGATCTCGTCGGCCAGGGAGCTGAGCGCCTCGCGGTCGGCGCCGGGCAGGGCGGCCACCAC
>JBGSPO010000230.1:0-15876 GCA_041738575.1 Candidatus Aminicenantia bacterium
ATGTCGCGCCCGAGGGCATCGGTTCCCAGCAGGTGGCCTATCGACGGCGCATGCAGACGCAGCCGCATGTGCAGGTCCAGGTCGATGCCCCCGACCAGGACCGCGGCGCCGAGCCCGGCGCCGAGCCCGGCCAGGACCAGGACACCCAGGCGGAAGTTAGGGTTGCCGCTATCCAGCCCGATCATGGCCGATGCGCGGGTCGAGCAGCGGGTAGGAGCAGTCGACCAGCAAGTTCAGCACAAGGTACAGGGAAGCCAGCAGCAGGACCGTTCCCTGGATCATGGGGAAATCGCGCTGGCGGACGGCGTGGACAAGCAAGGTGCCGATGCCGGGCCAGGAAAAAACGCTCTCGACGACGATGGCGCCGCTGAGCAGCGAGCCGGCCTGCATGCCGGCCAGCGTGACGATGGGGACCAGCGCGTTCCTCAGGATGTGGCGCCTGTAGACCTGGGCCCGCGACAGCCCTTTGGCCATGGCCAGCAGCACATAGGGGCGGTGCGCTTCCTCCATGAGGACCGCCCGTACCAGGCGCGTAAGAAAAGCGCCAAGCGGAATCGCCAGCGTCAGGGCCGGCAGGACGATGAATTCGCCGCCGCCGCTTCCCGAGACGGGGAAGATCCCCAGTTCCAGCGAGAAGATCAGGATCAGGAAAAGGCCGATCAGGAAAACCGGGACCGCCAGCCCGGTCACCGAGAAGGCCAGGGCCAGCCCCGCCCAGAACCGGCTTTCCTTGTAGGCGGAAAGGAATCCCAGCAGCAGCGAAAGCGGCACCGTGAGCGTCATGGCGGCCAGGGCCAGCAGGGCCGTGTTCGGCAGGTATTTCAACATGGTGGCCATGACGGGCCTGCGGTCGACCAACGATTCCCCGAGGTCGAGGACGGCCAGCCGGGCAAGGAAGCGGGCGTATTGCGCGGCCAGCGGCCGGTCCAGCTGCAGCGAACGCTGCAGGCGCAGGACATCCTGAGTGTTCGGGTTTGGCCCCAGGATGGCCAGCAGCGGGTCGCCGGGGACCGAGCGCGCCATGAAGAAGGTCAGGCTGCCCGCCGCCCAGATGAAGAGCAGGAACTGTCCCGCTTTTTTCAGCAGCCGTGCGGTCATGGCCCGATCCGGTACTTCTTCAGCAGGTTGAACAAGGCCATGCGGCTGATACCCAGTTTTTCCGCGGTCCTGTTCTTATGCCAGTCCAGTTCCCTCAGGGTCTTCAGCAGCAGTTCCTTATCGTGCTCCTGCCGCGCATTCTTCCAGCTGAACGGCTCCCGCTCCTCCCCGGCCGGGAACTCCAGTTCCGGGTTGAACGTGATCATGTTCTTGATCCTGGATTCCAGCTCGCGCACGTTGCCGGGGAAATCGTCGGCGCGGAACATGTCCGCCATGGCTTGCAGGCGCGCCGCTTCCTGCCCGGGATAGCCGTATTTCCTGAGGAAATGGCCGATGAGCAGGGGAATATCCTCGCGGCGCTCGCGCAGGGGGGGGATGCGGATCGTCAGGTCCTGGAGGCGGTAGAATAGGTCCGCGCGGAACAGCTCTTTGCGGATCAGTTCGCCGAGGTCCCGGTTGCTGGCGGAAATCAGGCGCACGTCGATGGCGACGGTCTTGTTCTCGCCCAGCCGGCGGATCTCTCTTTCCTGCAGCGCCCGCAGCAGCTTGGCCTGCAGCGCCAGGGGCAGGTCGGCTATCTCGTCCAGGAAAAGGGTGCCGCGGTCGGCTGCTTCCAGAAGGCCGACGCGGCTCTCGGCAGCGCCGCTGAACGCCCCCTTTTTATAGCCGAACAATTCCGCTTCCAACAGGGTGTCCGGTATCGCCGCGGCATTGACCGAAATGAAGGGTTGCCCGGCCCTGGGGCCGAGCCGGTGGACGGCTCGGGCCACCAGTTCCTTGCCGCTGCCGCTTTCGCCACTGACCAGCAGGGAGAAGTCCACTTTGCTGACCTGGGCGATCAAGCGCTTCATCTCCCTGATCTTTTCCGATGCGCCGACGATGAAGTCCAGTTTCTCGTCGATGCGGTATTCATTGCGCAGGAAATTGCGGAACAGCAGCGAGAATTTCCTGAACGTTTCCCGGTGGCGCTCGGAAAAATCCTGGAAGTACAGGGATTCGTCCCTGGAGCCGGCGACCAGGCAGGCGAGGATGTCATCGGCCAGCGGCCAGCGGATCAGCCGGGTATTGGCGTAGGGGTAGAAGAGCCTTTCCGGGCTGCGATATTTCGCCTGCACCTCGGGCAGGGTGTGGTTCTGGTCAAAGGGCGTTGCCCTGGCATCCTGCAGCATCTCGTCCCCCAGGCCGCGGAACTGGTCGGAGCTGGCAAAGCGGAAGAGCGGCTGCTCCTTTTCATGTATGGCCATGACCAGCCAGTCGACCGGCGCCGCCTTGGAGATCTCGCGGGAAAAACTGTTGAAAAAGTCGAGGGGCAGGCGCCATTGCCGGCATTGCTCGACCAGGCGCGCATCGGCGAAGAGCCCGAGTCCCTTTTCTTTCTCTTCGTCCTGCTGGCGCAGACAGGCGAGCCTGGGGGAAACGGAGCGCTGGTTGACGGTGAAAAAATCATACATGGCCAGGAATTCTTCGCGCCGGGCGGCAACCGGCTCTCCCGGCGCCAAGTCGAAGAACATATACCAATATTCGTAGTAAAAATAATTCTTCGCCTGCAGCGACAGCTCCCAGGCCAATTCCCTGAAGCGCTCCAGCCATTCGTTCCTGCGGAATTTCATCAGCAGCAGCCGCAGCGCTTCAAAGCGCATCTTCCTGGAACCGATGCCCTGCAGCCGGCGGAACATCTCCGCTTCCCGGCCATCGACCCCGGCGGCGAACCGTTGGCACAGGAGGATGACGGCCTTTTGGTCCTTGCTGAATTCGTGGCCCCAGCGCGGCGGCGCCGGCGGAAATTTTTGCTCGAAACCGCCGAGGCGGCCCCTCAGGAATGCGCACTCGGTAAGCCCCTTGCGGTTGGCGCTGCTGCGGAAGATCGCTTCGGCGCGATCGATCAATTTCTGCGCCTTTTCTCCGTGCAGGCGCAGCGTTTCCAGCTCGGCCCAGTTCAACAGGTCGATGGCGCTGGAATCCAGCAGCTTTTTATCCTCGTCCCAGGCCAGGATTTCGCGCAGCAGCTTGTCGGCCTGGCGCCAATCGCCCTTGGCCAGGAAAACGTTGACCAGGTTGGCGTTCACCAGCATAAGGCCGTCGTTGTTCTTTTCACGGGTGTACAGCCGTCCCGCTTTCTGGTACCAGCACTCGGCCTGGAAATCGTCATCATTCTCGGCGTACAGGTTCCCCAGGTCCACGGCGGCGCCGGCCGAACTCAAGGCCAGGCCGTCCGCTTCGCCCTGGACGAAGAGGGTCTTGTACATGGACTCGGAGCTCTCCACATCGCCCTCTTCGCGCAGGAGCTTGGCCATCTGGCTTCGGGTCTCGATCTCCTCCCGGCGGCGCTTGCCGGCAATGAAAAAATCAAGGGCAGCGCCCAGCTGGGCCCTGGCCATGGCGAAGTCGCGATTGTAGATGCTGCGGTCGCTGAGCGGGATGGAGGACAGGTGGCGGTAGTAAGGCGACCTGATCTTCCTGGCGCAGGCCGCGGCCTTGCTTTTTTGCGAGAGCTTCTCGTGGAGGATGACGTTCAGGTACAGCCACTCATCGCGATACTCCTCAGCCGGGGACGCCATCCCTGACAGCAGCCGCCCGAGTTCCCGGTAGTCCTTGCGGCGCATGGCCAGGTGGGCTTTCTTCAAGCGGATACCGGGCGCGGCGACCCCCGGGACGGCCTGCAAAACCTGTGCGGCCCGGCTCAGGCAATTGCCCTGGATCAGGATGTCGATCCCGTATTCGAGCGCCCTGCCGCCTGGGGGCTGCTGGGACAGGTAGTCGCACAGCAGGTCGGCGGCCGGGCCGGGCGCGATCGGAGCCGATGACTCCCGCGCCGTGTTTCGCAGATAATCTTCCAGTGCCGCCTGGTGGTTGCCGGCGATAAAATGGGCGATGCGGGCATATGCCCATTCGCTGTTCACGGCGAGCCAGGCCAGCGCTGCATTGGCATCGCGGCGGGAGAGCGGCGGGCAGCCCGCCAGGTTCACCACCAGGCCCTGGCGTTCCTTGCTCTCCATGAGGCGTTGATCGTTCAGCAGGGCGGCAATGCGCGCATTGCCATCCAGGCCGGCCGGGTTGGGACCTCCGTCCCCTTGGGTGGCTGGCAGCAGCTTCGCTGTGCCGTCACCTTGGGTGGCTGGCAGCAGCTTCGCTGTGCCGTCACCCTGGGTGGCCAGCAGGCAGGCCACTTCCCGGGGAACAGGGACCCCGATGCCGAGGAGGCATTCCAGCAGCTCTCGATCGCCGTCTTCCAATTCGGTCGGCCGTGTGCCGCCATACAGCGGCGGCAGGTGTTTGGCCAAAAGGTCCTGCGGACTTTCGTTGAACTCCAGGTCGCACTCGCAGGCGGTCGTGTCGTTGAAGAGAATGGCGGTCAGTCCGGAGATGTCGCCCGACTCCAGCAGGAAGCGCAGCAGGCGGTCGTCTTCCTTGCGTGCCAGGCGGCTTAGGAGGAGGACGGTTCCCCGAAAAACCGACTTCTTCAGGAAAAGGCGGAATTCCTGCGCCTGGGAAGCCAAGTCATCCTCCGCGATGTTCGTTCTCCTGGTCAGGGCGGAGATCTGGTTGCTCAGCGTCTGGTCGGCGAGATCGATATGCAACAGCAGGGTCTCGGCGTCCTTCAGGTTGTGGAACAGGTTGTCGCGGGCGACGGCTCCCTGCCAGGGGAACCGGGTATTGATCCGGATCTTGGTATTGGCGCTGGATCTCAAGCCGTGCGGGGGGGCGGGATGCAGCAGGTTGGACGCAAATTCCTCGCGACGGCAAAGGTAGGCCGCATTCCCGGTGAACGGGGAGAGAACGCCTTCCGGGGTTTTCCCCTGTTTGCCGGCCGCAGCCGTGATGCGTGCTTGAGCATGGCGCTCGAAAAAGGTGTTGATGGCCGCGGGCAGCGGCAATACCTGGGGCGCCAGCTTCCAAGCGAAGCGCAGCGTGCCGTCCGGCAGGAGCTGGAACCGGGAAAAATCCACGAAATCCATGCCCCATTCATCCGCGGCGGCCAGGAGAGCCAGAGCCTGCCGCATGGCACGCGCCGCTGTTCGCGCCGGCAGTTTTGCCAGGGAGTCGGGGCGGCTGGGATTGAACGGCTGCGTCAGGACGCGGATATGGAAGTTGTCCGGGCGCACCTCCACGATGTTCTGCAGCAGGCTGGACTGGAAGGCGAAAATGCCATGGAGGCGGTCCAGGTTCCCGGGAGTGCCCGGAATGGTCTTCAGTGTGAGCGTTTCCTTTTGCCAGCGGTCGAAGACCCGGTCGCCCTGAGTAATGAAGCGCTGGAGCAAAGTCTAGTCTTCCCTGTCCTCGGGACTCAGTGGACTGAGCGGGGCTGTTTTGACTGGTTCATCGCACTCTCCGAACCCGGCCGGCAATACTTATCCGATATCGTGACCCGACTCGGTCATTTCACCTGCTCCCTGGCCTCCTTCGCCACGGGCCTGCGTTGCGGGAATTCCGCTGCAAGCTTGAACTATAGTGATGATGGATCTACGATTCAATAGGGAAAAATGTGATATCTTTTTCCCGGGCGATAGGGGGAAACCCCCGAAAATCGCGCTGAATACGGGTCAGGCTGATAACCCTGCCGGCATCCTGGGGGAAAATGAGGCGCAGCGCAAAAGGCGGTTATGCCGGCAATTATTTGTCCTGCAATTCCGCAAAGACCGCTTTGATGTCGCGATAGTTGGGGTCCTTCTTCAGAATCTCGAAAGCCAGTTTCTTGGCATAGAGGAAATCATCCTTCAATTTAGCCGTCTGGACCAGCTCATACTTCACGGCGTTGTACTCGTCATCTTTGCGATCCGGGGAGCCCAGGGCCTTCTCGAACCAGTTGATCGCTTCGTCCATCATGCCTTTTTCGCGGAAGCAGATGCCCAGCAGGCCTGCCGAGTCGAAGAATTTCAAGGGATGCTTGGAAGAAATAAGGAACTCGTGGATGGCTTCCTCGATCAGCCCCATCTCCTTGTAGGCGATGCCCAGGTTGTAGCGCGTGTCGTAGTCTTCCTGGCCGATCTTTTCGTCCACGCCTTTCTTGAATTCCTTGAAGATCTCCATCATGTTCTTCTCGATGGTGGAGGTCCGCTGCTTCTGCAGCTCCTCGACCCAGTGCCTGATGGCGCTCAGCTCCTGGGTGACCAGCTTTTCCGACTCGAAAAAATCCTCTTCCTCGAGGAAGAGGCTTTCGCTCTTCAGGATGTCGACCTCGCTCTCGGCAAGGTCGCTCTCATCGATGTCCCGGAAGGGCGATTCGCTGCCGGCCGGGGCTTCGTCGCTGGTGAAGATGTTGTCAATGTCCAGGAAATCGGCGCTGGAGCCCATGTAGCTGGGGTCAACGGCCGTGCTTTTCTTGCTGCCGGTCGGCGCCTGGATGATCTGTTCCGGGTCGATCTCGATCAGTGGCGCGGCTTCCTTGCTTTCCGGCTCCTCCATCTCGATCTCGAACTGCAGGTTGTCGATCTCGGCGAAATCGTTGGAGACGATCTTCTCGTCGGACGGATTCAGCAGGTTGTCGAGCTTGATCTCCACCCGTGAATCCTCGAATTTTTGCAGGATGTCGCTCTCTTGGGAGATCGAGGACTCGATCTCGATCTTTTCGGTCACGCCGGGCTTGACGCGGATGGAGTCGGTCTTGTCGGGCTGGACACCCTTGGCTTTCTTGACCCGGTCCAGGCGGGATTGCACTTCCCGGCTCTCGGGGTATTCCTTGCGCAACCGTTCCAGCGCTTTTTCGGCGTTGCTGAAATACCCCTCGCTGATATAAAAATCGAGCTCCGCCAGGTGGGAGGACAAGCCTTTCTTGCTCTCGGCTTCGGTTTTCATCTGCAGGCTGTCTTCGCCCTTGAGCAGGAAAATGTCCTCCTCCTCTCCCCGGTTCCCGTCGATCTCCATCTCGCCCAGGCCAGGCTGCTGCAGTTCCTTGATCTGCTCGATCATCTCGGCATGGTCAAAATCGATCTCGATGTTGGTCCGCTCGTGGCCGCTCAGGTCCAGGAGGCGCTCGTCGTTCGGCTTGAGCTTGGTCAGCTTGTCGAGCATCACCTTGTATTCCTCTTCGCGGTTCTCCTTCTTGTATATCTTGAGAAGTTCGATGCCCTCGGCCAGCAGGGCATCGATGTCGTTGCTCATCTGGAAGACGTCGAACAGCTTGTTGCGGATGTCGATGTTGTTGGGGAAAGCGTTCTGGGCTGTTTTCAGCAGGTCGATCGCCTTTTTGAAATTGTTGTTCTTCAGGGCCAGGTCGGCATTGTTCAGTTGAAAGGTGATGAATTCCCGCTCCTGCTTGTTCTCTTCCTCCTCGGCCGCAGGTTCGCCGGTCAGGCGTCCCAGCATCTCCTGGTAGGCAAAAGGCGCATCCGAAAGCTCGATCAGCTCGTTCAGTATGCCGATCAATTCAGACCTCATGTTCTTCTGCTCATAGATCGGCAGCAGCGATTCGTAAAGGGCGATCAGGCTGCTGGTTTTCTTGGTGGCCTTGAAGATCGCGGCCAGCTTGTTCAGGGCCGGCAGGTAGGAGTTGTTGGATGTGATGATGAAGCGCAGCAGCGAGTTGGCCTCGTCGAACTTTTCCTTTTCGATGAAGCGGTCGATGGTGGGCAGGAACAGCTGGTAGGCCTTGTCGATCTCCTCGCGCTGCAGGTAGACCTTGCCGAGCTTCATGATCACCTCGGTCTCGTTGGAGTCGATCTCGGCGATCCGCTTGTAGATCTGTTCGGCCTCCTCGATGAGGTTGTTCTTGAAGTACAACTCGCCGAGGATCTTCAGCAGGTTCAAGTGCTTGAATATCTCATCGCCGAGGTTGCGCAGCATCTGGATGGCTTTGCTGCTGTTGCCCTGGGTGACATAGCAGGAGATCAGCTTTTCGAAAATCTTCAGATGCTTGACCTTGCCGTAGGTCTGCATCAGGAGTTCCTCGGTCTGCGCGAATTCCTTCTTCTTGATCAGGATATCGCTGGCCGTCAGGTACTCGTTGACCGCCTCTTCCTTCATCCCTTCACGCAGGTAGTTGTCCGCCAGCAGGATGCGCATCTTGATGTTGCTGCGGTCCAGCTCCAGGATCTTTTTGTAAATGCCCAGTGCCTTTTTCTGGTTGTTCTGCCGCTTGTATTCCTCGGCCAGTTCCAGGTAGATCTGCTTGGCCTCGATGGTCAGGCCCTGCTTGGAATACAGGTCGGCCAGCTTGAATGAGACCGTTTCGTTCTGGGGATCGAGGCGGGTGATCCGCTTGTACATGGCGATGGCCTTGGTGAAGAACCCTTCCTTCAGGTAAAAATCGGAAATCCATTCGAATTGCCTGAACGCCTCGGGCAGCTTGTTCAGCTTGAGGAACAGGTCGCCGATGATCCTGCGCACCTCCAAGTCGTCGGGCTTGGCGTCGATGATCTTTTGATATTCTTTGATGGCTGCTTCGATCTTGCCCTGTTTGAACAGCTTGTCTGCCAGCTGCAAGGTCTTTAATCGGTTCTCAACAGCCATTTTTCAGTTTAAAACTCTTCCTGTGAAAAATTGTTTCCCCTCGCCATAATAGCACATTAATATGATTTTTGGTAGGATAGCCCTTGTTGTGGGCCAGGTCGTATTCGGGGAAAAACCGGGAAA
This sequence comes from Candidatus Aminicenantia bacterium, assembly GCA_041738575.1. Taxonomy (GTDB): domain Bacteria; phylum Acidobacteriota; class Aminicenantia; order UBA2199; family UBA2199; genus UBA2199. The sequence goes on from JBGSPO010000230.1 coordinate 8,668, forward strand.
ATGTTTCCAGCAGATGGTCGCGGAACACCTTGGCGATGATCGAGGCGGCGGCGATGGAGAGGCTTTTTTCGTCCCCCTTGACGATGGCCTGGCCCGGCACGGGTAAAAAATCGGGGACCATGGCGTCGACCAGCACATAGTCGGGCTTGAGCTGCAGCCGCCGGAACGCCTGCAGCATGGCGCGCCGGGTCGCCACGAGGATGTTGCAGCGGTCGATCTCGTCATTCCAGCACCAGCCGATGGAAAAGGCCTGGGCCTTATCGTAGATATCGCGCGCCAGGAGCCGGCGCCGCGCCGGGGAGAGCTTTTTCGAGTCGTCGTATTCGGGATTCAGTTTGCCGGGATCCAGGATCACCGCCCCGGCGACCACGGGGCCGAACAGGCATCCCCGTCCCACCTCGTCCAGTCCGCAGATCCAGCGCCGCTTTTGCCTGAGAAGCGCGGCCTCGATGGCAAAATCGGCCATTACCTGAGTTCTTTCAGGCGGGATGCTTTTCCTTTCAGCTTTCTCAGGTAGAACAGCTTGGCCCTTCTGACCTTGGTGTGTTTTTTAACCTCGATCTTCTGGACCAGCTTGGAATTCAGCGGGAATATCCTCTCCACGGCGATGCCGAAGGAATTCTTGCGCACGGTGATGGTTTTGGAGATACCGGAATTTTTAATGGCGATCACGGTGCCTTCATAGGTCTGGATCCTTTCCTTGCCGGCCTCGATGACGCGGTAGAACACTTTCAGCTCGTCGCCGGGGCGGATGGCCGGGATATCCCCGCGTACTTCCGGCACCGGGCCCGAGCCCTGCTTGTCGCCGCTACCTGCTTCGCGGGCCTGCTTATCTTCAGCGGCAACCGGCTGCTTTTTTTCCGCGGATTTTTCAGCCGGGCGCGCTTTGCTTTTTTTCTTTTCTTCTGTCATGTTTGCTCTCCTAAATGGCAGTGAGTTGAATGATTGACTATTTTACTATTTTTTGGCCCATTTTACAATAAGGCTTGTCACGGGCGGGAAAATTGCCCTGAACGGAGAGAAACAGGCGGGGGCGCCGTTGCGGCGCCCCCGCTATGCCAGAACGGAATACCGGTCAGTTAAAACGATAGGCGATGGTGATGCTGGGCACCATGATGTTCATGTTGTGCACGCCGGGCATCTTGGAGGTGGCCGCGAAGGGCACCGTCTGCTCCTGGCCGCGCAGGATCTCCAGCGCGGCGTTGACGCTGAGCTTGGCGCCCGTGTAGCCGGCGCCGATGGTGAACATGTTGTAGGGGATCTGCGGCAGCAGGATGTTCATCGTCTCCAGCGGCGCGGGCGAGGGGTCGCGCATGTAGCCGAGGCGCACCGCCCACTCCTTGTTGAGCATGTATTCGGCTCCGACGCGGAACTGGATGCAGTCCTCCCATTTCAGGTCGAGGGTCTGGTTGAAAGCGGCCTTGTAGACCGGATGGCCCGTGAGCAGGGTCCATTTGGCGTCGGAAAACTCGGCCGGGATCTCGTCCAGCTTCTTCCAGTTGGTCCAGTTGACGTCAAAGGCCAGCCGCAGCTTGTCCATGGGCATGAAGCTGACGCCGGCGCCCAGCCACATCGGCAGCGTGGTCTTGCGCGTAAGTTCGCTTTCGGTGGCCGCGCCTAGCAGGGCGGCCGAGGCCATCGTGGCGTCACCCTTGAGCGTGACATTGACCGGGAGCTTGTAGCTGAGGCCCAAGGCCAGCTTGTCGCTGGGCTTGAATTGCATGCCGAAGGTGGCGCCCAGGCCGATGCCGGTCAGGCTCTCCTCGTACTGGCCCACGCCCGGGCGCTTGATGTCCATCATGCCGTAGTTGATGTTGATCGTGGCGCCGAAGGCAAGCTTGTCGCTGACCTTGTAGGCCACGAGCGGGGCAATGGTGACCACGCCGAGAAAGCTCTCCCAGGTATAGACCTTGCCGCCGGCGAGGTTCTTCAGTTGCTCGCCGTCCCAGGTGGCGCCAGTGCCCGAAGGCGTGTAGATGCCGAGGCCGATGGTCAGCTTATCCGACAACGGTTTGATGAAGCCGAGAGCGCCGGCAGGGTAGAGCTTGCTTTCTGTCTTGGCGTCGACGCCGGCTGGAGCGACGACATAGGTGCCGCTGGGGAGCAGGTTGGTCTCGAACAGGGAGATCCAAGTGCCTTCGGCATTGGCCGCGCCGGCCGGGTTGAAATAGAAGAGGCTGACGTCGTTGGTCCAGGAGATCACGGCCCCGCCCATGCCCATGGCGCGGGAGCCCGAGCCGTTGAGGTTCAGGCCGTTGGCCGGCAGGGAGATGCCGCAGAAAACGATCAAGGCGACTGACAGAACGAACCGTACAGTGAGTGCTCTTTGTTTCATTTTTCCTCCCAGGAAATTAGTTTAAAAAAAACAATAATATATTCTTCTGTAAAAGTCAATTGTTCAGTCCTCGGTCGTCGCCAGCGTGATCCTGCCGTATACGCCGTCATATCCGGGCTGGCGCTGGACGCGGTTTTCGCGCATGGCCTGGATGGCCGCGGCCAGTTTCTCATCCTCGGCGGCGAGCACGGCGAGGGAGGTATCCTGCAGGATGGTGAATTCCGGACCCAGGCGCTCGATCAGCGCGAAATAGAGGCGGCTGACCTTCTGAGAATTCTCCCCGCAGTGCAGGACCTGGGAGAGGACCTGTTTCAAGGGGATCTGATAGGTGAAGGGCACGCGGTTCTGCGCTTCGCGATCGGCCAGCTCTCCGGCGCGGTAGAGGACCCCCAGGGTCAGGGGCTTGCCGCAGACCGGGCAGCGCCCGGCCAATTTCCGGGTCTGGTCCGGGGCCAGGGACACCCCGCAAAGGCGGTGTCCGTCATGATGGTATTTTCCCTGCTCGGGAAAAAACTCGATGGTGCGGACGATCGTGTTTTCGCGGATGGCGCGGGCGATGCCGTCATAGGAAAGAGGGCAAGCGAACTCGTTGGCCTCGCGCCCGAGGTTCGCTGCCGAATGGGCGTCGGAGTTGGAAAGGATCGTATAAGGCTGCAGCGATGACACGCGGGCCAGCATGGGCGGATCGGCCGACAGGCCGGTTTCCACGGCATGGATGAACGGAGTGACCTCGGCGAAACATTCCTCCAGGCTGTCGAACCCGGAGCGTGATCCCAGCAGGGAGAACCACGGAGTCCAGATATGGGCGGGAATGATCAGCACCCGGTCGTCGATGGCCAGGATCTCGGCGCTGATCTCGCGGGCCGAAATCCCCAATATGGGGCGGCCGTCGGCGTTGAGATTATAGCGGCAGCCCAGGGCGGCGTTAATCTTTTCCACGGTGGCCAGCGAGGGGGCCAGCAGCAGGAGGTGCACCTTGCGCACGCGTCCGCCCTGCTTGTAGATCAGGGAGATCTCCGCGCTCAGGATGAAGAACATCCGCGGCCTGCCTGTTTCCAGGGAGTAGAGGCCGGGAACGGTTTCGTGCAGGGAGTTTTTCAGCCCGGCAAACCACAGGGGATGGGTGAAGTCGCCGCTGCCGACGACGCGGAGGCCTTTGATCACGGCCCAGCGCGCCAGTTCGGGCAATTCCAGCCCAGGGGACGTACTGCGCGAGTAGCGGGAGTGGATATGAAGATCGGCGAAGAATCCCATTCAGCGGGTTTTCTTGATTCCCAGGATGTCCGCTTTCAGGTAAAATTCCAGCAGGTCGCGCGGAGAGGCGCTTCCGATCACGACCAGGTTCCTTTCCGCCAGCCGGGCCAGGGGCGCCAGGGGTGAATCCGGGTGATCGTCGCGGATGATGGCGATCAGGGCCCTGGCGCAGTGATACAGATCGCGGGGCAGTGGCTGCTCCAGGGCATGCCAGTTGCCGTCGCCCAGCAGGGCCTGGGTTTTCTGCAGGATCTCCCGCCCCAGATTGAAGATGCGGGAATCGGCCAGGGCGAGCGCCAGGAACTCCTCGTTCCATTCGTAGTAGATATCCACCGCGGCGCTGGCGGGGGTGGAGTAGCCGCGAAGAAGGTCCCGGGCGCGGAACAGGGCCTGCAGCAACTCGTTCCGTTCCAGTGGCGCGCCGTTGCCTGCCGTCTGCTCGGCATAGCATTTCTTGTTGGTCTTGCCCTCGTCGGGGTTGCCGGGGTCAGGCAATAGTCCGGCGATGTAGTCCTTGTATGTTTTGTAGGCCGGTTTGGCCTCCAGGTTGGTGCGCAGTATCCCGAATTGGCCGGTGCTGGCCCTGGGATCGTCGATGATCTCGTAAAAAAACACTTTTCCCGGATAGTTCTTGCGTGCGCGGGCGTGCAACATGTCCAGGTAGCGGTTGGCCTGCATGGTTTCCGAGAATTTGTTTGTATTCCAGCCCGTTTCGGTGATCCAGAAAGGCTTGTTCCCCTGTCCCGATTCTTCGACGATCGTTTTTACCGCCGGGATGAACTTGTCGCCCTCCTCCAGCAGCTCGTACATGTAATAGACCCCAAGGTCCTCGTAGATATGATGGGAAATGATATCGAAGTGTCCGCCGGCGTTGTCCAGGATGTATTTCATCCAGAAATACCATTCCGATCCGGGAGCGGTCTTGTGGCTGAGGTCGGGCCCGACGATGAAGGCGGCCGGGTCGGAAACGCGGATGGCCTGCACGGCGGGCAACAGGACCTGCTGCACGTAGATGTCCTTGCCCAAGGCAAAAAAGTCTTTTAAATTGGGCTCGTTCCAGACGCCCCAGTACTTGACCTGGTTCTTGTAGCGGGCGATGGTGCGCGAAACGAAATTTTTCCAATCCTGGACATTGGCGGCGGGATAGGTGCTGCCCTTTTTCCCGTTGGCCCAGCCGGGGGTGGAGCCGATGGACGCGTAGATGGAGAGGCCGTTGGCGGCGGCGTAGTTGACCACGCGGTCCACTTCCGTATACGCGTATCTTCCCTTGCTGGCCTCGATGACGCTCCAGTTGACGTCGATGCGGATCCAGGCGATGCCTGCGGCCTTGGCCTTGGCCAGGGCATTGTTGGAGGCCAGGTGCACGTTGATGCCGTATGGCAGCGGTGAAATGGAGATCGCGGCCAGATGGAGCGCCCCGAACAGGAGGCAGCCGGCGCAAAGCTGAAGCTTTTTCATGGCTGTATTATAAGACAATTGGAAATTATTGCAATCGCGCTCCGGCCGCTCAGATCATGATTTTTCGATAAAGGCGGAGGGCGCCGGTCCGGCAGAGACAACGGTAGTCCGGGGAACGCTGCAGGCGCCCATCCAGTGCGCGCAGCCGGTCCCGGTCCAATGGCCAGGGATTCATTCCCATGTGGAAAAGGATGTATTCCGCCCCGGCGGTTTCGGGCAGCATGGTGATCGCCCGGCGTTTGGACACATGAGGAATCAGGGCAGACTGCGCGGCCAGCGCCGCCTGCGCCGGGATTCTTTTCAGGCAATCCCTGACCGCGGGATAAAAACGGATATTGCGATACTTGGCCGGGGCAAGCAAGTTCCATTTGAAATTGACCAGGCTCAGGATCAGCAAAAGATTCAACCCCCACGCCCATTTTGTTTTTTCGCGCGCCGCATCCTTGCCTTTTCGCTGTCGCTGTTTCGCCAGTGCCCGGAGTAATGCCAGAAAAAGGAAGGGGACCAAGGCGGCTCCGTAATAAAGCCCGAAGGATGACATCAGGGGGATGCGGCTGAGCCAGCCGATCGCCAACGGAGGCAATATGAGCAGAATGGCCGGGTCCAGGAGGGGGATCAGCATGAGCGGCAGGAAATAGTTTGCCAGGTAGGGAAGATTGGTGAGCCATTTCACGTCATGGAGGAGGCGGATGGGATGAAGCAGGCCATGCCTGGCTATTTGCCAGAAATTATTGCCGTAGCTCTCCCAGCGGCTGAGGAATTCGTAGGCGGACGAAGCATGAATCTGCTGGCGAAAATGGGGAATGAAAAGGGCGAAGGCCAGCCCTGCGTAGACGGCGCATAGGAAGGCCGCCTTCAGGGCGGTTTTTCTCTGTTCGCCCGCATGCAGCAGCCACAGGCAATAAAAGAATACGTAGATCGCGAAATCCTCCTTGATGAACAGCGCCAGGAGGATGAACAGGAAGAAAAGGAAATTGTTTTTCCTGACGGTCAGGAAATAATGACCGCTGAAAATGAACAGCGGGAAAAACATTTCGGGATGAAAGTCATACATCATTCCGTTGATGAGCGGCCGGAAAAGCAGATAGGAGACGGCAATGACCAACGCGGGACGCTTTCCCTCCAGTTCTTCCCTGGCCAGGAGATAGAGGGGGACGGCGGCCAGCCCAACGGCCAGCACCTGGAGGTGCAGCAGGAAAAGGGGTCCCTGCCAGATCAGATAAAAAGGAGCCAGGAAAAAAAGGGTGGGAGTGAAATGGATGGCCAGAAGGCTGCCCCAGCCATAGCCATGGAAAGGCTCTGCCAGGGCCTGGCCCTTCAAGGTGCTGGAGATGGCATAATCGAAAAGGGAAAGATCAAGGGCGTTGGTGTCGAAGGAAAAATGCTGCAGCGTGCGCAACAGGGAGAAAAACAGCAGCCAAGCCATCAGGAAGCCGCAAAAAAAGCGGTTTTCCCTATAAAAAACCATTATGCGGCTCAGGATGAATTTGATCGTTTCTCCCCCGTTCGCTTCCCCACTATAGCCAAACGCATGGTGATTGTCAACATGGCCGCCGGCGCCGATTATTCGCGGACCACTCCCTCCCGTCCGGCGCTTTCCGAGGTTCGGGATTTTTCAGGACGCCTGCGGCGGCTGCGCGGCCGGGGCCCCCGTCCCGCTTTCCTTGGTGAAGGTGAATGAAAAAGCGAAAAGCAGCAGCCCCACGACGCAAACCGCACCGGCCACGGTGATCACCGGTGACATGAAATGGCGGGAGATCACCAGGGCCAGGCCGCCGGCATGGTCGGCAAGAATTTCCTGCCAGGGGCTCCAATGCGGGGAGGAGTAGGCCGGGCCGACGCGCATGGCCCAGGGGACGACGCCCTTGACCAGGGAAGAAAGGGCCAGGACAAGCCCGCCGCCGGCCAGGATCGCGGCGCCGCTCCAGCGGAAGAAAAGGGACTTGCTGCCGGCTCCGACCAGCGCGCCCAGGACGATGAAGGCGGCCGGGATGATGAAAAGAAGGTAGGCGAACGAGGTCACCGTTTTGGCCAGGTTGAATCTTCCGCGCGGGAGATCGGAGTTTTCCATCAGGTTGACCCGGTCCGGGATATCGCGTTTGGCGTGTTCACGGATGACCATGGCTGCGGTGAGCCCCTGCGCGGCCGCCGGGCGGCAGGCC
>JBGSPO010000211.1:0-8255 GCA_041738575.1 Candidatus Aminicenantia bacterium
GCGGGATTGAGCTCCCTGACCGGCGAAAAGGACCCGCGGGACGCCTGGCGCCGCTTCGTCAATCCGGGGGAGCGCATCGGTATCAAGTTCAACCCGGTGGGTCACAAGGTCAGCGGCGTGACCTGGGACGTCATCGGCGCCGTGGTCGAGGGCCTGGAAAGTGCCGGCATCCCGCGCCGGGACATGCTGGTCTGGCACCGCTTCAACGATGAGCATGCCCAGACGTACAAGCCGGAGCTGGTGCATCCCGGAGTGGAAGCCTACCTGCTGAACTGGTTCATCGTCAAGGATGGCAAGAACACTCCGGGCGGCTTCGAGCGCTGGGATGAGAGCGTTTTCTACGAAGCCGACGTTTCGCTCCCTGACGAGCAGAACTACCTGGAGGAGATGTTTCATGGCGGTACCAGGAGCTGTTTCCCGCGCATCCTCACCCATGGCGGCAAGGACGGCGGCGTGGACAAGGTGATCAACATCCCGGCTTTCAAGCACCACGGCGGGCCTTTCATCACCATGGCCCTGAAGAACCTGACCTTCGGTTCGACCACCAACTGCCCGCGCGGCCATTTCTTCATCGAGCGCTTCATTTCCGAGGTCTGCGCCTTCCCACCCCTGCGCGACAAGGTGGTGCTGAACATCATGGACGGCCTGCGCGGCCAGTACGATCGGGGCCCGGTCCCGGCGCCGCAGTTCGTCTGGCCCCTGGAGCGGCTCTATATTGCCAGCGACCCGGTGGCCCTGGACACAATCGGCTTTGAAACGCTGCTGGCCAAGCAGATTGCAGCCGGCCGGCTGCCGGCGGCCAGGGCGGAAGAGGTCAGAAAGAAGCACTACGGCCTGGCCGTGGCGGAGAACCTGGGCCTGGGGGTCCACAAGGCGCGGCCGATCGAGACCCGGTCGGTCGACCTGGGCTGACGGGAATTGCGACCATGCTCCTGAACTTGCGGATGATCTGGGCGTTGGTCCTGGTCCTGGCCGCGGGCAGCGACCCGATCTTCAAGCTGCTGCCTCCTGACGGCACGCCCGCGGGATGGAAGCGCAGCGGTGAAGAGCGCCTGTTCTCCGGGTCGGCCCTGTATCAGCATATCAATGGTGGCGCGGAACTATACCACCGGAACGGCTTCGACCGCCTGGCCGTGCAGGACTATGCCAGCGGCAGCCACGAAGTGCGAGTGGAGATCTACAGGATGGACGATCCCGCCGGGGCGGCCGCGGTGTTCGCCGAGATGACCGCAGGCTTGAACGTGGAGAAGCGATACGGCACGGCCTGCGTTCTGGATGATTACCAGGTGCTGTTCCACCGTGGGTCCTGCTGCGTCTCGCTGACTACGTACGAAAGCGGGGAAGAGCCTTCGGCGGCAATGGCGGCCCTGGCGGCAAAGATCGACGATGCTTTGGCCGAACTAGCGTCTTAGAGCGTCAGCGATCTTCTCGACCTTTTTCGCTCACTCTTCCACCGTACACCGTCAACCGTGCACCCGATACCTTTTAAAAACCGCCTATTTCTCCTGCAGCGCCTTCTCGATGGCCGCGATCACCTGCGGGTCGTCCGGGACCTGCTTGGGCTCGAAGCGGGCGACGACCTCGCCCTGGCGGTCCACCAGGAACTTGGTGAAATTCCAGGCGATCTTGCCGGCAAAACGCGGGTTGGTCTCCTTGTCGACCAGGAATTTGTAGAGCGGGTGGATGTTTTTGCCGCGCACCGAAATCTTGGCGAACATGGGGAAGCTCACCCCGTAGTTGATCAGGCAGAATTCCTTGATCTCCGCGTTCGTGCCCGGCTCCTGGCCGAGGAAATTGTTGGCCGGGAAGCCGAGTATGACAAGACCTTGGGCCTGGAAGCGCTGATAGACCGCCTCCAGCGCCTTGTACTGGGGGGTCAGACCGCACTTGCTGGCCGTGTTCACCAGCAGCAGCACCTTGCCCTGGAACTGGCGCAAGGCGGTTTCCTGGCCGTCGATGCTCGTCATGCTGAAATCGAGAACGCCCTTGACCGGCGTGCCGGCGGCAACGGCCATGCCCGCTGCCAGCGCCACAAACGAAATGGCGATAAGAATTTCGTGGTTCATTTTTCCCCTCCTGCGTTCTGAATCATTTTACTTAGCCAGGAAAAAGGCAAAGGCAGAGAGTAGAAGTAAACTCCAAATTTATTCAAGGGGGGAAATTTCCAAAAATGAGCTTCTTTTTTATTTTTTTGCTTTTGACTCATGAATATTTACTTAAGCTTCATGCCCTGGTCTTTCGCCGCCACTGGCTCGGGCTTTGGCGGTGTCTTGGGCGCCGAGACCCGGCGCATGGCCGCAGTCATGACTTTCAGGTCCTCGCGGTTCTTGGCCAGCCACTCGGCGACATCGAGCATCTTCTTCAGCCGCTCGGCTGGCTTGGCGGCGTTGGGATTGGGTCCGGACCCGGCATATTTCACCGTCTTGCCCGATTGGTTGAACTGCGAGGCCCGGAAGTTCAGAAGCCAGGCGGCCAGGCGCGCACTCTCCTCGTCGACTGCCATGAAGGACGGCTTTTTCAGGCCGTGGCCGTCGCAGCTCAGCTCGGTGCCGATCCCCACCTGGTTCAGCCAGCGCACCAGCCCCGCCATGTAGGTGTCCATGATGGCCAGGTCGTCGGCCCGGCCTGCTTCAGCGTTGCCGTGGGAGCTGTCCACCGCGCGCAGCCAGTACGATTCCTCTACGTAGGGCTCGTTGGGCAGGAAAATGCTGTTCTTCAGGGTGCCGAAGTGGCCGGCGGCCAGGAGTTTCTGCAGGTAATTCCGGTTGGCCTCGGTCTCGTCGGCCAGGGAGATCCGGTTCTCCGCTTCCCTGGCCATGAAGCCGCTGCGCAGCAGCGCCCGCAGCCAGGAAACCCGGGAGAGGAGCAGGCCGGACGGCAGCTCGAAGCGCCATACTTCCCACAGGATGGACATGGCCGGCTCCAGGAACTGCCTCTCGCCGGCATTCTTGTAGTTTTTCCCGCCATGGAACAGGTTGCGGCGCACCTGGGCGATCACGGAGAAGACATGGGCCCAGTCGGCCGGGATCCTCTCAGCGGCCAGCAAATGCCCGCGGCTGCAGGCCGGCGCAAAGGGAGCCTGCGCGCCGGCGGGGACTTTTTCCAGCGCCTTTTCGCTATACTGGCGGCGATCCTGGGCCGGCTCCCATTCGGCAAGAGCGGCCTTCTGCAGCCATGTCGCCTGGAAAACCGGGGACAGGGCCAGGAAGCGGTCTATATTCTTGTGGAATTCCTTGTCGATCTTGTACAGGTTGGCGAAGCGCTCGGCCAGCTTCTGGTCGCGCGCCAGGCAGTGGGCCAGGTATATCTCGTCCTGGGCGCGATGCAGATCCGGAGCGCCCTTGGCCGCCCAGGCCATGACCGCTGCCCAGAGGCAGACGAAGCGCTCGGCGGCCTTGTCGCCGTCAGCCTTCTGAAATCGGCGCAGCCAGGAACGGACGAAATCCCAAAGTTCCGAGTTTTCGGCGGGGCGGTTCAACACCTGCAGGTCGCCGGCTTGGAACGTCAGTGTTCCGCATTCGGGTTTTTCGGCCATTTCGCCACCTCCAAGGAGTTCGCTGGAACAATCATAGCATAAATGGGTGCGGCGTTCGACGCCGACGGCGAGGAAAAAACTTGAATTCGACCCTGCCGGAACATATAATCCTGCCAGTGCTGGATTTTGGACCCGTCAGGTCCGAAAAGGAGGGGGAAGATGAAAAAATTGATTTTGCTCGGGCTGGTGACGACCATGGCGTTCGCCTTGTGCACGGCGACCGGAGCAGGAAGCGGCCAGGCGGCCGCGGCCGGGACCATCGCAAAAGCTTGCGAGACCATCACGGCCGCTGCCGCGGCCAGGGATTACGTCAAGGCCCTGTCCGCGTTGAAATCGCTCATGGTTTCCCTGTGGGCCGAGTCAGCCCTGGCATTGAGCAACGTCAAGTTCGTCAAGGGCGCGGACAACAGCTACGGCATGTATGCTCCCAGGGAGAACGATGCCTTCACTGCCGGCGAGCCGATCTATCTGTATGCCGAGCCGTCCGGGTACGTGATCAAGAAGAACGTGGCGGGGTATTTTGAATTCGGTTTCAAGGCTGATTTCCAGGTGGCGGACGAAAGCGGCAAGGTGCTCGGCGGGCAGAATGAGTTTGCCGTCATGCCTTTCAAATCCTGGAACCCCAACACGGAGATCTCGATCACCTTCACTTACACCCTCAGCGGCTTGGAAAAGGGAAAGTACAAGATCGTGACCCAGGTCTCGGATGCCCAATCGCCAAAGAAGGCTACCTGCGAAAAATGGTTCACGATAAGGTAAGGGGTTAAATAGGAACACACAATGCCGGTTTATTGGTATACTGGGCCGAAATGAACTATTTCCTGTCCAACTTCTTCCGCGACAAGGTAATGTGGATCATCCTCGGCCTGGCGGCGCTGGCCGGCATGATGATCATGGACCTGCTCACCTTCATGCTGACGCCGCGGGCGGCCTTCGGCATGTGGACGTTCAAGATCGCCATTGGCGCGGCGGTCGTCGGCACGCTCGCTTACGGGCTTTTCCTGCGCCAGCGTGAAAAAAAAGACAGGCGCTTGTATGCTCTTTTGCCCGGTTTTTTGGTGGAAAGACTGGGCTTCCTGAAAAATAGAGTCTCCGCAGGCGCTGATTTCCAGACATTGTGCCATCAGTGCCGCCATTTCGACCTCAGTCGCCTGCGCTGCCTGCTGGTCCTGCGCGAGCGCAAGGCGTGGGTCAAGCTGAACGACGACAGCCCGATCCGCTATTGCCTCTATTGGAACCTGGAAGACCAGCACCCGGTCATGCGCCTGACCGAGAGGGTGAAGGCGGAAAAGCAGGATGGCGGGTCCGCTAAGGACATCGTCAAGAGCCCGGAGGAATCAGGGACGAAAGGCGGATGACGGAAAAAGGCGGCCTGCGGGACGCACGGGGAAAAGGATTTTCTTTCTAAACGCGGCCGGGCGCGCCGCACGTATAAGCGGCGAATGAGCATGGAAGAAAATGACTGGATCGAGAAGGTGCTGCAGGGCGATCCGGCCGCATATGAGAACCTGGTCAGGAAATACCAGGCACGGCTGGTGGCTTTTTTGTGGAACCTTCTCGGCAGCGGCGACGACGCGCGCGATGCCGCCCAGGATGCCTTTGTTCAGGCTTATGACAGGTTGAGCCAATTCGACCGATCGCAAAACTTCAGGAGCTGGTTATTCACTATCGCCTACAATCGCGGCATCGACCTGCTGCGCAGGAAGCGGAGCTTCCGCCGATTCTGGCAGCGCGAAGCGGCACGCGGAGAGCAGGCGCTGGCCGTCGCCGCTCCGCTCGAGGAATCGCCTTTCTGGCAGCCGGTCCTGCACCGGATCACGCCGCAGGAGCGGTCGGTCCTGGCGCTGAAGTACAACGAGGATTGCGGCACGGATGAGATCGCAGCCGTGCTTGGCTGTTCGGAATCGACCGTGCGCGTCCACCTGCTCAATGCCAGGAGAAAACTGAAAAAAGAGCTGCAGACCGCCGGCTTCACATCGGCGGTAAATAGCGCTTCGGCCGGGGAGGTCCCATGAATTGCATGATGTTCGAGCTGCTGAACCGGGTTCCGGTTCCCGGCATGCGGCTTCGCTTCTGCCAATGGCATGTTGATCGCTGCAGACGTTGCCGCCAGGAGAGCGATCGCAGCGACGAAGCGGGAGCGCTTCTGATTGCGCCGGATCGGCTTTCCCCCGCACCCGACCTTTGGCCGCAGATCAGGAAAAGAGTCATCGTTGTGCCGTTGAAAGAAGCCGGTCTTGAACTCGTTTCGCTGCCGGCACGCAGGTCCTGGCACTGGGCATTCGCGGCGGCCATGCTTGTACTGACCCTGCTCGCCGGTTTCTGGGCCTTTTTTCTCGGACGCAACATGGGGCCTCATCCAAGTCCGGTAGGGCAGCGCCCGGCAGTGCAGGCAAAGGTATGCTCGGCAAAAATCGCTGACCGCCCGGCCCGGGTTTTCCAGGTCCAGAGCCGCAATCCTGACCGGACGATTTTTTGGATCGCCAAGGGCGAACAAAGGAGTTGAAAATGAAAAAGAAAAATTGCATTTGTTTTGCACTGTTCTTCATGTTCGCATTCCTGGCTCCCCTGGTCGTGTCGGGGGAGGGGGATATCCTGTTGCAACTGCGCTTCTACGAGGGTGTCCGCGGCCCGAAGCCGGCCGAGGCCAAGGTTGTGACGGCTTATACCCTGCGTCCCCTGTTCATCGGCAACTTCATCACCGAGAAGGGCCTCCAGGAGGAGGAAGCCGAGCTTAAACGGGTCTTCAACCTGAAGGACCTGGCCGTCCTGGTCCGGACCCAGTGGATTTGGGAGCGCGACAAGGCAGAGAAGCGTTTCCAGATGGTGGTTCTTAATGGCCACGAATTTCTGCTGCAGGTCGTCAAGCTGCCGGCGCCTGCCGCGTTCCAGGTGCAAGTGCTCGACCAGGGTGCAAAGAATAAGCCGGCGCTTCTCGACAGCGAGATCGAGCTGCCGGAAGGCAAGGTGTCGGTCTTCGGTTTCGAGGATTCTCTCTCCCAGCCCTATTTCCTGGCCTTGCAGCGCCAGGCTGATGCTGCATCGATCAAAGAGGAAGATCGGCAATTGTTCAGCAAGCCCGAGACTTATCCGGTTCCCAAACTCATTAAAAAAGTGGATCCAATCTATCCCGAAAAAATGCTCCAAAGCGGCACGACCGCCAGCGTCACGTTTAAGGTCGAGGTTGACGAACGGGGAATGGTGCAAGACGTACAGGCTTTCGGCAATGAAAATGAATTCGTAGAAGCGGCGGTGATGGCCATATTGCAGTGGCAGGTTGCCCCGCTGCTCGTTGACGGAAAAGCGCAGCCCCAGACATTTACCTGCACCGTTAATTTTTTGAGTAGTGGCGTGGCATTGGATTTTTCCGGCAAACCGCCAATCAAATCTTTCAGGGCCATCTGGCCCATCCGGGGCTTCATCACGGCACTATTTGGCAAACGCATTAATCCCTTAAATAAAAAAGAAGAATTCCACACCGGCCTCGATATTGCAGCTAATTGGGGTATGCCAGTGTTTAGCACGGCTGCCGGGACTGTTACGGCAAGCGAGTTCAATGATCAGGATGGGAACCTGATCATTATCGATCACGGCAATGGTTATACCAGCCGCTACACTCACTTAGATTCCAGCCGGGTGAAAAAGGGGGATCACGTGACCCAAGGGCAACCGATTGGTCTGCTTGGGAATACCGGTGTCAGCACCGGACCGCACCTCCATTTCGAGATTCGCTTCAACGGCGAGCCGCGCAACCCATTCGATTTTATTGGCCCAGTAGGGAAATGAAACCGGTCAATTTGTATTCCGCGTAGGGGCACGGCGCGCCGTGCCCCTACATCCGAAAAGAATGGGAATGTAGGGGCAGTCGGTCTATTGCGGAAGGGGTTTGATGAATCAAACCCCTACAAAGCGAATAATCTTGTTTGACTTTCAACCGCTAATAATATTAATATGAAAATTCAAAGGAAAACCTTGAAAAAACAGAGGTGTCGTCATGAAAAAAATGCTGCTGGCATGGATGATTATATCTTTCGTATCGGGATTTTCCGTTTTAGGCGGAGCTGAGGAGGGATTGATGGCCGACATGGCGCTGATCAACGGCAGGATATTCACGGTGGACGCGGCCAAGCCCTGGGCGCAGGCGGTCGCCATCCGCGACGGCAAGTTCGTGGCCGTGGGAAAAGACGAAGAGATCAGGAAACTCATTGGCAAAGAGACCAAGGTCATCGACCTGGGGGGCAAGCTTGCCCTGCCGGGGTTCAATGATGCCCACCTGCATTTCACCAACGGCGGCCTCTATTTGCTGGGAATAGACCTGCGCCCGGCGCGCGACGAAAAAGAGTTCGCCAGCATATTAAAGGAATATATATATAAGGTGCCGAAAGGGGAATGGATCACCGGCGGCAACTGGGACCACGAGAACTGGCCGTCCAAGAAACATCCGCATAGAGAATTGATCGACACCTTCACCCCCGAACACCCGGTCATGGTCTCGCGCCTGGACGGCCACATGGCCCTGGCCAATTCGCTGGCCTTGAAGCTGGCCGGCATCACCCGCGACACTCCCGACCCGCAGGGCGGCGAGATCGTCAAGGATGAAAAAACAGGTGAACCGACGGGCATACTGCGCGACACGGCCATGAGGCTGGTCGACCCGGTCATTCCGCCGCTGACCCTCCCGCAGCGCGAGCGGGCCATCCGCGCCGCCATGCGCCACGCC
>JBGSPO010000235.1:0-3590 GCA_041738575.1 Candidatus Aminicenantia bacterium
AGGTCCTGCTGCACGCGGATGCCGGCCGAGCGCAGCTTGGCGAACGCCGACTTCGCATAGTCGTCAGCGTCGCTGACGATGGTGGTCACCACCGCCTGCACCGGAGCCAGCCACAGCGGGAAAAAGCCGCGGTAATGCTCGATCAGCACCCCGAAAAACCGCTCCAGGGAGCCGAGCAGGGCGCGGTGCACCATGTAGGGCTGGTGGGCGGCCCCGTCGGCGCCGATGTACTTCATGGCGAAACGCGCCGACATGTTGAAATCGAACTGGATGGTGGTGCACTGCCAGAAGCGGCCCAGGGCGTCCTTGATCTTGATGTCGATCTTGGGGCCGTAGAAAACGGCCTCGCCTTCCATGCGCTGGTAGGCCAGCCCGCGCACGGACAGGGCCTTGACCAGGGAGGCTTCGGCCTGGACCCACATTTCGTCGCTGCCGGCGTATTTGCCGGTGATCTGCGGATCGCGGACCGAGAGTTCGATCTTGAATTCGCTGAAACCGAACGAGCGCAGCAGGTCGAGGGAGAAGTCGAGCGTGCGCAGGATCTCGTCGTCGATCTGTTCCGGGGTGCAGATGATGTGGGCGTCGTCCTGGGTGAAACCGCGTACGCGCAGCAGGCCGTGCAGCGTGCCGCTGCGCTCGTAGCGGTAGACCGTTCCCAGCTCGGCCCAGCGCAGGGGCAGGTCGCGGTAGGAGCGCTGGCTCGACTTGTAGACCATGATGTGGAACGGGCAGTTCATCGGCTTCAGGTAGTAGTTGAGCTCGTCGATGGCCATGGGCGCATACATCGACTCCTTGTAGAAATCCAGGTGGCCGGAGGTCTGCCACAGCCACTCGCGGCCGATATGCGGGGTGTACAGGAGTTCGTAGCCGCCCTCGTAGTGCCGCTTTTTCCAGTAGGATTCGATCTCGTGGCGGATGCGCGCCCCCTTGGGGTGCCAGTAGACCAGCCCGGGGCCGGCCTCTTCCTGCAGGGAGAAAAGATCGAGGGCCTTGCCCAGCAGCCGGTGGTCGCGCTCCTTGGCCTCCTTGAGGAAGCGCAGGTGCTGTTCCAGCCCCTGGGCGTCGGGAAAGACCGTGCCATAAATGCGCTGCAGCGAATGGCTCGTCTCGTCGCCCTTCCAGTAGGCGGCGGCCACGCTCAGCAGCTTGAAATGCTTCAGCAGTCCGGTCGAGGGCAGGTGCGGGCCGCGGCAGAGGTCGACGAAGTCGCCCTGCCTGTAGATCGACACCTCGTCGCCGACGACCTTGTCGGCGAGCAGTTCGGCCTTGAGCGCCTGCCGTTGCTGCAGGAAATGGTCCCGGGCCCCGGCCTGGGTCCAGAGTTCCCGGAGGATGGGGAGGTTCTGCTTGGCCAGGTGGGCCATTTTCTTGGCGATGACGGCCAGGTCGTCCTCGGTGAAAGGCCGCTCGGTCAGGAAGTCATAATAGAAGCCGTTCTCCACGGCCGGGCCGACGCCGTACTGCGTGCCCGGGAACAGCTCGAGCACGGCCTGGGCCAGCAGGTGGGCAGCGGAATGGCGGTAGACGTCGAGCGCCTCGGGAGAATGGGGGAAGATCTCCTCGACCCGGTCGCCGGGAGCTACGGGCGCACCGATGGCTTTCAGTTCGCCGTTTATCTTGATCAGGATCGCCTTTTCTTTTTCCATGCAGTCAATAGGCGCGGGCGGGCTCGAACCGCCGACCTCTACCGTGTCAAGGTAGCGCTCTAACCAACTGGGCTACGCGCCTGTCTGTCGACCCGATTACTTGACCAGGGCCTTCAGTTCCTTGCCGGCAACGAACTTGGGGACCCGTTTCTTGGGGATATTGATCTTGGCGCCCGTCTTGGGATTGCGGCCCACCTTGGCTTTCTTGTCGATCGCCTTGAATGTGCCGAACCCGACCAGCGTCACTTTGCCCTGTTTTTTCTTCAGCACGTCGCCGACGACCGTGACCAGTGTATCAATGACCTTGATGGCGTTGCTCTTGATAATACTGGAATCTTTAACCATCAGCTGCGCGATTTCATTCTTGTTCATTTTGTACATCCTCCTAAAATGACACGGGTCAATTTACCGCAAAAGATGGCGAAAGTCAATACCCACAACCAATTTCCTTATGCCCCCGGCCGCCGGTGCCCCGTCCCGGGGGGCTCATTTGCATTCTGCCGGAAAATCCATTATAATGATTCGTTGAATATGGACAAATTGAGGAAAATCAATGGCAGAAGATTTGTTGCAGAGCATCAAGCAGATCAGCCGGGAGCGCGGCATCAATCCCGACATATTTTTTTCTGCCATCAAGGAAGCGCTACTCACCGTCTCCAAGAAATATTTTGACCCGAACGCCTCCATCCAGATCGAAATAGACGAGCACAAGGGGATCATCGAGGTTTACGTCAGCAAGCTGGTGGTCAAGGAGGTCAGCGACCCCCTGGCCGAGATCCACTGGAAGGACGCCCTGAAATACGATTCCAAGGCGCGCGAAGGCGACGTCATCAAGATCCACCTGCCCGGCGAGACCCTGGGGCGCATCGCCGCCCAGTCGGCCAAGCAGATCATCATGCAGAAGATCCTCAAGGCCGAGCAGGAAAACATCTACGAAAAGTATTTCCAGCTGGCCGGCACCCTGATGACCGGCGAGATACGCCGCATCGAGAACGGCAACATCATCCTGGGGCTGGAGTGGGGCGAAGCCGTGCTGCCCCCCAAGGAACTTTCCCCCAAGGACAGCTTCCGGCGCGGCGAGATCATCAAGTTCCTCATCAAGCGCGTCTTTTCCGAGGGCAAGGGGCCGCTGGTCCTGGCCACGCGCTACATGAACGACTTCGTCGCCGAGCTGATCAAGAAGGAAGTGCCGGAGGTGGCGGAGAACATCGTCAAGATATTCGCCATTTCCCGCGAGCCGGGGATCAAGTCCAAGGTGGCGGTCTACTCCACCGACAAGGCCATCGACCCGGTCGGCGCCATCGTGGGCATGAACGGCAACCGCGTGCTGGCCATCACCAAGGAGCTGCGCGGCGAGCGCATCGACGTCATCGCCTGGAGCAGCGCCCCGGAGCGCTTCATCGCCTCCGCCCTGACCCCGGCCGAAGTGGTCAAGGTCTTCCTGGTCGACCCCGAGAACCACGTGGCCGAGGTGACCGTCAAGGATGAGACATTATCGGCGGCCATCGGCAAGAAGGGGGTCAACATCAAGCTCGCTTCCAAGCTGACCGGCTGGGATATCCAGATCGCCAACCGCAAGAGCGAGAACAGCGAAGAGAAACAAACCAAACAATAGGAGGGCTTGGACATGTCTACCACCATCAAGCTGCACGAAGCCACCAAGCAATTCAAGCTTTCGAATAAACTGGCCATGTACTTCCTGGAAAAGCTCGGCCTGCCGGTCAAGTCGCATTCCTCGGTCATCAATGTCGAACAGCTCGAATCGCTGCGTGAGCTTTCACAGAACGCGAAGAAGGTCAGTTCACTGGAAACCGAGATGAAGAAGCCCGCCAAGAAGGCTGCCGAGAAAAAGGCCCCGGAAAAGAAAGAAGCCGCGCCCAAGTCCGGCGCTGCCAAGAAAACGGAAGCCAAGGCCGCTGCCCCGGCAGCGCCCAAGGCGGCCGC
>JBGSPO010000241.1:0-9620 GCA_041738575.1 Candidatus Aminicenantia bacterium
GGGCCCTGTCCGGCCTCTTGCCGCCGGAGGTGCGGGTCGGCCGCGGCCGGGTCCTCTTCCGCAACCGGGAAATGGGCTGTGCCGCAGACTGGGCCGGCATCCGCGGCCGGGAAGTATTCTATGCCCCGCAGAATGCCGCGGCCAGCTTCAACCCGGTATTGACCATCGGGAGGCAGATCCGCGAATGCAGCCGCATCGGCAGCGTCGAGCTGGAGGAATTGCTGGTCCGCCTGCAGTTCGCCGACCCCGGCCGCGTCCTGCGCTCTTATCCTTTTGCCCTGAGCGGCGGCGAAAACCAGCGCTGCCTTCTGGCCCTGGCGCTGGCCTGCGGTGCCGGCGCTCTGATCCTGGATGAGCCCACTTCCGAGATCGACGGCGCCGCCCACGATGAATTCGTCGGTGTCCTGCTTGATCATCAGCGCCGCCGCGGCCTGACCGTGCTGTTGATCTCGCACCACCTGGGTTTCGTCGGCAGGATCGCCGACAGGCTGGGCATCCTGTGCGACGGGGAGGTGGTGGCCGCCGGGGAGCCGCCGGGCGTCCTCGCTTCTCCCGTTCATCCTTATGCCCGGGAGATTGCCGCGTACATGCAGGCGGAGTGATGGGGACCCGCTTTCGTCTGCGCCGGGTCAGCAAGTCCTACCGCGATCGCCGGCAAAAGACCGGAATGCCCCTGGCGGTCCTGACGTCCGTAAGCCTCGATATTCAGGATGGGCAGGTCCAGGCGCTGGTGGGACGGTCGGGCGCCGGCAAGTCGACTCTGGCCCGGATCGTCATGGGGTTCACCGCTCCCGACAGCGGCGAGGTGCTCTACCGCGACCGCCCCCTTAGCGAGGCGCTGTTGCCCGCTTTTCGCCGCCGCAACCAGATGGTTTTCCAGAACCCGCTGCTGGCGGTGAACCCGCTTTTCACCGTAAGCCAGATCATCGGCGAGCCGCTGCGCATCCTGAAGACCGCACCGCCGCGCCCCGACGAGGGAACTCTCAGCGTCCCCGCTGAGGGGAATGCCGGGGCCTCGGGTGCGGCGGAAAAGATCGGCGCGGTTTTGGAGCGGTTGGAACTGCCCGGAGCCTGCCTGCGTCGGCTGCCCCACGAGCTGTCAGGCGGGGAGCTGCAACGCGTGGCCCTGGCCCGGGCCCTGGTCCTGGAACCGGAATTCCTGGTGCTCGACGAGCCCTTCTCCGCCCTCGATGACCTTGGCGCCATGAGGATCCTGCGGCAGTTCAAGGCCATTTTTCAAAACCTGCGCCTGGGTGTCCTGTTCATCAGCCATCACCCCCGGCACGTGCGCGCCCTGGCCGACCGCGTATCCGTCCTGAAGGAAGGAAGGATCGTCGCCGGCGAGGCATTTTGAAATTACGCGCTGCCGGCGGGCCGGCCTAAGGATTCGTCAGCGGGCACGGCGGGTCAACGCCGGGAATCCCGCTTGGGCAGGAAATTTTTCCGGTAGAAAGCGGCGGAGGCGCGCAGGATGTCCTGGGACTTGGGTTCCAGGGCGATGGAAAAAGGACAGGCGAGGGCGGCGATGGCCTTTTTGGCCGCCTGCCAGTCGATGTTGCCCCGTCCCAAGGCCAGGTGGTCGTCGAAGTCCCCATGGTTGTCGTGCAGGTGGAAATGGATATGGACCTGGGGGTCAAGGTAAAAAAGCCATTCCTGGAAGGGGATGCGGGCGAACACATGGTGGTGTCCGAAATCGAAGCAATGGATCAGGCGCGGGTTCCGGGCCTTGGCCAGCAGTTGCAGGACGATGTGCGGCGTGGCTTCGGAGATGTTTTCCAGGGCGATGAGCGGCCCGTCGTACTCCTGCAGCAAGTTTGAAAAGAAACGGGCGCTGCGCTCCAGCCATTGCGGGAACTGCTGGCGGTAATAGAGGGGATCGTAGTTGAAATGCATGACCACCAGCCGGCTCTGCAGGCCGGCCGCGATCTCCATGACCTTGCGCATTTTGTCGAGACTGAGCTGCTGAACGTCCGCGTCGGCGGCTCCCGGCCAGATATCGATGAAAGGCGCATGCACCGTGTGCGCGGGAAAATCGGCGAGGATCCTTTTGGCCGCGGCCAGGCTGCGGGACGAAAATTCCTTCAGCCGCTCGGCGCTGATATATACCTCGGGGCCGGCTTTCAGGCGGGCAATGCCGGACGCTTCCCGGTCCAGGCGCTCGCAGGCGACGCGCAGGAACAGGTCCTCAAACATCGGCGGCGGCGAGCAGCTTGCTGACCTGGTAGGACAGCTGCTCGGTCTTGAAGGGCTTGGGCATGAAATGACTGATCTTGGCCTTGAACACCTCGGCTTCAAGGTATTCCCGCCCATAGCCGCTGGCGATCAGGATCTTGGTCTCCGGGCGGAGCTCGCGCAGGATATGAAAAACCTTATCGCCGGAAATGCCCGGCATCTCGATGTCCAGGATGACCAGCGAGATGTCGGCGCCGTGCTTCTTGAACAGCTCGATGCCCTCGGTGCCGTTGGCGGCGGTCAGGCATTTCAGGCCGAGCGTCTTGAGCATGTCGCAGCCGATCTCGCGCACCACTTCCTCGTCGTCGATAAGCAGCACCAGGCCCTCGATGGGCGCACTGGGGGCCAATTCCTCCCGGGGAGGGGACAGGTAGGACTGCTGCTCGAAGACGGGAAGCAGGATGGAAAAGGTGGCGCCGCGGCCGACCTGGGAATCGAGCTCGATGCGGCCGTTGTAATCATGGATGATCTCGCGGACGATGGCCAGGCCCAGCCCGGTGCCCCGGCCCTTGCCCTTGGTGGTGAAGAACGGTTCGAAGATTTTTTTCTGGTTCTCGGGGCTGATGCCCGGGCCGTTGTCGCTGATCTCGATCAGCGCGTATTTCCCGTCGAGCAGGTTGCCCTGGTCGCTGATCTCGACCAGGTCGGTGCGCAGGCGGATGATGGGGCGCGCCGCGCTCTCCAGGGCATCGCGGGCGTTGACGATCAGGTTGATCAGGATCTGCGAGATCTTGGTCTTGTCGGCCTGGAGCAGGATCTGGCTCTGGTAGAGCTGGATATCCAGGTTGATCGTCTTGATGTTCACGGCCAGGAAGTCGAGGGATTCCTTGATCAGATCGTTGATGTTGATGATCTCCTTTTCGGCCATTTTCTTGCGCGAAAAGTTCAGCAACTGGTTGATCAGCGTCGAGGCCCTCTCGCTGGAGGTGATGATGGTGGAGACGTATTTTTGCACCTTGGGATTGTCGGCGATCTTTTTCTCCAGCAGCGAGGCGTAGCCCATGATGCCGCTCAGCAGGTTGTTGAAGTCATGGATGATGTGGCTGGTCAGCAGCCCCAGCGACTCCATTTTCTGGGCGTGGATCAGCGAGGACTCGAGCTTCTTCAGCGCTGACACGTCCTCGATGTGGATGACCATGCCGTTCTGCTCGGCGGCGACGGGATAGAAGGTGAGGTTGGCCACCTTGAAGTCCTCTTCGCCGATGAAGACCTGCTCGTCATTGAGGTAGATGGTCTTGCCCAGGATCATGACCTCGTTGATGGCGTCCTTGTACTTGTCGAACAGGGGCAGCAGGGCGTAGAGGTTCTTGCCGAAGGCCCCGGCGAAGGAGATGCCCAGGATCTTCTCGGCCGCCGAGTTCCAGGTGGTGATCAGTCCGTGCTCGTTGATGGAGATCACCGCGTAGGGGCTGGCGTTGATCAGCTTCTGCATGAAGCCCTGCAGCGACCGCAGCTGCGCCGTCAGGCTGCGCCACTCGGAGATGTCGCGCAGCATGATGATGCCGCCGATGATGATGCTGCCGCTCCTCAGGGGTTCGACGATCAGGTCGACGTAGCTTTCCGTCTCCAGGACGGGATTGAGGGTGTTGATGCGGTGGACGCTGTGACCGCCCTCCAGCACGCTGCGCACCAGCTCGTCGAAGCCGCTCTCGATGGAGTTCCTGGCCAGGATGAAATTGATGTTCTGGCCGATGATGGTGGCGCCACCGACCTGGATCAGGTCGCGCGTCCTCTTGTTGATGAAAGTGACGCGCAGCCGGCGGTCGACGATGATGATCATCTCCGGGATCGACTGGAAGATCTGGCGCGAGAACAGGATCTGGTTCTTCAGGTCGATCTCCGCCTTGCGGCGCTTGCTGATGTCGTGGATCACCGCCAGGTAACCGCTGAGCCGGCCCTGGGCGTCACGCAGCTTGGACAGGGAGAGGGCGATGTCGATCTTCTCCCCGGTCTTCAGCGTCATGGTGGTCTCTTGGCCGGCGACCTGCTCGCTTTCCCTCAGCTCCGCGGCGACCTCGCGGATGAACTTTCTCTCGAAGTGATCGCTGGCCCGTAGGGTCGCCACCGCCTCCCGGGCCACCTGAAAGCGTTCCAGGCCGAATTCGTTGATGAAGGTCGGGCGCAGCCGGCAGTCCAGGGTGACGACCATGGACTGGGAGGTGCGCATCAGCGCTTCCAGGGATCCCTGGGATTTCCTGCCGGCGCCGATCTGCTCCTGCAGCTGGGCGATCGCTTTCAGCGCATCGGCGTAGGTGCGGCCGATCTCGGGGAAGAACAAAGGAAGGCGCCGGGGCGGCCGACCGCCTGAGGCAGGCCGGGAAGGGAACAAGGCATCGTGATGGCGGGCCAGCGGCAGCAGCAGCGCCAGGCGCAGGAAAAGGAACAGCAGGAACATGGCCGCCGCCAGCAGCAGGGCGTTCAGCAGGAAAGGCCGCAGTCCTTTGCTGAAAAGGGCTTGCCGCTGCCAGTACTGGACGGCCGTGACGGCGATGAAAAAGATCGCCAGGGTGATGAAGATTTTTAGCGGCAGCTTCTTCATCGCGTTGCTACGGCTCGGCTTCGGTCATCCGCTGCCTTATTCCTGGCCCTCGTAAATGACCTTGATGCCCTCGATCTTTTTCTCGATGGGGAAGGTGCCCAGCAGGACCTGGCCCGAGTTCTTGGTCTTGGCGTAGATCTTCACCTTGACGGTCTTCCAGTTGGCCATGTTCTTGATGAAGGCCGGCTTGGAGGTTGCCCGGTAGCCGAAAAAGCCCTTGACAAAGATCTCGTCGCTGACCTGGCCGGGCGGCAGCGGTTCTTTCACCGATTCGACGTAGCCGTCGGTCAGGTTCTCGCCGGTCTCGGCAAAGATGAAAATGCAGTTGAACCCCACGTACTGCAAGGGGCGGCTGCCGGTGTTCTTTATCTTGAAGGTGAAGGACGGGACGATGGTCGCCTCGTCGGGCCTGACCTTCTTGTCGACCCAGATGGAGTCGTGCCAGACGACCTGGATGGACGCGGCCACTTCCTGGTCGCTCATGGTGTCCTGGATGACCGTCTTGTAGAACAGAAGGACGAGCGCCATTCCGACCAGAAGCAGGAGGAGCGAGGCCCAGAATTTGCCGTTCCTGTAAAACGGGGTTTTCTCCGCGATGTCCTTGAACAAATCGTTGTTTTCGCTCATGGTCGTCTCCTTTGCTGTTTTATATAACATTTAAATTATTATTTCAAGACAGGAAAAAGAGAAAAAAAAGGGGAGTTCGCGGCGAACTCCCCGGGAATGACGGAAAGTTATTTCAAACGATGCCGTAGGCCAGCATGGCCTTGGCCACCTTGATGAAGCCGGCGATGTTGGCTCCGGTCAGGTAATCGCCTTTGGTGGCGTATTTTTCCGCGGCGTCCAGGCACTGCTTATGGATGCTCTTCATGATGCTGTGCAGCTTCTGGTCGACCTCTTCGCGGCTCCAGTAGAGGCGCATGCTCCCCTGGGTCATCTCCAGGCCCGAGGTGGCGACGCCGCCGGCGTTGGCCGCCTTGGCCGGTCCGTACAGCACGTTGTTGCCCTGGTACACCTTGATGGCGGCCAGGTTGGAGGGCATGTTGGCCCCTTCGGAGACGCAGAAGCAGCCGTTCTTGACCATGGCATTGGCGTGCTCTTCGTTGATCTCATTCTGGGTGGCCGAGGGGAAGGCGCAGTCGATCTTGAGGCCGTCCTTGATCACGTCCCACACGCTCTTGCCCTCGAAATACTTCGCCTTGGGGTGCTTGGCGGCGTACTCCTTGATGCGGCCGCGCTGGACTTCCTTCAGGTCGATGATGTAGGCCAGCTTCTTGGCGTCGATGCCCTCTTCGTCCACGATGGTGCCGTTGGAATCGGAGACGGTGAGCACTTTGCCGCCCAGCTGGGTGATCTTCTCGGCGGTGTACTGGAACACGTTGCCCGAGCCGCTGACAGCGCAGCGCAGCCCCTTCAGGTCTTTGCCGCGTGTGGCCAGCATCTCGGCGGCGAAGTAGACCGAGCCGTACCCCGTGGCTTCGGGGCGGATCAGCGAGCCGCCCCACTCCAGGGCGCGTCCGGTCAGCACGCCGGTATGCTCGTTGCGGATCTTCTTGTAGTAGCCGTACAGGTAGCCGATCTCGCGGCCGCCCACGCCGATGTCACCGGCCGGCACGTCCACGTCGGCGCCGATGTGGCGGAACAGCTCACGCATGAAGGCCTGACAAAAGCGCATGACCTCCATGTCCGACTTGCCCTTGGGGTCGAAGTCGGAGCCGCCCTTGCCGCCGCCCATGGGCAGGGTGGTCAGCGCGTTCTTGAAGATCTGCTCGAAGCCCAGGAACTTGATGATGCCCAGGTTGACCGAGGGGTGGAGGCGCAGGCCGCCCTTGTATGGGCCGATGGCGTTGTTGAACTGCACGCGGAAGCCCTTGTTGATCTGCACCTCGCCCTTGTCGTCGACCCAGGGGACGCGAAAGAGGATGGCGCGATCGGGCTCGGTGATGCGCTCGTAGATCTTGGCCTTGACGAATTCCGGGTGCTTCTTGACCGTGGGTTCCAGGGTTTCCAGGACTTCCTTGACCGCCTGGTGAAACTCCGGTTCGCCGGGGTTCTTGGTTTTGACTTTCTCGATCAGTTCACTCATCATGGACATGTGTTTATTTTCTCCTTGGCAATTAGATTTAAAGAACGCTGGAAAATGAGCATTGATGGCTCCATGGCGATCCCAGTATATGCAAAAGCCGCGGGAAATGTCAACTGGCGCCTTGACAAACAGCCAAAAAAAATCTATTAATGGGGGGCATGCGACTCACCCGGAACATCATGGCTTCCCTGTTGGCCCTTGTCCTCATCCTGCTGCTGTTCATCCCTGTATGGTTCATTTCCGGGGTCTGCCGCCGGGAGGAATTCATTTATTCCTCGGCCCGCCTGGTCATCGGGGCGGCCGTGCGCGTGCTGCGGGTGCGGATGGTCGTCCGCGGCCTGGACGCCGTCGACCTCTCCCGCCCTCCGGTCATCATCTGCAATCACTTGTCGAACCTGGATGGGCCCCTGCTCATCCGCGCCCTGCCGCTGAACCCTCGGGTCCTGATCAAGGCCGAAGCGCGCCGCATCCCCGTGATCGGCTGGGTCATGAAGCTGGCCGATTTCGTTTTTGTCGACCGCTCCAGTCCGTCGCACCGCCAGGAAGCGCTGGCGGAGGCCGTCGCCAGGATCCAGCGCCGGCGCTGCCCGTTCCTTGTGTTTCCCGAGGGCACACGCAGCCGCGACGGCGTCACGCGGGAATTCAAGAAGGGCGGTTTCCTCATCGCCCGCCGCGCCGGCGTGCCGGTGCTGCCGGTGCGCATTTCCGGGACGAACCTCCTGCTGCCGCCGGGGCGGAAAACCTGCGCCGCGGGCACGGTTTTCATCGATGTCTTCCCGCTCGTGGACCCGGGGGGCGTCGCCGAAAGCGACCTGCCCGGGCTCATCAGGAACATGCAGCAAAAACTAACCGCGGATGAAAAAACATGAACATCATTGATCCCGAGAAGATCCGTCTGCGCTCGCGGCTGCTCGCCGGCCTCAATGGGGATGAGCGGCTGGCCCGGGCGATCGACCTGTTGGCCGCGGCCTTGGCCAAGGGCGGCAAGGTGCTGGTCTTCGGCAACGGCGGTTCGGCCACCCAATCCTCGCACTTCGCCGCCGAGCTGGTCAACAAATTCTACTTCCGCCGCCCGGCGCTGCCTGCCCTGGCCCTGGCCGCCGACATGGCCACGCTGACCTCCATCGCCAACGACGAGGAGTTCCGCGTCATTTTTTCGCGCCAGGTCGAGGCCTTCGGCCGTCCGGGCGACGTGGCCCTGGGCATCACCACCAGCGGCGCCTCGCCGAATGTCCTGCTGGTGCTGGCCAAGGCCCGGGAGCTGGGCATGACGACCATCGCCCTGGCCGGCAGCCGGCTGCAGGACCTGCAGGCCATCCCCGTGGACATGCTGGTCGCCGTCGATGCCGGCGACACGCCGACCATCCAGGAAATGCACCTGTTCGCGCTGCACGTCATGGCTGAAGCGCTCGAAAAAAGAATATTTGGAGGAAAACATGGTTGAACTGTCCGCCCGGGTCAGAACAATGACCAGTTCCCCGACCTTGAAGCTGGTGCAGATCAAGAAGCAGCTGCAGGCGCAGGGGAAGGTCATCCTCGATTTCGGCGCCGGCGAGCCCGATTTCCCCACGCCGGAGAACATCAAGAATGCCGGCATGGAAGCCATCCAGAAAAATTTCACCAAATACACGCCCACCTCGGGGATCGCCGAGCTGAAAAAGGCCATCCGCGCCACCTACCTGGCCGAGCAGGAGTACGAGCCCAAGGATGCCCAGATCGTGGTCTCGCCCGGGAGCAAGTACGGCCTCTTCATCCTGCTGCAGGCGCTCATCGATCCCGGCGACGAAGTGATCGTGCCGCTGCCCTACTGGGTCTCCTACCCGGAGATGGTGAAGTTCTGCGGCGGCACCGTGGTCTTTGCCGACCACCTGAAGGCGCAACCTAGGTTCGCGCTGACCGCCGCCTCCTTTGTTTCGCGCTGCACTCCCCGCACCAAGGCCGTGATCGTTAACTCGCCCTCCAACCCCACCGGCATGGTCATGCGGAGCGAAGAGCTCGCCGAGCTGATCTCTTTTTTCCATAGGAAGAACATCCTGGTCATCGTCGACGACTGCTACCGCAAGATCATCTACGGCGAGGGCAAATACCCGCCGCCGCTGAGCCTGGTGCCTGCGGCCCAGGAACATGTGGCCGTGGTCAGCTCGCTTTCCAAGACCTATGCCATGACCGGCTGGCGTATCGGCTATACCATCGCCTCCGAAGCCCTGGCGGCGGCCATGACCAAGGTCCAGGAGCATTCGACCTCCAACCCCTGCTCGATCTCGCAGAAGGCGGCGGTCGAAGCCCTGGCCGGAGACCAGGGCGCCGTGCGCGCCATGGTGGAGGAATACCGCCTGCGCCGCGACTATTTCGCCAGGCGCGTCGATGAGATCGGGCATATCGCCTACGCCCTGCCCGATGGCGCCTTCTACTTTTTCGCCGATTTTTCCCACTACGTCCGCCAGAAGAAATTCCAGGACGACAACCAGCTGGCCATGGATATCCTCGAAAAGCTGAACGTCATCCTGGTGCCGGGTTCCGCCTTCGGCGCCCCCGACCACCTGCGCATCTCCTATGCCACCTCGATGCAGGACATCCGCGAGGGGCTGGACAAGCTGCAGGCCTACCTGCGCCATGACGGCTAGCCGCGCGGGCGCCCCCCCGGCCCGGGCGCGCACAGGCGGGGAGAACTGACATGGCTCGATTACAAGGACGTTTCGTTCTCCTTCCAGGACCGCAAGCTGCGCCGCCGCCGGCGGCTGCTGCGACTGCTGCTGCTGGCCG
>JBGSPO010000040.1:0-5694 GCA_041738575.1 Candidatus Aminicenantia bacterium
CAGCCGCCGGCCGGCTGCAGGCCGGCGCCCAGGGCGACGATGCGGCCGCCGGCCACCAGCACGTCTTTTTCACCCAGGAAATCCGGGGCGTAGACCCGGCAACCCTTGAACAGTATCATGGACCTACCTGCCCAGCGTGGCGACCATCACGGCCTTGATCGTATGCACGCGGTTCTCGGCCTGGACAAAGACCTGCGAATGCCGGCTTTCGAATATCTCATCGCTGACCTCGCAGATGTCGGGAAATTGCTTGGCCAGCTTGGTCTCGGTGTTGTGGAAGGCGGGCAGGCAATGGAGGAAGGTGCACTCGGAGTTGCCGGTCTTGTCGAACATGGCGCGGTTGATCTGGTAGGGCTTGAGCAGCTGGATCCTCTCCGGGATCTGCTCTTCCTCGCCCATGGAGGCCCAGACGTCGGTGTAGACGATGTCGGCGCCCTTGACGCCGGCGCCGATGTCGTCGGTGATGGTGATTTTCGCGTCCCGCTCCTTGGCGAATTCGCGGCATTCAGCGACCAGTTCCTTGGCCGGGAAGAGCGACTTGGGGGCGACGATGCGGAAATCCATGCCCATCTTGGCGGCGCCGATCATCAGCGAGTTGGCCATGTTGTTGCGGCCGTCGCCGACGTAGGCGAAGGTGATGCCCTTGAGCCGGCCCTTGAACTCCAGGACGGTCATGAAGTCGGCCAGGATCTGGGTGGGGTGGTACAGGTCGGTCAGGCCGTTCCAGACCGGGACTCCGGCCCACTGGGCAAGCCCCTCCACCGTCTCATGCTTGAAGCCGCGGAACTGGATGCCGTCGAACATGCGGCCCAGGACGCGGGCGGTGTCCTTGACCGTCTCCTTTTTGCCCAGCTGGATGTCATCCTTGCCCAGGTATTCGGGGTGGGCGCCCTCGTCGACGCAGGCCACCACGAAAGCGCAGCGCGTGCGCGTCGACGGCTTCTCGAATATCAGGGCGATATTTTTTCCGGCCAGGCTGTTGCCGCGCAGGCCGGCGTACTTGTCCTGCTTCAGCTTGATGGAGAGCTGCAGGAGAAAATCGATCTCCTCGGGGGTGTTGTCCTTCATGGACAGGAAATGTCTTCCTTTCAGGTTGAATGGCATGGGTGACCTCCAAAATTACTTAGCATAGTACCGCAAAAATCGCGTCAAGGCAAGGCCGTGCCGTTGACCTCCGCGGGCCTTTCTGTTAAAATATGTCTCTTATGGCCCATCAACACCCGATGAATCCCGACAGAGTGGAAATCAAGGTCATCACTGTCGCCGACCGCGATTCCCTCAAAAAATTGTACCAGCAGGCCGGCTGGTGGCAGGAGAGCGACCAGGCCCCCGGCGGCGACTCCTGGGTCGACCGCCTGGTGCAGGGTTCGTTCTGCTTCGTCGGCGCCTTTGCCGGCGGAACGATGGTCGGCATGGGCCGCGCCGTCTCCGACGGTGCCAGCGACGCCTATATCCAGGATGTCACGGTGTTAGAGGAATTCCGCGGCCGGGGCATCGGGGCCGGGATCATCGATCAGATCGTCGGGTTCCTGCAGGACCGGCGCGTCGGCTGGATCGGCCTGGTCGCCGAGCCGGGCACCCAGGCGTTCTACCAGCGGCTGGGATTCGCGGTCCTGGAAGGATATGTCCCGATGCTGCTGAAAAAGCAGGGGGGTTGACCCATGCAGGAAGTGAAACTGGAGAACTTCGCCCCGGTCACGCTCGCCGACCGCGATACGATACGGCCGCTGCTGCTGGCCGAGGACGTCTGCTTCTGCGAATACAACTTCGCCAACCTGTTCATGTGGGGTGACATCTACCAGACCCGCTGGCTGCTGCTGGAGGACCGGCTATGGCTGTACAACGGCCATGACGACCTGATGCTGATGCCGGTGGGCCGGGCGCTGGACATGGCCGGCCTGCTCGCCGTTTCCGACGGGATGCGCCGGGCAGGCAAGAGCGGCAACTTCGTCCTGGTCGACCCGGACTTCGTCCAGGAGAACCCCGACCTGGATAAATTCTTCAGCGTCGAGGCCGACCCGGACAACGGCGACTACATCTATCTCACCCAGAAGCTGGTCGACCTGCAGGGCAACAAGCTGCACAAGAAGCGCAACCAGATCAGCCAGTTCCAGGCTCAGTATCCCGGCACCGAGGCCCTGCCGCTGCAGAAGGGCGACCTGGCCGCCTGCATGCAGCTCGCTGAAAAATGGTGCCGGCTGCGCACCTGCGAGGCGCTGGATTTCACCCATGAAACGTCGGCCCTGAACCGGGGGATGCGTCATTTCGACGAACTGGGCCTGCAGGGAGTGAAGATAACCCATCAGGGGGAATTCGTCGCTTTTTCCATCTATTCGCCGCTGAACGGCAACATGGTCGACGTGCATTTTGAAAAATTCGACCCCGAGGTGAAGGGCAGCAGCCAGGTGATCAACTGGGAGACCGCCAGGGCGCTGGCCGGGACGACCAAGTATATCAACCGCGAGCAGGACCTGGGCATCGAGGGGCTGCGCCAGGCCAAGCGCTCCTATACCCCGGAATATATCCTCAACGCTTATTTTTTGGGGCGGAAGCCCTGAACCTCGCGGCCTGAAGAATTCCCTTTATTGCTCGGGCTCCCGGGCGATCACCCCTTTCTCGATCAGCAGGTCGACCTGCTTGTTGACCATGTCGGCGAAGCGCAGGAAGTGGGGGATGGTCAGGTGGGCGTAGGTGTGAATGGCCACGCGGGCGGGCTCCTTGACGTCGCGGATGCCCAGGCCAAGGCAGATCTCCTCGGGGTTGACGTTGAACGAGATCAGGTTGGCGTATACGTGCTGGGCGTGCAGGTCGGTGATCTCGATCTTTTCTTCTTTCTTTTCCATAGGCTGGCCTCCCGGGGTCGCCGCCGCCTCAGCGGTAGCTGTTCTTTTCGAGTTTCTTCAGCACTTTGTACAGCCGCTGCTCGTCAGCGGTCAGCACGATGCGGCTGTTCTTCTGGGTCTGCTCTTCCTTGCGGATCACGCCCAGGTCCACGTTGAAGCCGATCTTCTTGAAGGCCTTCTTGACGCCGGGGTGCCCGGCGAGCAGGGCCTCGTAGCTGACCACGATGCTCTTGGGCGTGTTCTCGTGGGCGGCGACCAGGGCGTTGTTGTTGTCGAACCAGCTGAGCTTGAACTGCGAGATGCCGCGCTTGAACATGCTCGAGCGGACATCGGCCGGGTTGCGGAAGATGAAGACCGCGCGGATCTTCTTGTCCTTGGCGATATGGCGGAAGAAGAACAGCGCCGGCACGTGGACGATCTTCAGGCCGGTCAGCCCCTGGCCGCCGTTCAGGCGCTCGACGATCTTGTTCATCTCGAGGACGTTCTCCTCGGTCATGGCCTTGTCGATCAGCTTTTTTTCCAGCTCCTTGCCTGTCTCCAGCTCGAAATATCCCGACTTGTTGTATTCGTCGCCGCCGAAGTCGGAGGGGAAGTCCACGCCAGCGCTCTTGAGCAACTGGCAGGCCAGCGAGGTGCCGCTGCGCGGGTGCCCGACGACGAAGATGCCGTTCTTCAGGACGATGGGCCTTATTTCTTTTTTTGCTTCAGGTGCCTGGGTATCCACATGTGCCTCCATTGCTGCCGTGGTGAAGGTGCATTATACCATAGGGGAGTGCTTTCGGAGAAACTTGGTGCAAGGCGTAAGGCATAGGGTGTAGGGACGGAAAAAAACGAACTCGGCGTAAGGTCCAAGGCGTATGGCGTTAGGTAGAACAAAACAAATTAGCTCGATTCATTTCTTTCTTTTTTACCTTACGCCTTGTGCCCTATGCCTTACGCCAATTTCAACTTTCTGTTAGAATAGCTCCTGATGGAGAAATTCCGCACGCAGCTCTACGAGGAAAGCCAGGCCATGCAGTTCGCCATGGACAGCCGCGGCGGCCGCGAATTCTCCCTGAAAAAGAGGGCGGGAACGCTGACGCGCAGTTTCGACGGCAGCTGGAAAAGCCGGGCCCTGGAAACCGGCTCCAGGGAGGAGGCGGCCCGGTCCTTGTCCTGGAAGAGCGGCGGCCGCTTTCGCCAGGACATGCCCTGCCTGCCGGCCGCTCCCGGAGAGATCCTTGACGCCAGCGGCTTTCTCGCCGGTTTCCTGCAACACCTTGACCTGCAGGAATGGCAGGTGCTTTTTCACGCGCGTTGCTGCCGGCGCCTGATCCGCAACACCCGCCGCCAGGATGTCCAGAACGGCTCAAACCACTTCATGGTCACGGCCCGCTTCAAGGCGCGCAACCAGGACGGGGGACTGGAGGTCGGCGAGGGGAGCAGCGAGGGGTTGAAGTTCAACCTGGACGGCCTGGCACGGCGCATCACCGAGGCGCTGGAAAGCCAGAAGCACCGCCGACGCGTCGTTTTCAACCGCCAGGTCCCCGTCGTGCTGCAGGCCGGCGAGGGGGCCATCCTTTTCCACGAGACCCTCGGGCATGCTCTCGAGGCCGATTACGTGCACCAGGGGCTGTCGCCGTTCACCAAGGCCGACCTGGGCCGGGCGATCGTTCCCGAGGCGATCACCATCCTCTGCCGCGATGAACGCGACCCGTTCTTACGCGACGCGGTCGTGGATGACGAGGGCGAGTCCTGCGCCCACCCGCTGCTGGTCGAGCAGGGGGTCCTGCGCCGCTTCATCAGCGACTATGCCTGCCAGAAATTGCTGCGCCTGCCGGACCGGGGGCACGCCCGCCTGGAGGACTTCAGCCGCATACCCCAGCCGCGCATGTTCGCCACGTACGTCCAGCCCGGAGGCGTCCCGGCGGCCGAGATCATCGCCTCGACCCCGTACGGGGTCTATGCCAGGGAATTCGGCGACGGCGGGCTCGATTTCCGCTCGGGCCGGTTCTTTTTCCGCATCCGCCAGGCGTACGTGATCGAAAAAGGGCGGCTGGGCGCGCCCGTCGGCGCCCTGACGGTCAGCGGCGAGATCCGCGAGATCCTGCGCGACATCGCCATGGTGGGCGATGATTTCAAGTATGACCGCGGCACCAGCTACTGCCAGAAGAACGGCCAGGTGCTGCCGGTGCGGGTTGGGCAACCCACCGTCAAGATCGAAAAGTTGTGGGTCAGCGGGGGGCAGGGTGCTTGAAACGATCCTGAAAAACGGCCGTGAAGCTGGTTTCACCACCATCGAGGCTTTCGTTGAGAAGGTGCGCCGCCAGGAAAGCGAGGGGACCGGCCCGACGCTGTCGCTGCACGAGGTCGAGAACCACCGCGCCCTGGTGCGGGTATTCCGCGACACGGGCGACCCGCTGGGATTGAGCCTGTCCGCCCCCGATGCCCGCCAGGTCAAGATCGGCCTGGCCGAACTGGCCTCGGGTCCGGTACACGACCGCAGGAAGAATTTCGCCGCCCTGCTGCCCCAGAACGCCCAAAAGGTCAGGTTGAGCATCTACGACCCGGGGATCGAGCTGTGGGACGAAGTTCAGGCCGCAGACCTGCGGGAAAAGCTGCGCGAATGCCTGGTGACTTTCCCGGGGTTGAAGCTGAAGAAATTCCAATTCTCGCGGACATTGAAAAAAGTTTACCTGGCCAATACGCTGGGTTTTTTCGCCAAGTATAAAAAAACGCTTTTTCAGGTCCAGGCGTCCTTCATGCACCTGGACCACGAGCTGGAACTCAATGAGAGCCGGACCTTTTTCCGGGACTTCGATCCCCAGCGCCTGGTGGCCCGCGGGGCGAACCTGCTGGGCGCCCTGGCCGC
>JBGSPO010000076.1:0-2854 GCA_041738575.1 Candidatus Aminicenantia bacterium
GTCGGCGAGGAAGCCGACGCCGACAGGGCTTACCGCCATGTCCGCAACCTGGACGACCGCTTCCGCACGCCCGAGCCGCGCCAGGCGCTGACCCTGTTCTTCGCCGCCTCGGGAGCGCGGCAACCCCTGGCCGGGTTCGCCGAGAACTTTTCCCAGGTGCTCGTCAGCCCCGACAACCGCATGCTGCTGCTGGCCTCGTACGGCGAGGACGCCAAGGTCCGCCCCTTCCACCGCAACGCCCTCGTGCTCCATCACCTGGCGGATGGCCGCCGGGAAAAGATCCTCGACGACCCCTGGATCGAGGATTTCTCCTGGTCGCCCGATCCCGACAAGCTGCTGCTGCTGGGCGGCGCCTCGGCATTCTCCGGTCTGGGCAGCACCCTGCCGGCCGGCAGGGTGCCCAACGATTTCGACAGCCAGGCCTATGTCTTCGACCTGAGGACGAAAAAGGCCGATTGTGTGAGCCGCACGTTCGCCCCATCCATCGACTCCGCCTTCTGGCACCCCAACGGCGGCATTTTCCTGAAAGTCACCGACCAGGACTACTCGCGCCTCTACCGCTGCTCGCCCGGCGAGAAGCGCTTCACCCGCCTGGAGGCCGGCTGCGAAGCCGTGGAGAACGTCAGCTGGTCACGCGCCGGGCGCGCGGCCTTCTCGGGCTCGGGCCTGGGCTCGCCGCAGAAGCTGTATGTGCTGGACCTGGGCGGCGGAGCGACGCGGGTGCTGAAGGACTACAACCGCGAGGCCTTCAGCGGCGTGCGCTTCGGCAGGAGCGAGAGCTGGAGCTTCAAGACCAAGGAGGGCCGGACCATCGGCGGCTACCTCTGCTACCCGCCCGATTTCGACCCCGCCCGCCTCTGGCCCTGCATCGTCAATTATTACGGCGGCACCACGCCGATCGGCCGCAATTTCGGCGGCCGCTATCCCAAGGACTGGTACGCGGCCAACGGCTACGTCGTCTGCGTATTGCAGCCCAGCGGCGCCATCGGCTACGGCCAGGAGTTCTCCAGCGCCCACGTCAACGACTGGGGCGAGATCACCTCGGAGGAGATCATTCGCGGCGTCGAGGAGCTGCTGCGCACCCACCCCTTCATCGACAACCGCCGTGTCGGGGCCATCGGCGCCTCCTACGGCGGCTTCATGACCCAGTACCTCGCCGCCAAGACCGACCTGTTCGCCGGCCTTGTTTCCCATGCCGGCATCAGCGCCCTGTCTTCCTACTGGGGCGTGGGCGACTGGGGCTACAGCTACAGCGGCGTGGCCACGGCCAACAGCTTCCCCTGGAACCGCAAGGACATCTATGTCGGCCACAGCCCCTTGTTCATGGCCGAACGCATCCACAAGCCCCTGCTCCTGCTGCATGGCGAGGACGACAACAACGTGCCCCCGGGCGAGAGCTACCAGATGTTCGCCGCCCTCAAGTTGCTGAACAAGGAAGTGGCCCTGGTCACTTTCCCCGGCCAGCAGCACTTCATCCTCACTCCGGCGCAGCGCATCCGCTGGCTGCAGACCATCATGGCCTGGTTCGACCGCTGGCTCAAGGGCGAGGGGGAGTGGTGGAACGAGCTTTATCCTGAATAATGCAGCCTACCTTCGTGACGCGTAACGCGTGACGCGTGACGCGGAAAACTAAAATTCCAAATTCCAAGTACCAAATCACAAACAAGCACCAATGACCAAATGACCAAAACGAGGAAAAAGGAATTTGCAGCGCCTTTGTTAGGGTCATTGGAATTTGGAACTTGGAATTTATTTGGAATTTGGTGCTTGTGATTTGGGATTTGAGTTTTATTGCAAATCGAGTTCGAATATTTCCTCAACACCGAACCCGCGTATCACGAACTTCAAAGCTTGTTATTTCTTTCATGTCACGCGTCACGCGTCACGATAGGTCGGTTTTTTTTATAGCCCCATCTCGGCCAAGGCCTGATCATACGCATCCTGGCTTATCCAGCGTCTCCTGAGCATGCGGCCGGCGATGATGCGCCGCTTGCGGTTCATGCGCGCGTTGTCCGTGCCCAGGGCCGAGAAGCGGTGCGGGTTGGGCAGGATAGAGGCCAGGCGGATGGCCTGGGAAAGGCTCAGCGCCGCGGCCGGGCAGCCGAAGTAAGAACGCGCCGCGGCTTCGGCGCCGTAGATGCCCGTGCCCCAATCGATGACATTGAGGTACAGCTCCAGGATGCGCTTCTTGCTCAGTTCGCTTTCCAGCTTCCAGGCGATGGCCGCTTCGCGCAGCTTGCGCCAGAGGCTTTGCTCGGAGCTGAGGAATAGGTTCTTGGCCAGTTGCTGGGTGATGGTCGAGCCGCCGCGCAAAACCCGCTTTTTATTGATGTTGGCATCCAGGGCCTTGCGCATGGACTCCCAGTCGAACCCCTCGTGCTCGAAGAACTTGTCATCCTCGGCGATCAGCACCGCCTGGATCAGGTAGGGGGATATGCGCGACAGGGGGACGCGCTTCCAGTAACGCCGTGCCCGCTGGCCCTTCTGCTTGGCCTGCGCGGAGCGCATCCCCATCATGGCCGTCTCGGTGGGATTTTCCTTTTTCAGCCAGGAGACGGAAGGCAGGGTGAACCAGAAGACTAGGCCGCCGGCCACGACCAGGGCCAGGACGCCGGCAGTGATCCGCCAGAAAAGGCGCCGGGATTTCTTTTTTTCGCCCATGTTCGAGCCAATGTAAGCCAATGCCGGGGTTCTGTCAAGCCGGGATCGAAAAGAAGAGAACTGCTGGGATCCGTTACGAGATGTCGATCAAAAACTTCTTCCCATCCTCAGGTAGATCCACAGCTGCTGCTCCGCACCGAAACCATGGGCGACGCCTAAGGCCAGGTCGGTGGCCATGGCGCCGCCAAAGGCC
>JBGSPO010000248.1:0-2250 GCA_041738575.1 Candidatus Aminicenantia bacterium
CTGTCCGCGGCCCTGACGCCGATCGCCGACGATCCCTGCCGGGTCATGCCGCCAGCCAGGACCCGGCTGACCTTCGAACAGGCTCCGGCGATCTTCCCGGCCCGGGACAGGTGCCGTGCCGGGCAGACCAGGATCATGCCGTCGATGCCTTCGTGATCCTGGAACCTCTGCAAGCAGGTCTCGAGCAGGGTCTTGCCCCCGATTTCGAGAAACTGTTTGGGCTCTTTGCCGTTGAACCTGGTACCGGTCCCGCCAGCGAGGATGATGGCTACATTATTCATCTAGAGATTATAGCAAAGTTCTAGGCCAGATGAGTCAATAAAGATACTAGTAAGATTAAAATTCCAAATCCCAAGCACCAAATTCCAATGAC
Organism: Candidatus Aminicenantia bacterium; assembly: GCA_041738575.1. Classification (GTDB taxonomy): domain Bacteria; phylum Acidobacteriota; class Aminicenantia; order UBA2199; family UBA2199; genus UBA2199. Next base: position 374 of record JBGSPO010000248.1, read on the forward strand.
CAAAACAAAGAACGTTATGCGTGAACGTACTTCCAGAACTCCGTTATGCGTGATGAGAAATAGGGAGACACTTTCATTCTTTTCTTTCGCATAACGCATCACGCATTACACATCACGATAGTCGATCTTTCTCTTTCGCGTCACGCGTCACGCGTTACGCGTCACGTAGTCTTTCCTCCCACCCTGCCCTGTTATTTTCACTTCCAATACGATATAATACGCGCTGAAAACCCCAATGAAGAAATATCGTTTTCTCTTTACCGGCGGTGGCACGGGCGGCCATGTCTACCCCAATATCGCCATCTACGAAGCCCTGAAGGAGAAATACCCCGACGCCGAGTTCCTCTATGTGGGCACCCGCAGGGGCAGCGAAGCCTCCATCATCCCCGCCCTCTCCCAGCCCATGGAATTCGTCCATGTCCCCGCCCGTGGCCTGCCGTTGCGCCTGAAAAGCCCGGGGACCGTCATCGCCCTGGGCGCCATCCTCCTGGGCGCGGTCAAGAGCTTTTTCATCCTGCGCCGCTTCAAGCCCGACATCATCATCGGCAGCGGCGGCTACGCGGCCGCGCCGGTGCTGCTTGCCGCGGCGCTGCTCAAGAAGGGTGTTTTCATCCACGAGCAGAACGCCGTCCCCGGCCGCCTCAACCTGTTCATCGCCCGTTTCGCCACCAAAATAGGCGTCGCCTTCCCGTCGACCGCCTCCTTTTTCCCGGCAGCCAAGGTCGTCGAGACCGGCTACCCGCTGCGCAAGGACATCCGCTCGGGCCAGGGCGAAAACAGTCCCCTCAACGAGGACCGTCAGGGTACTCCCTCGTCGGGAACCTCAAGGGCCCTCGGCGAGGACCGCGTCGGAGCGCGGCGAGACGGCCGTCAGGGCCGCAAAAAGCTGGACATTCCCCCGAACAGCCGCGTGCTGTTCATCTGCAGCGGCAGCATGGGGGCGCGCACAATCAACCGCGCCGTTGTCCAGGCCCTGCCGCGGCTCCTTTCCATCCCCAACCTCTTCGTCATCATGTCCAGCGGCAAGGCCTACAGCGCCGGCTACAAGGCCTACGACGACACCGTGAGCAACCTGGAGCGCCAGGGTTACCCGCCGCAGATCGAAGGCCGGCTGCTGCTGCGCGAATACTTCGACCACATCGCCGAGATTTATGAAATATCCGACCTGGTGGTCTCGCGGGCCGGGGCCGGGGCCATCCAGGAGATCACCGCCAAGGGACTGCCGGCCATCCTGGTCCCCAAGATCGACCTGCCGGGTGACCACCAGATCCTCAACGCCCGGGAGATCGAGAAGATCGGCGGCGCCCGCGTCCTTTACGAGGAGGTCGGCGGCGGCAAGCACAAGAACGAGATCTATCTGCCTGCCGATGCGCTGGTCAAGGCGGTCGAGGATCTTCTCGCCGCTCCCGACCAGCTGGCGGCCATGCGCCGCAACCTGCTGGCCATGGACAAGCCCGACAGCACCGCCCTGATCCTGGATGCCATCGAAGGCATCATCGGCAGGAAAGGCGCCGCCCGCGAAAGCGAGATCAAGGCCTTTTACCTGCAGGTGGTCGATGAGGAAAAGAACCTGGAACTGCCGTTTCCCTCCACCACGGTGGGCAATGCCTTCCTGTGCGACGTCGTTTTGGAAAAACTCGCCCCCCCGGTGCGCTTCACCGTCCAATTGCCGCAGCTTAAGGATTCCCCGGCCATGATGCGGGTGCAGAAGGGCCGTGTCCTGCTCAACGGCGGCGAGATCAGCGGCTGGGCGCCGCTGCGCCACGATGACCGCCTCGAGGTCCAGGATCAGGCCTTCATCTTCAAGAGCTACCTGGAGAAAAACGGAGAACCGAACGGCCTGGGCCTGCCCGGGGCGCCGGGACACCCGGGGGCGC
>JBGSPO010000172.1:0-3965 GCA_041738575.1 Candidatus Aminicenantia bacterium
CTTCCTGGGCATCGGCGCCATGACCGATTTCTCCACCCTGCTCTCCAACCCCAAGACCATCCTGCTGGGCGCCGCCGCCCAGATCGGCATCTTCGCCACCTTCATCGGGGCGCTGCTGCTCAAGTTCACCCCGGCCCAGGCGGCCTCCATCGGCATCATCGGCGGCGCCGACGGGCCCACGGCCATCTTTCTCACCTCCAAGCTGGCCCCGGCGCTGATCGGCCCCATCGCCATCGCCGCCTATTCCTACATGGGGCTGGTGCCCATCATCCAGCCGCCGATCATGAAGCTGCTGACCACGGATAAGGAGCGGCGCATCCGCATGAAGCCCAGCCGCAAGGTGCCCCAGTCCGAAAAGATCCTCTTTCCCATCGTCGCCTTCATCGCCACCACCTTCATCGCCCCCGGCGCCATCCCGCTGCTGGGCATGCTCTTCTTCGGTAACCTGCTGAAGGAGTCGGGGGTGACCGGGCGCCTGGCCAAGACCGCGTCGTCGGCGCTGATCGACATCAGCACCATGCTGCTGGGCCTGGTCGTCGGCGCCTCGACCACCGCCCAGGTCTTCCTGAACACCCGCTCCATCCTGATCTTCGTCCTGGGCTGCGCTTCGTTCGCCGTGGCCACCGCCGGCGGCGTGCTGTTCGCCAAGGCCATGAACCTGTTCCTGAAAGAAGGCAACAAGGTCAACCCGCTGATCGGCTCGGCCGGCGTGTCGGCCGTCCCCGACTCGGCGCGCGTCTCGGAGATCGTCGGCCGCCAGTTCGATCCGGACAACCATCTGCTGATGCACGCCATGGGGCCCAACGTGGCCGGGGTGATCGGCTCGGCCATCGCCGCCGGCATCCTGCTGGGAATCTTTTAATCTGGAGGAGAAGCCATGAACAAGATCATTTCCTGCGTGCCCAACATCTGCGAGGGCAAGGACCAGAAATTCATCGACGACCTGGTGCTGAAGCTGAAGACCGTCAAGGACCTCAACATGCTGGACGTCTCCCGCGACAGCGTGCGCAACCGCACCGTCTTCTCCTTCACGGGGACCCAGGAGGCCATGTTCGAGGCCGGGCTGCTGCTCTACCGCGAGACCCTGGCCCATGTCGACATGCGCGAGCACCACGGCGAGTACCCTCGCATCGGCGCCGTCGACGTCTTCCCCTTCGTGCCGCTCAAGGACGCCACCCTGGAGGAGACGGTGGCCATGTCCACGGCATTCGCCCAGAAAGTGGCCGAAGAGTTCAAGATCCCGGTCTATCTCTACGGCGAGTCGGCGCGCTTTCCCATGCGCCGCTATGTCGAGAACATCCGCGAGGGCGAATACGAGGGGCTGGAAAACAAGCTCAAGGACCCGCGCTGGAAGCCCGACTTCGGGCCCTCCACCTTCAACCCCGCCTCCGGCGCCACCATCATCGGCGCCCGCTATCCCATGATCAGCTTCAAGGCCGTTCTCGATACCCCCGAGGAGGCGATCGCCGAGGACATCAGCCGGCTCATCCAGCACGCCCACGGCGGCCTGGCCCATGTCAACGCCTACGCCGGCCTGGACAGCGAGCACAAGTCGGCCCAGATCACGGTGACCATCGCCAACTACCGGGCCATGCCCATGTACCGCGTGCTGGAGATGCTGCGCAGCGAGGCCCGGCGCTTCGGCGTGACCGTGCGCCGGGTGGAGATGATCGGCCTGGTGCCCGAGACCGCCTTCATCGAGTCGGCCTTCTTCTACCTGGGCATCCAGGACTTCACTTTCGACAAGATACTGGAACGCAAGATCCAGACCGATCTCGACGAGCAGAGCCGGCCGGCCTGACCTCGTTTCTGGTCACGGGTTTTCCCGGGTTGCAATCGCTTTTCTGAACCGTTATAATACCGCCATACAGTACCCGATTTTTACGACATTCTAAGCTTGCCCTGGGAGGTGGAATGTGCTCGATTTTTTACGGTTGATATGGGAGCCGGTCAAGGATGCTTTTGCCAAGTTCAGGGAGTTCGCGCCTAATATCCTGGCCGTGCTGCTGATCATCCTGCTTGGCTTTTTACTGGCGCGCATCTTGCGCGGCCTGCTGCGTCGCTTCCTGAAAGCCGTCAGGTTCGACGCCTGGAGCGACCGCATGGGCCTGACCGCGGTGATGCGCAAGGCTGACATGTGGAGACGGCCGTCCGAGGCCGCTGCCTCGCTCGTGTTCTGGTTCCTCGTGCTCGGCACCGTCATGGCCGGCTTGAGCGCCCTGCACCTGCAGGTCTTTGACAACCTGGTGGCACGCTTCATCCTCTACCTGCCGCGGGCCTTCTCCGCCTTGTTCATCCTGGTCTTCGGCTATATCATCGCCGCCTTCTTCGGCCGCGCGGTCCTGCTGGCGGCGGTGAACAGCGGCTACCACTATGCCAGGCTGCTGGCCGAGACGGTGCGCCTGCTGCTCACGGTGTTCGTTCTGGCCATGGCCCTGGAACAGCTGCAACTGGCGCCGGGCATCGTCATTGCCGCCTTTTCCATCATTTTCGGGGGCATCATCCTGGCCTTGGCCATTTCTTTCGGCGTCGGCGGCATCGACGCCGCCCGCAAGATGATCGAAAGGCAGGAGCCGAACCCGGCGGAAAAAAAGAAGGACGTCGAGCATATTTAGGGAGGCACCATGTCCGATTTTTTCCAGAACGGCATCATCACCACCCTGCACAAGCTCGGCCGCCCGTCGCTGGACAAGCTGGAAAGCGAGCTGCTTGAGTATTCGCGGCAACGCTCGACGGCCCTGATCCTGCCGGCGCTGGTTTCCGAGTTCGATGGCCCGGCCATGCCCAGGATCGTCGCCGAGCTGTCCAAGGTGAAATACCTCAGCGAGGTCATCCTGGTACTGGACAAGGCATCCCTGAAGGACTTCGACCGCGTGCGCCGCTTCATGGAGCCGCTCCCGGGCGAGGTGAAGGTCATCCATAACGACGGCCGGCGCATCACGGAGATCTACGATACCCTGGCCCGCAACGGCCTGTCGGTGGGCCACCGCGGCAAGGGGCGCTCCGCCTGGCTGGCCTACGGCTATGTCATTGCCCGCGGCCGCTCCGATATCATCGCCCTGCATGACTGCGATATCGTCACCTACAGCCGCGAGATGCTGGCGCGGCTCTGCTACCCGGTGGTCAGCCCCAACCTCGACTTCGTTTTCTGCAAGGGGTATTACAGCCGCGTCACCGACCGCATGCACGGCCGCGTGACCCGGCTGCTGATCACGCCGCTGCTGCGTTCCATCGAGGCCCTGCAGGGGCGTCATCCCTTCATCGACTTCCTGGACAGTTTCCGCTACCCGCTGTCCGGCGAGTTCTGCATGGTCACCGACATGGCGCGGGTCAACCGCATCCCCTGGGACTGGGGCCTGGAGGTCGGCTCGCTGGCCGAGGTCTATCGCAATTATTCGGCGCGGCGCATCTGCCAGGTCGACCTGGCGGACAATTATGAGCACAAGCACCAAATACTTTCGGCCCACAACCCCGAGAAGGGACTGCTGAAGATGACCGTGGACATCTGCAAGTCGATCTTCCGCACATTGGCTTCGGAGGGCTGCGTGTTCTCCGACCCCTTCTTCAAGTCCCTGGCCGTGACCTACCTGCGCAACGCCGAGGACACCCTGGTCAAGTACGAGGCCGACGCCACCATCAACGGGCTGGCCTTCGACCGCCACGAGGAAGCCAAGGCGGTGGAGGCGTTCGCCCGCGGCATCGCCATGGCGGCCTCGGCTTTCCTGGAAAACCCCATGGGCACGCCGCTCATCCCCAACTGGAACCGGGTGCTGGCAGCCATACCGGGCATATCCGCCATGCTGGCCGCCGCTGTCGATGAAGACAACCGCTGAACCCCGCCCGCGGCCCGGATGGCGGTTCCCCGCCGCCGCTGCCGGAGATGAATGATGCTCGTCATCTTCACCGACCTGGACGGCACGCTGCTCACGGAGCGCGACTTTTCCTGGGCCGCGGCCGCCCCGGCG
>JBGSPO010000173.1:0-11060 GCA_041738575.1 Candidatus Aminicenantia bacterium
CGGGTGCTGGAAGCGGCGGCCCGCATCGGCGTCGAATTGGAGGAGCGCCTGGCCTGGTTCCGCGGCCAGGGCCAGGAGGAACTGGCCGAGCGCCTGCGCCAGCGCACCCGCTTCGACCTGGAGATGCTGGAGCAGTTCGGGCACTGCCCGGGGATCGAGAACTACTCCCTCTATCTGACCGGGCGCCGCCCGGGCGAAGCCCCGTTCACCCTGCTCGATTTTTTCCCCGCCGGCTTCCTGACCATCATCGACGAATCGCACGTGACGGTGCCCCAGCTCAACGGCATGTACGCCGGGGACCGCTCGCGCAAGACCAAGCTGGTCGACTTCGGCTTCCGCCTGCCGTCGGCGCTGGACAACCGGCCGTTGAACTTCCCCGAGATCTCCCAGCGGCTGCAGAACGTCCTCTATGTCTCGGCCACGCCGGCGCCGTTCGAGGTCGGCGATGCCCAGAACCGGGTGACGTCGCTCCTGGTGCGCCCGACCGGCCTGGTCGACCCGCAGCTGGTGGTCAAGACCGTCGCCGATCCGGTCCAGGACATGCTGGCCGAGATCCGCGCCGTCGGCCGCAGCGGCAGGGTGCTGGTCACCACGCTGACCAAAAAGATGGCCGAAAAACTCTCGGATTTCCTGACCCTGCAGGGCATCCGTTGTTCCTATCTGCACTCGGAGATCAAGGCCCTGGACCGGGTGAAGATCATCCGCCGCCTGCGCCAGGGCGAGTTCGACGTGCTCATCGGCATCAACCTGCTGCGCGAGGGTCTCGACCTGCCCGAGGTGGCGCTGGTGGTCATCCTCGATGCCGACAAGGAGGGCTTCCTGCGCTCGGAGACGGCGCTGATCCAGACCTTCGGCCGCGCCGCCCGCAACCTCGACGGCAGGGTCATCCTGTATGTCGACGGCATGGTCGACTCGGTGCGCAAGGCCATCGCCGAGTCGGAGCGTCGGCGCGACTACCAGCTGGCCTACAACGCCGAGCACGGCATCGTGCCCGCCTCGGTGCAGAGCCCGATCAAGGATTTCCAGGACGACGACTACTGGCTGAAAAAGAGCGAAGAGCCCCTGCCGGACTTCAAGACCCGCGAGGCGCTGGAAAAGGAGATCGCCAAGCTGGGCGCGGCCATGAAAAAAAAGGCCGACGTCCTGGATTTCAAGAACGCGGCCGTGCTGCGCGACCGCATCAAGGCGCTGAAGAACCTGCTGGTGGAGATGTTCTAGCCTTTAAGGCAAAGTGGTAGTGTTAGTGATAGTGTTAGGGAAGATAAAGAATTAAAGGAAATAAATTCCAATCAGCAGAAAAGAATTGTTGAATTGTTGAAACAAGAAAATAAAATGGTCTCTCGTCATGCGTTAGGCATTATGGGTTATGCGAAAGAACATCAGGGCAATTCCCCATGGCTGTTGCTACCACTACCACTGATAGTTCGAATATGTCCACTACCCTGGCTCTGCTAACACTAACACTATCACTAACACTATCTTTCGTTTCTTTTGGTTTTCTCCAGGATCCAGGAGGAGATGGTGTCCAGGAAGCCGGGGACAAAGGCTTTATCGAGCGTCGCGTACTCGGAGGGGCTGCCGGTCTTGGCCTGCTGGAAGAGGTGGTTGGCTTCGGGGATGATTTTCAGGGTCGCGTCGCGGTTGCTTCCCTTCTTGAAGGCCTGCTCCATGACCGGCAGGTTCTGCCTGGCGGCGACCTGCATGTCCTTGCCGCCGAAGAGGGCCAGTACCGGGCATTTCACCGCCGCCAGCGCCGGAGCCGGGTCATAGGCCAGGAAGTAGCGGAACCACGGGGAGTTGAAGGCCATGGTCTGCGCCTTGGCGGCATTCTGGACGTACGCTTCGGGATCGGTGACCGCCTTTCTCTGGTCGGGGGGCATCTTTTCCAGAGCCTGGCGTGCCTGGTCGGCAATCAGCTTGGCGATCTCCTTCTCCCCTTCCGGGGTGCCCATGAGCGTGTAGACCCGCTTCTGCTGCGAGATGGCCTCGGCGATCTCCGCCTCGCTGGCCCCGTCTGCCCTGGCGATCAGGCCGATCTGCTCGAGGAGGACTTCCTCGCCTTTGACCGCCGTGCCGGCCATGAGCACCATGAAGGCGAACGGGCTTTTTTGGTTGGCCAGGGGGGCGATGATACCGCCCTCGCTGTGGCCAAACAGCCCCACCCGCTGCGGATCGATCTCCGGGCGGACGCGCAGAAAGGCTCCCTGGGCGACCACGTCCGAGGCGAAGTCGGCCGACGTAGCGAGTCCGAATCCCCCCTGGGCGTCGAGCGCGCGGTCGTCGCAGCGCAGCACGGCGATCCCCCGGCGGCTGAGGTGATCGGCGATTACCCGGAACAGCTTGAAGCCGAAGATCTCCTCGTCGCGGTTCTGCGTGCCGCTGCCGGTGATCATGATCACTGCCGGGAACATTCCCTGGCCCATGGGCACGGTCAGGGTGCCGGACAGCTTGACGGTGCCGTTGGTCAGCGCGACCTCCTCCTCCCTGTAGGGAAGGGGTTCGCTCGTTTCAGGCTCCTTGGCAGCGGCTTCAGGCTTCGCCGCCTGTCGGGCGATCCTGAAGGACCCCTTGATCCCGGCCTGCAGGAAATCGCCCTGGATGGCGGCGGCGGCAATGGCGCCGTCAAAGATGGCGATGCCGGGACCGGCCACCAGTTCGAAGTGTACCTTGTCCCCATCCCGCTTCACCTGGCTCAGGGGCAGCCCCGCGGCCATCTGCTGCGGTATATCCATCGTCGCGCTCAGGGCCCCGCCGGCCTCGCTGAAATGGACGATGATCTTAAGTTCCTGGCCCATGATGAAGATCGCGCCCTCCCAGGGGCCGCTGAGCCCCTCGGCAACTGCCGGGGTCCCGTACTGGGCGATGAATGCCAGGAACAACATGACAAAAACAGCCGATCGTCTCATGATGCCTCCATGTCGGCGACCCGGGTGCCAGAGGAAAGCGGGCATGGGCGGCCGAAGGGCCATTATACGGCTTTTGCCACTCCTTCGCCCAATTTTGTCTTTTTTTTCGCCAGGGGTTGCTATTTCATTTTCACATCCATATAATAATTGGGCTTTTTCAGGCAGGAGACCCATGTTCGCAAAGAAACCCGTGAAATGCTTCGCCGTCGTGCTTTCGGTCCTGGCGCTGGTCGCCATCGGCTCGCTGCTGGCGCAGATGGTCGAGGCCAATCGCAACTATGAGCGCAGCCTGGCCCATGTGCGCTTCCTGCAGGCCCGCCTGGGCGATTCCCAGGAGCGGCTGCTGCAGCTGAACCAGGAGAACCTGGCCAACGTCGAAAAATACGAGCGCATCGAGCACCTGGAATTCCGCAACGACACCTTCAAGAAAAAATTCCCCGAGTTCTCGCGCATCATCGACGTCGCCTACCAGAAAGCCCGACGCTATGGCTTCAGCCCCAACCTGGTCCTGTCGGTCATCCAGGTGGAGAGCGCCTTCAACCCGGCGGCCGTGTCCAGCGCCGGCGCCTTCGGCCTGATGCAGGTGCGTTACTCGGTCTGGAAGGATGAACTCGCCATCGACAGGGCCCGCATTTTCGACATCGACTACAATATCGACCTGGGGCTGCGCATCCTCAAGCAGTATCATGAACTCTCGGGCGGCGACATGCAGCGCGCCCTTTTCCTGTACAACAACGGTTACAAGTACAACAACGGCGGCTATATCGCCAAGGTGAATTCCTCCATTTACAACCAGGAGCCGGAGAGGATCGCCCAGTCCGGCGTCAGCCACTGACCCCCTGCCCCGAGCGGTCTTTCCTTTCCAGCTTGTATTGCCGGTGCAGACAGTTGAAGAAATCAAGGTACTCTCCCGTTTTGAAATCGGGATAGGTCCAGGGCAAAAAGTTGATGCGCCCGTCCTTCAGGGTATATTCCATGTGGGCGTAGATGCCGTCGCGCAGGGGGACGCGGTGATACTGGTTCTTGGCGGTAGCGATGATCACGTTGGCATCGGACAGGTAGCCCGGATCGAGGTTCACGGTCCTTTTGCCCCCAGCGGAAAGCTGTTCCTCCAGCCGCATGGCGGCGATCTTGAGCTCCGCAAGCCGCTGCGGGCTCTGCCATTCCCGGAAGGACACGAACTGCCGGAACAGGGGCTCGCCCATTTCCGCCCGGTAATAGTCGGTCGCGGCGAAGGGCATGACCGCGGAGCGGCCGTCGACGGCGGCGATCAGTTCCTGGAGCCGGGCGATGGCCGACTCAGCGGCCGCAGCACGGCTGAAGAGCAGGCCGCAAAAATATTTGACCGCCTTGAACTCGCTGCGCCGCGCCACGCGTCCCGCCCCGGGTTCCGCTCAGGAAGAACCGCTCATTGCTGCCAATCCAGCACGTAGAAGCGGCCGTTGATGAACGCGGCGGCTTTCCTCTTGTCGGGAGAGACCTGGTGCACCGCTCCGGCAAGGGCGACCTGGCGGTAGGAGAAATCCCCCTCCTCGTCCAGCTTCAGGAGTTCGCCGTTGTAGGTCGTGACGTAGATCGCGCTGCGGTCAGAGCAATCCATGATGGCATTCAGGTCGCGCCGCGAGTCGAACTTGCTGCGCCCGTAAGGCGAAACCTGGATGATCTCGAGGGCGGCTTCACTGACGTAGAGGCGCTGGTTCTTTTCACTCAGCAGGCAGATGGTACCGCCGTCCGGAGAAGTGGCGGCGGCCAGCAGGCCGCTGGCAAGCTTTTTATACAGCAGGGAGCGGTAGTTGAAATGCACCAGGTTTTTCTGCTTGTCACGCGTGCAGACCATGATCTCGTGCTGCTCGGGGTGAAAGGCCAAGATTTCGAGCTCGGAATAGTACTTATCGCCGAGGAACATGGACTCGTCGAAGCGGGTGAGCTTGTTGCTGCGCTTGTCGTAGGCCCAGGCCTGGAAGGCATTCTTCAGGTCGGAAAAGGCGATCAGGAAATAGCCCTCGCTGGCGCTGAAATGGAGGTTCATTTCTTCGGAGGACGTGATGTCCAGCGCGCGGCCTTTTTCCAGGAGCTTGGCAACATCGGAATTGGCCTGGTAGGCATTGGCCACGGCCAGGTAGTGCCGCAGAGCCGGCAGGGGGGTGGCGGACAGGCCGTCCCGGCTTCTGACCTGGGCCCAGCGGTCGCTGGCGAAGGCGTAGCTGTAAACGGGGAAGGGATACTCGGGGTAGATGGGCGTCTTGCGGCCATAAGCCGCCATAACGGAGAAAGGCGAGTTGAATGCCAGGTCGGCCAGGCTGCCGTCGGTGATCCAGGCCATGGTGCCCCCGGCATTGAACGCGACCAGCACGCTCGCCATGTTCAGTGCGTAGCCGATGACCGGCTTGAGCTTGAAGGAATCTCCCTGGGCGATCAGGGTATAGAGATAAACCTTTTCGTTTTCCACGGCGCTGGTCGAAAAGATGACCTTGTCCAGGCTGGGCGAGGGGAAAATATCCTGGATGGCCCCCTCGTAGTCAAAGGCCTTGATCGTCTTCAGCGAAAGCGCGTCCAGCACCAGCAGCTTTTCCTTTTCACCGCTGCGCAGGGTGCCGGCCACCACGATGCGCCGGTTGCCCAGCCATTGCATCTTTTTGACCTCGAACACGGGGGAAAAGGGAAAGGCGGGGAAGGAGTATTGCGCCGGGAATTCCCCCTGCAGTTCCTGGGCGGGCAGGCCGGCAAGCAGGGCGCGATGGATCCAATTCTGGACGTTGGCCCCCTTTTTATTCAGGTGGAACCGACCCAGCAGCTTGTTGACCCTGGCCTGCCAGGGGTTCTGCGTGAATACTTCGTAGAGGTATTTCTCGGCGTCCCGGTCCTTCAGCTGCACCAGGGCCTCGGCGAAGGTCAGGCTGTATTCCGGGTTGTAGTAGTCGAATTTGAGCTTGGCCAGCAGTGCCTTGGCCTGGCGCGGGTCGCCGCTGCGCAGCAAGTGCTGCCCTTTCAGCAACTGGGCTTCCCGGGAAGCGGGCTTGGCGCTCAATGCCTGGCCGATGTAGTGGGAGGCGCCATCAAGGTCCCCGAGGTCCAGGCAGGCACGGCCGACCTGCAGGGAGTAGAAATAGTTCGCCGGCGCCGCGTCCGCCTCGGGCCGGATCAATTCGGCGGCCTTCTGCGCCTGGCCGGTCTTCAGGTACAACTCGGCCAGCAGGATCTTGAATTCAGGCACGGCGGCGAATTTCAGGCTCTTGCTGAAATAATCCTCGGCGGCCGGGAAATTGTTGCGCTGGGAATACTCCTGCCCCAGGCACAAGTAGGCGGGCGCAAAACCGGGATCCATGCGCAGCGCCTTGTTCAGGTTGTCGATGGCCAGCGAGTTTTTAATGTCGGCCGTGGCCAGGCTGATGCCCGTGAGGGCTTCGAGCGAGCGGTGATTGCTTTCCAGGTAATCGCGGAATTTCTTGGTGGCCTCCCATTTCTCGTTCTGCAGCAGCAGCAGGAAGCCCTGCTTGACGGGAGGCTGCGGACGCTTGCTGAAATGGGCGTCCAGGTTCCTGCGGGCCAGGTCGAAGTCCCCTACCAGATAGTAGGCGATGGCCCGGGAGAAATCAGCGCTGGCATAAGCGGGAAAAACCGCCAGGGCCAGGAATGCCAGTAGTGAAAAGGCGATGGCTTTCTTCATGCTGTACCTCGATTGGATTATAGCACAGTGGTTTTTTTTGTAAAACGGTCGACGCGCTTCCGCGCCCCCCGGGTGCCTTGCATTTTCTGCGGCAACCAATATAATCAGGCAAGGATCCGAACCATGAAACGCCGCATCTTGATGCTGACCTGGCTCACCACCGCCGGATGGCTGGCTGCGGCTGCCCCTTTGCGCCTCGGGATCTATGAGAACCCGCCGCTGACCTTTCTCCAGCAAAGCGCCCCGTCCGGCTTCATCGTCGACGTGATCCGCGATTTCAGCCTCCGCCGTGGCTACGAGCTGCGGTTCGTCGTCGCTCCGTTCCACGAGCTGTTCGCCAAGCTGAAGCGCGACGAGGTCGACATCATAGCTCCCATCGCCTTCAACGAGGAGAGGAGCCGCTTCCTGCGCTACAATTCCGAATCAATCCTGACCGATTGGTCGAGCGTCATCATCAGCGAAGGGGCGGATTACAAGCTCCTCGGCGATCTCAAGGACCGGCGCCTGGGAGTCGTCCGCGGCGACCACTACGCCCAGCTCTTCGCCCAGGACCTGGAACGACAGGGGATCCCCTGCCGCTTCAGCGAGTACGACGGCTTCGTCCAGGTCGTCGCCGCGGTGGCGGCCGGGCGCATCGATGCCGGGTTCATCGGGCGCTTCAGCCTGCAGCATATCATGGGCAGCCTGCCGCGCAGCCCGGGGATCAAGGTGATGCCCGGCTCCTATTACCATGAGCCCCTGTTCTTCGGGATCAATCCGAACAAAGCGCCCCTGGTAGGCGAGCTGGACGGCTACCTGCGCGCCGCACGCCGCGATTCCCGCGGCCGGCTGAACCAGGCCTACGAGCAATGGTTCGGGCAGAACTTTTTCCAGAAACGCGTGATCTTCCTGACCCGGCATCTCCGCTGGATACTGCCGGCCGTCCTGGGGATCATCTTCCTGTTCTTCGCCTTCAACCTCATCCTGCGCCGCAAGGTCAGGCGCAGCGTCGACGAGATCAACCGGCAGAAGTCCTACTTCGAGAACCTGTTCAGGAACATCCCCCTCGCCATCGTCATCCTGGACGAGGACTACCGCGTCCTGGACATCAACCACGAGTTCCAGGCCTTGTTCGGCTTCAGCCTCGAGGAGATCCAGGGGCGAGACCTGATCGACCTGATCAACACCGATGAGACCCTGGCCCAGGCCTACGCCATCCGCCGCCAGGCCCGCCTAGGCGAGAGGGCCTATGCCGACGTCCGGCGCCGGCGCAAGGACGGGGAATGGCTGGACATGCACCTGATCGCCTCCCCCATCGTCGTCGCCGGCAAGGTGCTGGGCATCCTCGGCATCTACCTGGACATCACCGAGAGAAAGCGGATGGAAGAGGAGATCATCAAGGCCAAGAATATCGAATCGGTGGGAGTGCTCGCGGGCGGCATTGCCCATGATTTCAACAACATGCTGACCGGCATCCTGGGCAATATCTCCCTGGCGCGGGGCATGGTGGGCGACGAACGGGCCCGGGGCATCCTGGAAAGGGCAGAGAAGGCGGCTCGCAAGGCCAGCGGCCTGACCCAGCAGCTGCTGACCTTTTCCAAGGGCGGCTTCCCCGTGAAAAAAGTGGTGCACCTGCCCGACCTGGTGCGCGATGCGCTGGATCTGGTCATCTCGGGGAGCAACGTGCGCGCCGAACTGCGGGTGGCGGCCGGCCTTCCCGCCTGCGAGGTCGATGTCACCCAGGTCGTCCAGGTGATCCACAACCTGCTGATTAATGCCCGCGAGGCCATGCCCGCGGGTGGGTTCGTTGATGTCGCGGTCAGCCGGCACCGCCAGCTCCGAGCCGACGGCCTGATGCCGCCGGGGGAATACGTGGTCCTGGCGGTGCGCGACGGCGGTCCGGGCATCCCGGCAGGCGACCAGCAGCGGATTTTCGTCCCCTATTTCACGACCAAAAAAACCGGCTCGGGACTGGGACTGGCCATCGCCTATTCCATCGTCCACAAACACAGCGGCTATATCAAGGTCGAATCCGAGGAGGGCCAGGGAGCGACCTTCACGGTCTACCTGCCGGCCTCGTCCAAGAGCGTTGTCGAGACGGCTCCGCCTGCGGAAACGGCGTCCCGTCGCGCCAGGGTCCTGCTCATGGACGACGAGGAGATCGTCCGCGAGGTGTTCGCCGAAATGCTGCGTGACACCGCCTATGGCGTTGACCTGGCCGCCGACAGCCAGGAGGCCATGGAAAAATTCCAGGCGGCCCGCGACCTGGGCGCCCCCTATGACCTGATTTTTCTTGACTTGACCGGTCCCGGGGACATCGGCGGTGTCAAAGTGCTGGAAAAGATCCGCCTGCTGGATCCGCTGGTCCGCGCCGTGGCCATCAGCGGCTACAGCGCCAGCGAAGTATCCGTCCGCCCCGGTCACTTCCATTTCAATGATTTTCTGGCCAAGCCTTTCCAGCAGGACGAATTGCTCGAAGCCATTGCGCGCAATCTCTCCTGAGCAGAAACGAAGTAAATATGATCGTGTTGGTGTAAGCAAAAAACCTAACGAATTATTAAAAAGTGTTTGAAGATTTTTAGCAATGGCTTTTCGCAAGGCTTTTCAGCAATTCGTTGCATTGCGGCTACTAGCACCATCACTATCACTCACACGGAGAGTTCGTCTATAACCCCCAGTTCAGTTTTTCGTACAGCAGCGTGAAATAGTTCGTCCCCGGGGCGACCAGCATGGGCAGTTGCTTGGGATAAAGGCTCAGGCGGATGGCCTCTTCAAAATTGAAGGGCAGCGCCGTCTGGCCGTCGATGGTCACATAGGTGTCCATGTGCGGGGTCAGCAGCTGCACCGTGATCAGGGCGCTGTCCGGCACGACCAGGGGCCTGAAGGTCAGGGAATGCGGGCAGATGGGGGTGATGATGATGCCGTTCACTTCCGGGCTGACGATCGGCCCCCCGGCCGAGATGGAATAGGCAGTGGAGCCGGTGGGCGTGGACAGGATGACCCCGTCCCCCTTGATCTCGGCCACGGTGTCGCCGTCGATGGTGAGGCGCAGCTTGACGATGCGGGCAATGGTCCCCTTGTTGATGACCACGTCGTTCAGGGCCGTATAGGTCGTGCCGTTGAAATCGACCTGCAGCAGCTTGCGCCGGGAAACGGCGGCCCGGCCGTTGAAGATATGGCCGAGCCCCTCGGCCAGCGATTCCTTTTTCATCGCCGTCAGGAAACCCAGGGTGCCGAGATTGAATCCGGCCACCGGCACCTGCGCCTCCACAGCCTGGCGGGCGATGGAGAGAAAGGTGCCGTCCCCGCCCAGGACGATGATCAGGTCGGCATGGGCGGCGATATCTTCGCGCTCGCAGAAATCCGGGCTGCCCAGCAGCTGGGCAGCGGTTTTTTCCAGGATGTAGCCCATGCCATACTCGCCCAGGACGGCGATGGCCTGGTGAAGGTAATGGACCACGTCCTGGTGCGGCTTGGCCACGATGGCGGCTTTCTTAAACTTTATCGGCATCGCGGATCATTTTATCACTAATGGAATTAAATTTCCCGTGCTGCAGCAGGAAAAAATATTCCTGGTTGCCTTTCTTGCCCTTGATGCCTGCCGGGGTGCAACCCAGGACGGCAAAGTCCAGGCCCTCGATGCGCTGCTTGATGCGCAGCAGTATGCCCAGCCGTTCCTCGCGGTCGCGAACCACTCCCCCCTTGCCCACCCTGCCGCGCTCGGCCTCGAACTGCGGCTTGACCAGGGCCAGGACCCTGGAGTTGGGGAAGGCCGCCAGCACCGGCAGGACGGCAGTGATGGAGATGAAGGAGAGGTCCATGACGACAAGGTCCGGAAGGAAAGGAACGTCCTCTTTTTTCAGGAAGCGGGCATTCATCTGCAGCAGGCGCAGGCGGGGATCCGCTCGCAGGCGCGAGTCGACCTGGTTGATGGTGACGTCCACCCCGAAGACCCCGGCGGCGCCGTTCTGGAGGAAAAAATCGCTGAAACCGCCGGTGGAGATGCCGATGTCGAGCACGTTGAGCCCGGGCAGGGCGATGGCGAAATCACGGACCGCTTTTTCGATCTTCAAGGCGCCGCGGGAAACGTACGGCGGCCTGTCCTTGAAGGCGATCGCCTCGGCCGTGGAGACCCGGCGATCGGGCTTGTCCGCTTTTTGGCCGTCCACGACCACGTCGCCGGCCATGATGCGCGCCTGGGCATTTTTCAGGTCCCGCGCCAGTCCCCGTTGCAGCAGGGCCTGGTCGAGGCGGGTTTTTTTTTCAGCGCCCATCGCGGGGCGCCCGGTTTGCCGGGTATCGTGCCATCGCCGTCATTGCCTGTCCTTCATTACCGCGCATCATAGCCAAAAAGAAGCATTCTGACAAGTGGCGGCCGGGCTTGACAGCCGGGCGGGGGCATATTACCATCGGGCCTGGGTCCCGTCCCCCGCCGCCAGCCGGCGGCTGCCGGGGCCCAGGGAGGGCGCATGCGCAAGTTCACCGTACGCTTTATTTTCCTGGCGTTC
>JBGSPO010000197.1:0-9063 GCA_041738575.1 Candidatus Aminicenantia bacterium
GCCGGCCGGCACCCTGGCCTTGTCGGCATAGCGCAGGAAAAAGGAATCGAGCCGCCGCAACTCCCGCTTCAGCAGCCCCGAGGCGGAGGTGACCTCCTCGGAGCCCAGGGAGTTGGAACAGACCATCTCGGCCAGCAGGCCGCTCTGGTGGGCCTCGGTCATCGCCTGCGGGCGCATCTCGTGCAGGTCGACCTCCAGGCCGCTCCGGGCGGCCTGGTAGGCAGCTTCGGCGCCCGCCAGCCCGCCGCCGATGATCGTGATCTTCTTTTTCACCCTTTTTGGACGAACTTGCACTCAGGGTAGCCGGAGCAGCCGACGAAATAGCGGCGGGTCTTGCGCGAGAACTTCTTGCCCAGCGGCTTGCCGCACTGCGGGCAGGCCCCCAGGTCCTCGGCGCTGTTCTCGATATGCTTGCAGGCGGGATAGCCGGAGCAGCCGATGAAATACTGCCGCGTCTTGGGAGAATATCTCTTGACCAGAGGCTTGCCGCACTTGGGGCACGGCTTCTCCTGGATCTCGTCCTTGCCAATCTTCTCGTTGTTGAGCGCCACGCGCTCGGTATAGGTGCAGCGCGGGTAGTTGGAGCAGCCCGCGAACCAGCCGCGGGTGCGCAGGGAATATTTTTTCACCAGGTCGCCGCCGCACTGCGGGCACTTGCCGCCGGTGAGCAGCTCCACCTTCTTGCCGTCCTTGACCTTGTCCAGGTCCAGGGCCAGCTTTTTGTAGAAGCGATCGATGCCGACCACCCAGTCGAGCTTGCCCTCGGCGACCAGGTCGAGCTCCTTTTCCAGATCGGCGGTGAAATTGTAGTTCATGATGTCGCGAAAATTCTCTTCCAGGTAGTCGACCACGTTGATGCCCAGGTCGGTGGGCACGAACTTCTTGTCCTCGTTGTAGACGTATTCGCGCTTGTTCAGGGTCTCGATGATCTTGGCGTAGGTCGACGGGCGGCCGATGCCCTTCTCTTCGAGCACCTTGACCAGCGACGCCTCGCTGTAGCGGGGCGGCGGCTTGGTGAAGTTCTGCTTGTCGTCGGTCTTCAGCAGCTGCAGGACCTCTTTTTCCTGCAGCGCCGGCAGGACCGTCTGCTCGCTGTCGCCCTTCAGCATGGCCAAGAAGCCCTTGAACTTCACGATCTCGCCCTTGGTGACGAAGAGGTAGGCGCCGTTCTTGACGTCGAACTGCGTCTCCTCGATCTCGGCGTCGGCCATCTGCGAAGCGAAGAACCTCTCCCAGATGAGCTGGTAGATCTTGAATTGGCCGGGATTCAGGTCGTCGCGGATGTCGTCGGGGGCATGGAAGGGGATGCTGGGGCGGATGCACTCGTGGGCGTCCTGGATCTTGGACTTGCGCTTGAAGACGTTGGGCGCGGCCGGGCAGTACTCTTTGCCCAGGGTCGCCGCGATGTGCTCGCGGGCCTGGTCGCGGGCCTGGTCGGAAACGCGGAAGGAGTCGGTGCGCATGTAGGTGATCAGGCCGGTGGCTTCTCCGCCGCGGATGGCCAGCCCCTCGTACAGCTGCTGGGCCAGCTGCATGGTCTTCTTCACCGGGAACTTGAAGCGGCGGAACGCCTCCTGCTGCAACGTGGAGGTGATCAGCGGCGGCGGCGCCTTGCGCTTGCGCGATTTTTTGCGGACGCGGTCCAGGACGTAGTCGTGACCCTGCAGCTCGGACAGGATCGCCGCGCAGCTTTCGCGGTCGGGGATGTGCACGGTCTTGCCGCCGGATTTTTCCAGCTTGGCGATGAAGGAGGGCTTGCGCGAGCCCAGCAGCTCGACGGCCACGGTCCAGAACTCCTCGGAAACGAAGGCGCGGATCTCCTTTTCCCTTTCCACGATCAGCTTCAGGGCGATGGACTGGACGCGCCCGGCCGAGAGCGGGCCGCCGATCTTGCGCTGCAGCACCGGGCTGATCTTGTAGCCGGCGAGGCGGTCGAGCAGGCGGCGCATCTGCTGGGAATCGACCTTGTGGGCGTCGATGGCCATGGGCTTTTGCACCGCGTCCAGGATGGAGGCGCGGGTGATCTCGTTGAACAGCACGCGCAGGATGTGCGGGTTTTCCGCCTGCAGGATCTGCTGCAGGTGGAAGGCGATGGCTTCTCCCTCGCGGTCGGGGTCCGAAGCCAGGAGGATGCGCGCGGCGCTCCGGGCCTGCTTGCGCAGCTCCTTGATCAGCGGGGCCTTGCCGGGAAGGTTCTCGTAGCAGGGCCGGTAGTTGTTCTTGACGTCGATCCCCAGCACGGCCGCCGGCAGGTCGCGGACATGCCCCATCGATGAACTGATCACGAAATCGTCGCCGAGGTACTTGGATATCGTATGCGACTTGGCCGGCGATTCGACGATAACCAGCGTTTTTTTAGCCATGATGTATCCTTCGATAACCGCCGACGTCCTCGCGGATCAGGTTCTTCAGGACCAGCCCCATGAGCAGCGAAATCACCTCTGCGGTCGACAGTTCGAGACTTTCGACAAGAAAATCGATATCTTTTACCTCATTTTCGCCGCACAAGTCAAGTATCTTCTTCTCCTTCATGGTCAGGTCCGCGGTCAGCCGCTCATAGGCCGGGGCCGCCAGGCCGAATTCTTCCAGGATGTCGGCCGCGGCGGTTACCGCCTTGGCGCCCTGCTGCAGCAGGTAATTCGTCCCCTGGCTCAGGGAGGAGTCGATGTTGCCGGGGACGGCCAGGACCTCGCGGTCCTGGTCCAGGGCCAGCCGGGCCGTGATCAGCGAGCCGCTGCGCATGGCCGCCTCCACCACCAGCACCGCCCGCGATATCCCGGAGATGATGCGGTTGCGCACGGGAAAAAGAAAAGGCCTGGGGGTCACGTCCAGGGGAAACTCGCTGATCACCGCCCCGCGCTCGACGATCTTGCGGATCAGGGCGGAATTGCCCGGCGGGTTGAGATGCAGCAGCCCGCCGGCGTTGACGCCGATGGTGCCGCCGTTCTCGCGCAGGGCCACGCGGTGGGCCATGGAGTCAATGCCGAAGGCCATGCCTGAAACGATGACCAGCCCCGCCCGGCAGCACTCCGGCAGGATGCGGTTCAGCGCCGACTGCCCGTAGGGGCCGCCGCGCCGGGAGCCGACCACGGCCAGCTTTTCCTTGCGCAGCAGCGAACGGTCGCCCAGGACATAGATCAGGTCGGGCGGGTCATAGATCTCGGCCAGGCGCGGCGGGTAGTCTTGGTCATCGCTGAAAACGATGCTGATGCCGTTTTGCTCCAGCCGGGAGATCTCTTTTTCCGCGGCCGCCCAGTTGCGCTCGCGCACCGCCTTGATCTCCTCCGGGAAAAGACCGCTCAGCTGGAGCTGGCGCGGCTCCAGCAGGAAAAAATCCGAAATCTTGACATGGTTGCGCAGTACATGCTGTCGCGCCCTGGGGTTCTTGAAAGTCAGCAGGTGAAAAGAGATCCTTTTTAGCTGCTCCTCATTTGAGTCAGCCATTGCCCTCGAACCGTTTTTTCAGGTTCTCGGAGGGGATGAATTTGACGATCTTGGCGGGCGGGATGATCATCGGTTCGCGGTTGATGGGGTTGATGACCCTTTTTTTATTTTTTTTCTTGATGATCAGGGTTCCGAACTTGGACAGGACGAGCTTGCGTCCCTTGCCGAGATTGTCCAGGGCCACCTCGATGAACAGGTCGATGAAGTTGTAGGCCTCGTACTTTTTTATGGAGATCCTCTTGGCGATGTCCTCGGCCAGGTATTTTTTGTTCATGCTGACCTCCTGCTTGCTTCAAGATGTACCATACGAAAAATGAAAAGTCAAGCATTATGGAGCTTCTTAATCACTTTCTCCCCCGGCAGCCGCCACCCGGCCCCGGGGGGACCCTTGCCGCTGCGATTGACTTTTTTGCCGGGGATGGTACCATTCTGGCCGGCGGCCGCCCCGGCGGGCCGGCGCCAGGGGGTTGCATGCGCATATTCCCTATAATATTGGCTTTATTTAAATTTTCCCGGCCGCGAACATGAGGCGGAACATGAAAGAGAACGTTTATTTCATCCCGGTCGCCGACAACGAGCCCGACGACGAGGTCTGCCGCAAGCTCGAAAAGTTCCTGGTGGCCGAGGACATTTTTTCCTTTATCCAGCCCAGGGACATGGTGGCGTTCAAGACCCATTTCGGCGAGGAGGGGACGCAGGGATTCGTGCGCCCGCTCCATTTTAAAATGATGGGTTCCCTGGCCAGGCAAAAGGGAGCCCTGCCGTTCCTGACCGACACCGCCACCCTCTACACGGGCATGCGCAACCAGGCCGTCAGCCACATCGAGCTGGCCCAGCGCCACGGCTTCGGCTTCGAGAACACCGGGCTGCCGCTGATCATGGCCGACGGCCTGACCGGCGACGAGGAAACGGCGGTGCCGATCCCGGGCCGCATCTACCCGAGCGTCAAGCTGGCCTCGATGATCGTCAAGGCGCAGGCCCTGGTGGTGGTCTCCCATTTCACCGGCCACGTGGCCTCCGGCTTCGGCGCGGCGCTGAAGAACATGGGCATGGGCTGCGCCAGCCGCCGCGGCAAGATGGAGCAGCATTCCACGGCCAAGCCCAAGGTGGCGAAAAAAAAATGCACCGCCTGCGGCGCCTGCCTCAAGTGGTGCCCGACCCGGGCGATCGCCATGGAGGAGGCGGCGGCCCATATCGACCAGGCGGTATGCATCGGCTGCGGCGAATGCCTGACCGTCTGCCGCTTTGACGCCATCGGCTACAATTGGTCGGCGACCTACGAGCAGCTGCAGCGCAAGATCGTCGAGCACGCCTGGGGGGTGGCCGCATCCAAGGATGGCAAGGCCGTTTACGTCAATTTCCTGACCCGCATCAGCAAGGATTGCGACTGCATGGGCGGCTTCAAAAAGATCGTCCCCGACATCGGCGTGCTCATCGCCCGCGACCCCGTCGCCCTGGACGCCGCCTCGCTGGACCTGGTGGAAAAGCGGGCGGGCAAGCCGCTCACCGCCCTGTCCTACGATATCCCCCACCGCGTCCAGATCGAGTATGCCCGCGAGATCGGCTTCGGCCGCCCCGATTTCCAGCTGGTGGAAAAGCCATGATTTTTTCCCGCCGCGGCAAAAAAGTTGAAAAAATCAGTTCGATGTGCTATAGAGTGTTTTTAAGATCGCTTTAAGGAGAAAAAAATGAAGATCGAAAGAAGAAAGGTCGCCAATGTCACCATCCTTGACCTCAAGGGAAAAATACTTTTCGGCGACGGCATTGACGAACTGCGGCAGTCGATCAACGGCGCGATCAAGGACGGCGAGAAGCAGTTGGTGCTGAATTTCGCCGAAGTGCCCTACCTGGATTCCACCGGCCTGGGCGAGGTCGTCCGCTCCTACACCACCTTGAAAAAGGAAGGCGGGACGGTCAAGATCGCCAACCTGACCAACAAGGTCAAGGACCTGATGATGGTCACCAAGCTGATCACGGTCTTTGAGACCTTCGAGAACGAGAACGAGGCGGTAAAGAGTTTTAAATAGGCCCGCCCTGGCCGGTACGCTTTCAAGCTCCAGTCTGGGGGCAGTTCATTGCCAGCGCCGCCGCGGGGTCGCGGCTGATATTTTCCGTTTTCTTAACCGCGCCCGGCAGGTAAACTCATAACCATGTGCGGAATATGCGGATTTTTCCAGCTGCGGAACCAAGCCGATGCCGCGACCCTGAAACGGATGAACGACCAGATCGTTCATCGCGGCCCTGACGACCAAGGCTTTTTCCTCGCCGACGGCGTCGGCCTCGCCGCCCGGCGCCTGAGCATCATCGACCTGGCCACCGGCCACCAGCCGCTCAGTTCCCGCTCGGGCAATTCCTGGATCACCTACAACGGCGAAGTGTATAACTTCCCGGAGCTGCGCCGGGAGCTGGAAGGGCGCGGTTACGTTTTCCGCTCCCAGAGCGACACCGAGGTCGTGGTCAATCTCTACGAGGAGTACGGCCTGGATTTCGTAAACAAGCTGCGCGGCATGTTCGCCTTCGCCATCTACGACCAGAAGAACCGCCGCCTGGTCCTGGCCCGCGACCATATCGGCAAGAAACCGCTGTACTATTCGCTGGACAGCAGCCGCGGCCTGGTGTTCGCCTCGGAGATCAAGTCCATCCTGCAGTTCCCCGGCATCGGCCGCGAGGTGGACCCGGAAGCGCTCGATTTTTTCCTCACCCTGGAGTACGTCCCCGCCCCGCTCTCCATCTTCAAGGCGGTCCGCAAGCTCCCTGCCGGGCACACGCTCGTGTACGAGGAGGGCAAGGCCACGATCCGGGAGTACTGGGACGTGCAGCCCGCCGAAGGCCCCGGCGATTTCCCCCGCGCCCGCGAGCAATTCCTGGGCCTGCTGGAAGAAGCGGTGCGCATGCGCATGATCTCCGACGTCCACCTGGGGGCGTTCCTCTCCGGGGGCATCGACTCCAGCGCCGTGGTGGCGACCATGGCCGGCATCTCCAGCCAGCCCATCCAAACCTTCTCCATCGGCTTCGAGGAAAAATCCTACAGCGAGCTGCCTTATTCCCGCCAGGTGGCCGAAAAATTCAAGACCGACCATCACGAGCGCACCCTGGCCGCCGATATCCGGGCCCTGGTCCTGCAGCTGGCCGGATGCCTGGACGAGCCGCTGGGGGACTTCTCCAATTTTCCCACCTACCTGGTCTCGCGCACGGCCCGGGAGAATGTGACCGTGGCCTTGTCCGGCGACGGCGGCGATGAGATCTTCGGCGGCTACGAACATTATGTGGCACAAAAGCTCGCCCGTTCAGTCGACGCGCCGCTCCTGAGCCCCCTGCGCGCCCTGGCCAGCCGCTCCATGCGCCTGTTTCCGCCCTCGGAGCTGAAAAAAGGGCCGGTCAACCGCCTCAAGCGCTTCAGCGAAGGCCTGGCCAACTCCCCGGCCGACCGGCACTTCCGCTGGATGCTGTTCCTTTCCGCGCTGCAGAAAAGCGACCTGTACACCCCGGCTTTCCTGGAAAAGAGCTTTCTCCTCGATCTGCACGAGCGGGAGCCGTTCCGCTCCTTCTTCGAGCGTAGCCGCCGGTTCCCCGGGATCAACCAGGACCTCTACCTGGACCTGAAGACCTACCTGGCCGACGACATCATGGTCAAGGTCGACCGCATGAGCATGGCCGCATCGCTGGAAACGCGGGCCCCGCTCCTGGACTACAAGCTGGTGGAATTCGCCTTTTCCCTGCCGCCCAACTGGAAGGTCAGGGGCCGCACAAGCAAGTGGTTCTTCAAAAAAGCCATGGAGGGCATACTGGACCCGGCGATCATTTACCGGCAGAAGGAAGGCTTTTCCATCCCCATAAAAAACTGGCTCAAAACCGAACTCAAGGAGCTGATGCTTGAGACCCTGTCGGAAAACAAGGTCAGGGACATGGGCTATTTCTCCTACCCCTGCATCCAAAAAATGATCGGGGAACATCTGCAGAACCGGGAGAACCACGCCCACCGCCTGTGGGCGCTGATGCAATTCCACCTCTGGCACGACCATTTCGCCCGGGGCTGAGCCGTCATGCCGCGAGCCCTCAATTCCTGATGGAACCCACGCTGCACGTATTTTTGATCGTGCTGCCGGCGGTCTTCCTGGCCGGCGTGGTCGACTCCATCGCCGGCGGTGGCGGCCTGCTCTCGGTTCCGGCCTACCTGGCGGCCGGCCTGCCGCCGCACTATGTCCTGGGCAACAACAAGTTCTCCTCCAGCTTCGGCACCCTGTTCGCCACCCTGCGCTACCACCAGCACGGGATGATCGACGTGCGCGTGGCCCTGCTCAGCGCCTTTTTCGCCCTGATCGGCTCATTCCTGGGCAGCAGCTCCGTGCTTTTGCTGAGCGCCGGTTTTCTGCGCATCCTGCTGGTCGTGCTCATCCCGCTGGTGGCCGTTCTCACCCTGACCCAACGCTCCCTGGGCCGGGAAAACCATTCCCATCAGCAAACGCGGCGGCGGAAATACGGGCTGGCCGCCCTGGCGGCGCTGCTGCTTGGGTTTTACGACGGCTTCTTCGGGCCCGGCATGGGGATGTTCCTGATCCTTTTCTTCACCCTGGCGCTCAAATATGACTTCGTCACGGCCAATGCCAACACCAAGGTGGTGAACCTGGCCTCCAACATCGCCGCCGTGGTCACCTTCATCGCCCATGGCAAAGTCATTTTCGCCATCGGCATCCCGGCCGCGGCCGCCGGCATCGCCGGCAACCTGCTCGGGGCCAAGCTGGTAATCAAGCGCGGCAGCTCGGTGATCCGGCCCGTTTTCATTTTCACCCTGCTGCTGCTGTTCGCCAAGATCCTTTACGACCTGCTGGCGGCCAAATAGTCCTCAGGAAAAATCGCCTTCGCCATGGCTGCCGGGCCAGACCCGCAGATCAATGCGCGCCAGGTTTCCTGCCGGCCAGATGCAGATAGGCGACGGCGCAGAGGCGGCCGCTCATCGCCGCCAGCGCCGCGGCGGTCACGCCGACCAGGTCGGTCCCGGATACGGCCAGCAGCAGCGCCAGGGCGATGACCGCCACTTCGATGGCCGTGGCCGTGGTGATTGGGCGCGTCTCCTGGCCCACGACGAAGTGGGCGCGCTGGAAAGCCAGCAGGACCTCAAGGGCCGGGATGACGGCGAAGATGCGGATGGGCAAAACGGCCAGCGCGGCGAGCTCCGCGGACAAGCCGGACACGTCGCGGAACCACCAGGTGACCGCGGGAGAAAACGCGATCAGGACCAGGAGTCCCGAGCTCGCCCAGCCCAGGAGCCAGGCGAATCGCCCCAACTTCCTGCGGCTCTGGTCCCCTTTTTTCAACAGGGCGATGGCCGCCTCCTGGAAGGAGAGGCCGGCACTGCGGAAAACGAAGGCCAGGGAGTTGACCACCGGCAGTACGGCCAGCGACTCGATGGGCAGGCGCCCCTTTCCCAGGAAGAACGACATCATGGGGTGGACGGCCAGGCCCAGGAGCGAAGTCAGGGCCAGGGGAAAATAAAAGGCGGCCAGCTCGCGATTGGCCAGAGGCTTTACCCCCGCGGCTGGCGGCTTGGCCAGCAGCTTGCCGACCAGCGGCCCGGCCATGATGCGGCTGGCCAGCGCTTCCATGACCACGCCGGCCGAC
>JBGSPO010000001.1:0-6730 GCA_041738575.1 Candidatus Aminicenantia bacterium
TGGACCGGGCCCGGCGCCACGACCTGACCGATTACGACTGGTCGCCCGATTCGCGCTGGCTGGTCTACAGCAAGGACGGCGACAGCGGCCAGGAAGCGGTATGGGCCTATAGCCTGGCCCAGAAGAGGTCCTTCCAGTTGACCGATGCCGCCTACAATGATTTTTCGCCGGTATTCTCCCGCGACGGCAGGTATATTTATTTTCTTTCCAACCGCGATTTCAACCTGACCTTTTCCGCCTTCGAGTTCAACTATCTCTACGACAAGGCGACGCGGATCTACGCCCTGGCCCTGACCCGGGATACGCCGCCTCTGTTCGCTGACAAGAACGACCTGGAGCCGGCCAAGGCCCAGGGCGCCGGCGCGGGCCCGGCGGCCAAGGCGGACAAGCCGGAGAAAAAAGCCGCTGAGGCCAAGGAGCCGCCGGTCCAGGTGCGCATCGACGTCGAGGGCAGCAGCCGCCGCGTCACGGCCTTCCCGCTGAAGAGCGCCGATTATGCCGCCTTGCGGGCGATCGACGGCGGCATCCTTTACTTCAAGGAAAAGGAGATCCGCCAGTTCAAGCTCGAAGACAAGAAGGACAGCCTGGTGATCACCGGCATCGATTCAGGCGTGCTTTCCGCGGACGGGCAGAAGATCCTCTACCAGGCCGGGAGCCAGTTCGGCATCGTCGGCCTGGGCGCCGACCAGAAGGCCGGCGACGGCTCATTGAACCTGTCCCAGCTAGCGATGAGGATCGAGCCGCTCAAGGAATGGACGCAGATCTTCGCGGACGGCTGGCGCATTTTCCGCGACTGGTTCTACCAGAAGAATCTCCACGGTGTCGACTGGGTGAAAATGAGGGAAAAATACGCCCGCCTGCTGCCGTACCTGAGCCACCGCGCCGACCTGGATTTCATTTTCGGCGAGCTGGTCGGCGAGGCCAATGCCGGGCATACCTATGTCAACTGGGGCGATTTCCCCCGCGTGCCGCGCCTGGACACCGGCCTGCTGGGGGCGGAATTGCGGGTGGATGCCAAGGCGGGCCGCTACCGGATCAGCAAGATCTATGGCGGCGAGAACTGGAACGAGAGCACGCGCTCGCCCCTGACCGAGCAGGGCGTGGACGTCCAGGCCGGCGACTATCTCATCGCCCTCAACGGTTCCGAGGTGACGGTCAAGGACAACCCCTACCTCTTCCTGGAGAACACCGCGGACCGCAAGGTCTCCATCAAGGTCAATGCCCTTCCCGATGCGGCCGGGGCCCGCGAATACTGGATCAAGCCCGTCAAGAGCGAACTGGACCTTTTCTACCTCGACTGGGTGCGCTCGCGCCGCGAGCTGGTCGACCGCCTTTCGGGCGGCCGCATCGGCTATATCCATGTGCCCGACACCTCAACCCAGGGCAATGTCGAGCTGTACAAGGGCATGTACGCCTACAAGAACAAGGAAGCCCTGATCATCGACGAGCGCTATAACGGCGGCGGTTTCATCCCGGTGGTCATGACTGAGCTGCTGGCGCGCAAGACCCTGAATTACTGGGGGCGGCGCGGCCTGGAGCTGAACCCCGACCCGGGCGTGGCCCATGACGGCCCCAAAGTGATGCTGATCAACGGCTATTCCTCTTCGGGGGGCGATGCGTTCCCGTATTATTTCAAGAAGAGCAGGCTGGGGCTGCTGATCGGCACGCGCACCTGGGGCGGCCTGATCGGCCTGTCGGGCAATCCCGATTTCGTTGACGGCGGGTCGCTCAGCGTGCCGACCTTCGGCTTCGTCGACAGCGACGGCCGCTGGGCGGTGGAGGGCGAGGGGGTCGCCCCGGACATCGAGGTCATCGACCGGCCCGAGCGGGTGGCCGCGGGCAAGGACCCCTGCGTCGAAAAGGCGGTGGAAGTGCTGCTCGAGCAGCTGAAAAAGAACCCGCCCCAGAAGCCGGCCATGCCCGCCGAGCCCGACCGCTCCAAGTGGATCGAAAAACAGGCCCGCTAGCCATGAGGTCAAGGCCGGGGTGCCTGGCGGCGCCCCGGTTTTTTTCCGTCAAGGTTGACATGGGGGCCAAAATCGGAGAAAATATACCTTTGCTAAGGCCCCCTTTCCGAAAATCAAATCCCGAATGGTGAAAATGGAAAAGAAACTTTATGCGGTCATCGTTGGGACGGGTTCCTACGTCCCGGCCAGGCGTGTTTTGAACAGCGACTTTTTGGGCAGGACCTTTTTTGATGGCAGCGGCGAAAAACTGAAGAAGAGCAACGAGGAAACGATCGGCAAGCTCTCCGAGATCACCGGCATCAAGGAGCGGCGCTACGCGGCCGACGACCAGCTGGCCTCGGACATCGCCTTCCTGGCGGCCGCTGAAGCCCTGAAGTCATCGGCGATCGACAAGGAGTCGCTGGACTATATCATCGTGGCCCACAATTTTGGCGACGTGCGCTTCGGCAACGTCCGCTCCGACTTCGTCCCCTCGCTGGCGGCGCGGGTCAAGCACAAGCTGGGCATCGTCAATCCCAAGACGGTGGCCTACGACCTGCCCTTCGGCTGCCCGGGCTGGCTGCAGGGAGTGATCCAGGCGGACTATTATCTCCGCTCCGGCGATTGCCGGCGCGTCATGGTCATCGGCGCCGAGACCCTGTCCAGGATCTGCGATCCCCACGATCGCGACAGCATGATCTACGCCGACGGCGCCGGGGCCACGATTCTCGAGGCGGTCGCCAGCGACCGGCCGCTGGGCATCCTGGCCCACGCCGCGCGCAGCGACACCCTCGAGCACGCCTACATGCTGTGGATGGGCAAGTCGTTCGACCCGCGACACGCGGGCGACGAGCTGTACCTGAAAATGGACGGTCACAAGCTTTACGAGTACGCCCTGAAGACGGTGCCCCTGGTCGCCAAGGAAAGCGTCGAGAAGGCCGGGCTGGGCATCGGCGACATCAAGAAGATCCTGATCCACCAGGCCAACGAAAAAATGGACGAGGCCATCCTCAAGCGCCTGTTCAAGATCAGCGGCGGCGTGTACAAGCCCGAGGTCATGCCCATGATCATCTCCTGGCTGGGCAACAGCTCGGTGGCCACCGTGCCCACGCTGCTCGACCTGCTGCTGAAAGGCAAGCTGCAAGACCATGCTCTCGCCCCGGGCGACAATATCGTCCTGACCTCGGTGGGCGCGGGCATGAACATCAACGCGGTGGTCTACAGGATGCCCTAAGGATCGATGATCCGCAGGCTATGGGCCATCTTTAAAAGTCCCTATCCGGTCGATTCCTCATCGCTCTCCCTCTGTCTTTACGGTCTGGGCAGCGGATTGTTCGTGTTCCTCTTCTTCACCGTTTTCGAGCCCTTCGGGTTTTCCCTCCTCCCCGGGGCGCCGCGTCGGGCGCTTTTCATCGGCTACGGCCTGATCACCTGCCTGGCGATCGCGGTCAACGGCCTGCTTTTGCCGCTGCTGCGGCCGCGCTTTTTTCGCGAGGAGAAGTGGAGCCTCAGTCGGCAGATCCTCTGGATGTGCTGGGTGACCCTGACCATCGGCCTGGGTTGTTATCTGCTGTCCGGGGCGGTTTGCGCTTATTACGGGATCCCGGTGCAATGGGTTAGGGCGCGGACGATCGTGCTGGATACCTTCCTGATCGCCATTTTCCCGATCACCGTCATCAACTTGGCCAACTACGGACGGCTGCTGCGCCGCAACGCCCGCGTTGTCCAGGAGACCAACCAACGGCTGGAACGCCCCGCCGCCCCGTCTTCGCCTGGGAAAGCGGATATGGCCATTGCCGTGGCGCTGGTCGCCGAGAACGATAAGGATACGTTCCGCGTGGCTCTAGACGACCTGCTCTTCATCCAGGCCGAGGAAAACTACGTGCAAGTCTACTTCAAGGGCGAAAAACCCGGCCGCGTGCTGTTGCGCGGCAGCATGACCCGCATGGCCGGCCAACTGCGCCCTTTCTATCCGCGCCTTCTCCGCTGCCACCGCGCCTTCATGGTCAATACCGCGCGCATCACCCGGGTGGCGGGCAATGCCCAGGGACTGAAGCTGACTCTGAAGGACACCGATGCCGTCGTCCCGGTGGCGCGGCGCTACGTCGCCGAGTTCCGCCGGGTGATCCGGGACCTGTAAACCCTGTCTTTCTGCTTGGCATTCAACCCCCAGGGAGAGACCGTCCTGAAGCCCGGCCGGCGGTTCCCGATCCCTGTCTGTGCTCCCGCTTTCTTGCCCCCGGTCACAAGACCTTGCCGCCCGTCACAAAAACCCTTTACAGCCGCCACGACCGTGTTAAGGTGGCTAAGGCGGGCCGCACCGCCGATCAAGGAGGAAAGAATGAAAAATTCGCTTGCTGACAAGTATGCCCTGCCGATCACGGCCTGGGCTGTCATGCTGATCGTTTCCGACCTGCCCGACATCCTGATGACCCGGCTGGGCGTTCCCTTGCCGTCCTGGATGTTCTGGGGTAAAGCGGTTTTTCTGGCCATTTTTTTCGGCATGACCCGCTTGAGCAAGGCCATCCGCCCGCTCTGGCAGTATGCCCTGGCGCTTTTCACCCTCTTCCTGGCCCTGGGGCTGACCTCGCTGCTGCGGGGCACGGCCTGGTTCCAGGGGCATTTCAACTCCAGGGGCGTCTCTTTTTTCAAGGGATATGCGGCGGTCATGGGGCTCGACATCCTCGTCGCCCTGGCGGTGATCGCCGTTCTCTGGCTCATGAAGCGCGACCGCAGCGCGTTCTTCCTGGTCAAGGGCCGGATGGACGCGACGATCGGGCCGATCCGCTGGCTGGGCATCCGGGCGGGAGAGTCCTGGAAAACCTTCACCTGGATCTTCGCCGGCGTCGCCTCTCTGGCCGTCGCCGTCCCGACTATCCTGGGCATCTCCCCCTCGGGCTCGACCCTGCTGAAGGCGCTGCCGCTGCTGCCCGCGTGCATCCTGCTGGCGGCGGTCAACGCCTTCACCGAAGAGGCCTACTTCCGTTGCAGCCTCCTCTCCACCCTTCATGACGTGATCGGCAGGGGCCACACTCTGGGATTGATCCTGGTCTTTTTCGGACTGAGCCACTGGCTCTATGGCTCGCCCCCCGGCCTGCCTGGTTTCCTGATGGTCGGCTTCCTTTCCTGGATCATGGCCCGCAGCATGCTCGAGACCCAAGGGCTATTGTCCCCCTGGCTCATCCACTTCTTTCCCGACGTGGTGGTCTTCTTCTCGTATGCCTTAGCATATGTGAAATGAACGGGAGCATTGAACTCGGCATACGGCGTACGGCAGACGGAAATCCAATATCAGAATGGAGACGATCTTATAGGGTTAGTATTCGTGTTAATAAAAACCAAGATCGATCTATCGCTGTTACTTGTCACGAGTCACGCATCACGCGAGATCGTTTGGATTATGCGTTGTCAGCCATGCGGACAATGCGCCAGGGGACGACTGTTCACAGTCGTCACATCAGGCATTGTCCGAGAGGATATATTCCTTGCGCTCGAAGATGAACACCGCGAGATAGAGAAAGAGCAGGCCGGCGGCGATGAGCACCAGCACCGACTCCAGGGCCGGGGAAGGCTGAAGCTGGAAGATGAGGAAGCTGTTCTGGCCGGCGGGGATGGGCAGTAGCGACTTCACCCAGTGGACGATGGTGAACTTCTGGGTGACGCCGGGGAAGTACTGCACCACGCTCTCCCAGCCGAAAACGAAGAACAATCCCAGCAGGATCGATTTCTTCATGAAGGCGCCCAGGGCGGTGAACAGGGCGCTGTAGCAGAACAGGGCCAGCAGCGAGGTGCCGAGAAACAGGCCCAGCTCTTCCCAGGCGGCGGCGTCGCCCAGGCGGGTGAGCGAGGCGGCCAGGAAGCAGAGCAGGAAGCCGGCGACGATCAGCAGCGCGGCCAGCAGCCAGGCGGCCAGGTACTTGCCCAGCAGGACGGAACGGCGGCGGACCGGCACGGTGGTCAGGTAGACCAGGGTCTTGTTGTCCAGTTCGTCGTTGACGATGCTCGAGCCGAAGAACAGGGCCAGCACCGGGATGAGCAGCTGGAAGTACAGCGAGAGCATGAAGTGGCTGAAAAAGCCGGCGACGTCGCCGGCGGATACGGTGCCTACGCTCTCCATGACGCGGGCGGCCAGCATCAGCAGGACCGGGACCATGGCCAGCAGCATGAATACGCGCGTGCGCTTGGCCCGGAAGCCGGCGCTGAAAAAACTGCGGAACAGGATGCGGATGGGGTGGTTGTCTTTCATGGTCATTTCCCGATCAGGTAGTCGAAGACCGCCTGCAGGTTGTCGTCGGGGGAGGTGATCTCTTCGGTCTCCATGCCGCTCTCGGCCAGCAGGCCCATCAGGGCGGTGAAGAACGGGTCGCGCTGGTTGGTGTGGATGGTCAGGCCGCGATTGTCGGCGGCGAACTCGATGCCGGAGACGAAGTCGTTGCCGACCAGCCGGGCGGCCAGCTGCCGCGGCTGCGGGGTGCGGATCGAGACCTGGTGCGGGTGGCTGTCGATCAGGCCGCGGATGCGGTGGATGTCCCCCTTGGCGAAGATCTTGCCCTGGTGGATGAGGACGATCTCGTTGGTCATGGCCTCGATCTCGGGCAGGATGTGCGAGGAGACGATCACCGTCCGCCCCTGCCTGCCGTAGTCCTTGATCAGCTGCATGATGCGGATGCGCCAGACCGGGTCGACGCCGCGCAGGGGCTCGTCGAGCATCAGCAGCTCCGGCTCGTGCAGGATGCTGGAGGCCAGGCGCAGGCGCTGGCGCATGCCGAAGCTGTAGCCCTTGA
>JBGSPO010000115.1:0-7551 GCA_041738575.1 Candidatus Aminicenantia bacterium
GGCCGGCTTGGCGAACTGCGGGCGCGCTTGCCGCCAGCGCCTGAAGCCGCAGCGGTTCGATGATCCCGGCGTCGACCCAGTAGATGTCGCCCAGGCCGTTGCCCGGCAGGTTGTGCGCCTTGGAGAAACCGGCGAGTTCGACCGGGGTTTCGGGGGTGCGGGCCTGTTCGAGGCGGTTGCTCGTGAAAAACAGGTATTTCCCGTCCGGGGAGAGCATGGGGCAGAACTCGGGGCCCGGGGAGTTGATCTTTTCGCCCAGGTTGACCGCATCCGTCCAGGCACCAGCGGCCGTGCGGAAACTGACATAGAGATCGCTCATCCCCTGCCCCCCGGGCCGGTTGGATGCGAAGATGAGCAGGTCCTCGTCGGGAGAGACATAGGGGTCGAATTCCCGGTGCTGGGTGTTGACCGCCTCTCCAAGTTTGACCGCTGCCGTGTAGGCGTCGCCTACCTTCTCCGAGCGGTAAATGTTGTTGGTGCCGGGCCCTTCGCGCTGGCTCGAGAAAAATATTACCCCGCCCCGTGTCATCATGGGATAGTAGTCGTGGCTGTTGGAATTGATGGCCGGCCCCAGGTGGACCGCCTCTCCCCATCCCTTCCCCCTTCGCGGCGCCAGCCAGAAGTCATTGTCCTTGCGAGGCTCCGCTTCTCCGGGCCTTGGCCGCAGGGAGCTGAATAGGAGCGCGTCTCCCGCGGGCGAGATGCCGACGTCGATATCGCCGAAGCGGGAGGCGAACGGCAGCAGCCGCGGCCTAGACCAGGCGCCTTTCTCCTTATTCATCTGAAAGATCGAAGCGGCATTCGTGATGTTGCGCACGCAGAAATAGAACTCGCTGCCGTCGGGCGAGAATACGGAGTTCAGCTCGTCCAGCCCGGTCGAGACGATGCCCGGCGCGAAGATCTCCGGCGTCATCCCTGGCGGCTTCTGGCCGATGTAGGGGCCGGAAATTTTCGGGAAAGCGCCTTCCTGTGAAAACAAGCTTGTCGCAGAACCCGCCAGCAGGCAAAGAATGGCAAATCCTTTTTTCATTTTGCTCGCTCCTCTGAACAGCCTATTCGTGACCACCTCGCGGGAGACGCTCATTTCAAAAAATCACCGTCTATGATCAGCAATTTCACCCCTTTTTCGGAGCGGGAGCGGTGCGAACTCGCCTCGTCGGACACCACATAGGTCATGCCTGCGCGCAGGATGCTTTGCCCGCCATCCTGCAGCTCGCTGACGAATTCGCCCTCCAGGCAATGGACGACATGGCCTTTCCGGCACCAGTGATCGGCGAGGTAGCCCGGGGAATACTCGACGATGCGGATGCGCAGGCCGGGCAGCTGCAGGGTGCGCCAGAAGCCGGTTCCCGTCTCCCCTGGGTGCTCCGTGCGCGGGAGGGTCGACCAGTCAATCGTTTGGTAGGGGATGCTTTTATCGTTCATTTTTCAGCCTCCGTTCAGGGTCTTCCTGATAATGGCATTGTATGCCTCTTGCAAACCGGGTTGCCAATGCGGAATGCAAGAACGGCCGCCGCGTGCCCGCAGCGCGCTATTTCTTCAGTTCTTCCTCGATGAGTGCGATGAACTTCTTGCCGTTCTCGTTGGCCGGGTTCAGCTCCAGTGATTTCCGGTAGAGCTCCAGCGCTTTCTGCTTGTCGCCTTTCGTGTACCAGCCCTCGGCCAGGCTGTCGTATGCGTTCCACGATTGCGGGAAAAGCTCCACGTAGAGCTCGAACATGCCGATGGCGTCGTCGATTTTTTTCAGCTGCTGCAGCAGGAAGTAGCCCAGGCCGGTGAGGTCGGCCTCGCTGTAGAAGTACTTGTCCCGGTTCTTCAGCAGGTCCGCCCGCAGCGCGGCGAATTTCGCCGTGAACGCGTCACTGCCGAAAGAACCCTGCAACTCCCCGCTCAGGGAGATCTTCCCGGAGTAGACCTGGTAGAGGTGCTGGAGGGACATCTGGTGCCCCTGGTTGGTGATGCCGGGGCTGCCGACCAGGTGCGGGAACTTGTCTTTCAGGGTGTAGCCGGTCATGAACTGGTTGAAGTCGCCACCGGCCTTGGCCAAGGCCTCGACGTCGGAGAGCAGCGCTTTCAGGTAGTTGAAGCGGGCCAGGAATCCATCGAAGCTCAATTCGCCGTTCCAGTGCCCGGGTACATACTGTTTGATCCCGTCCTTGCGCCCGATCAGCTCCTGCCAGTTCTTCACCAGCACCGGGTAGTCCTCGGCCCTGCCGGTGCGGACGGCGAAGGTGGCCAGGCAGCCGGGAGTGTCGCTCAGCCACTTGTCGGCCATCATGTCGCCGGTGAACAGCAGGCCCTTCTGCGGCACCAGGATGAAAATGTCGCTCTGGGTGTGAGTGCCACCGGCCTGGTACAGCTCGAAGGTGACGTCGCCGCAATCCAGGACCATGCTGTCC
This sequence comes from Candidatus Aminicenantia bacterium, assembly GCA_041738575.1. Lineage (GTDB taxonomy): Bacteria > Acidobacteriota > Aminicenantia > UBA2199 > UBA2199 > UBA2199. The sequence continues at coordinate 2,400 of JBGSPO010000115.1, forward strand.
CGGAATGTCTTTCCCGGGAATGTGGGCGCGGGCGAGGAGTCCAGGAATTCGACGTCCAGGGCGCTGATGATCATCCGTTCTTCAGCGGCCGCTTTTTGCTTCGCGTCGAGCTTGCCCGACGCGATCCGGGCCTTCTGCTCCTCGATGGCTTCCCTGGCCCAATTCAGGCCACGGGAATGATTGCTGAAGTTCTCCCGCATCATGTCCGGGACGCTTTCCTGGGCGATGATCTGGCAGTCGGCATAGACGCCGTTGCCGTTGGTGTGGTCACCGTGGCCGTGGGTGTTGATCAGGTACTTGAAATCGCCGCGCCCGAGCTCGCGGGCGATCACTTTGCGAAAAGCCTGGTCGAGCTTGGGGATGTCGGTGCTGTCGATGACCACGATGCCTTTCTTGGTGGCGATGGCGCAAACCGCGGTGGACGAGACATGGTCGCCCACCCAGGCGCGCACGACGCCGGGAGCGATCATCTTCACGTGCAGCGGCAGGCCCTCCACCGACTCGGCCGCGCCGGGCAGAGCCAAACAAACCAGTAACCACATTGCCAGAAAAAATGTTTTGTTGAGCATTTGCTACCTCCCTGGGTGCATGCGGTTTTTATATTTTCTTCATCATTTGCATGAATACGCGGTAAGGGCGTTGCCGTCGAAGGTGGGAATGACGAGCAATTTCAACTTGGGAATATAGGCGAAGTCGGCGATCTTATCCCCCGGGTTGGATGTGTCGAGCAGCAGAATCCTCGCGCCCCTCACCGTCAGGCGAAAGAGCTTGCCGTTGTGGTCGCCGACCAGGTAGCCGCCACTGCCGTCGGGCTCGATGCCATCGATATTGGCTCCCAATTCAAAGCGGGCCAGCACCTGCACCGTCCTGCTCTTCAGGTCCACGGCGACGAGCTTCTCGTTCTGACCGATCAGCAGCCTGTCTTTTTCGCACAGCAGGGCATTGGGCCGGGCCAGGTTTTTCAGCCAGGGCTCGAGCTTGCCATTGGCGCTGCGGTAGACGATCCCCGCCGGCGTGTCGGAAACGTAAAGGTTCCCCTCCCGGTCCATGGCCGCGTCGTTGGCCATGCGCAGGCCGGGCAGGGGGATGGTTTTCGTGATCGCGCCCTGGCGGATGTCGATGAGATTCAACCCGGAACGGTCGACGGCATACAGGATATCGCCCTTGAGGAACATGCCGGTGGGCATGCGCAACCCCTTGATCCATTCCCGCTCGATGACCTCTCCGGCCGGGGAGACCCTGGAGATGAACTCCCGCCCCTCGTTGAAATAATTCGAGACGTAGCACACGCCGCGCTTGGGGTCGAAGACCGCGGCCTCGGGCAGCGCCAGGCCGCTGCTCACGCTCCATACCTTCTTCAGCCCGGCGTGGATGAAAATTTCGTCGCTGCGGCGGAAGCAGAAGCCCCAGCCGCCCATGGTTTCGCCTACCAGCAGCAGCAGCTCGTTGTCGCCTTTTTTCAACGGCAGGTACAGTTCATCCTGATAGCCGATAATGCCCAGGAACGACCGGTCGCGCGACTGGTAGACGGCGTTGCCGGAATAGAGCGGCCGGCCGTTCAGGAACACGGTGATGATGTCGCTGTAGCCGAAGTTGACCCGCAGCGGGGAGTCGCTCGCCGCTGCCAGCGTGGTCCTGGCCAGGACGCAGTCCCCGGCCCTGGATGCGCGCGGGAAGTGGCGGGAAGCATCAATCAGGCCGCGGTGATCGGCCGTGACCGGCTTCCAGGCGGCGGCCGCGACGGCGGCGTCGGGATATTTCCTGAAATCGATTCCCAGCGCGGTGAAGGGCACGGAAAGCTCCCAGGAGAGGATCGCGCCGCACAGCGCCTCGCGCGGCGCCGGCGGGGGAAGCAGCAGGCCTTCGATGGTCTCAACGCGCAAGTTGGAAAAGAAGGCCGTGCCGTCCGTGGGCCCGACCAGGCCGATGGTCCCGGCACCCGGGGCGTGGGCTAGGTCATCGATGGCCAGGACAGGCTCGGGCGCGTCGTTCCAGAAGACCTGTGCCTGTTTCCCGGCCACCACGATCTTCAGGCGGTTCCAGCGGTCAGGCAGGATGTCCAGGCTGGCGGTAAGTCCCGGCCCGTTGTAAAGTTGCCAGCTGTCCACCCCATTGAAGGTCGGTCCGTACTGCAGCGCATCGTCGTAGAAAGGGGAGCGGTGCGGCCGGATGTAGAAGCGCTCGTAATTGGCGGCGTCCTGCACCCGGAACAGCACCCCGGGATAGGAGCGCGTCCGGTTGGTGGTGGCGATGTCCACCTCGATGATGCCGTCCTTCAAGGCAGCGTCCTTCAAAAAGGCGGTCCCGGTCAATGCCGACCTCCCGAGATGGTCGACCACTTTGGCCTGGCGCAAGTCCCAGCGCTCCGGCGTAAATTCCGCAGCTGTTTTCTGGGCGTAGGCGGGAACGGCCACCAGGATCGCCAGCAGCAGCAGTCGGCAGGCGAGCCTTCGGGTTTGTTTGATTATCATAAGCGGGGTCTCCTTTTTATTTCCCTCAGTTGCCGGTAGCGGCCGGGGATGCCGCCGCAGCCAGCTTGGCCTTCACCTCGGCTGCCACCTTGTCGGCGGCGAAGGAGAAATGCATCTGCATGATACGCCATTTCCCCTCCCGCTTCACCAGCACCCCGGTCCAGCGCGTGTCCTTCCAGGCGCCGGGCTTGCCGTCCCACTCGTACAGGTCGTCGAGGATGCACGACCACCAGGCCGCGTCGCCCAGCGGGGAAAAATCGATGCGCAGGTCGCGGATGTCGAGCCCGGTGGCCTTGAAGCGCGGGTCCAGCCAGAAGTCGAAGTTCTTGGCGAACTGCTCCCAGCCGCGGGTGACCTCCGAGTCGGGATTGAAGATGAACAGGCGTTCGTCCCGGGCCATCGTGCTTTCCAGCAGCGGCCGGTCCTTGGTCCGGGCCCAGCCGATATTGTCGCGGATGACCTTCTCGACCACGGTCTTTTCCGCGGCCGTATCCGCGTCCGGGGCGGCGCCGAGGATGCAGGGAATCAGCAGGAAAGCCGCGAGCGCGGCACTGAACATTCGTTTCATGATGCCTCCTTGGTTCATGGCGCTTCAGTTCGCCCCGCCGGTGAATTTCCCCGGCCGCAATTTATGGATGATGGCGGCACTGAGCCAGTAGATGCCATTCACGCGCTCCCTCTGGCTGACGAAAAAGAGGTAGCGTCCGTCGGGGCTGACATAGGGCGCGAGGTCGTGGCCTGCGGAATTGATCCTGGGCCCCATGTCCTGCGCCCGCGTCCAGCCCCCATCCGGCTTGCGGTAGGAAACATACAGGTCGGCCTTCCTGGTCTCGGGCTCGAGGCGGGCGAAGATCAGGTAGCTTTCGTCGGCAGCGACATAGGGGGCGAAATCCTTGCCGGGGCCGTTTACGGCGGGGCCGAGTTCCTCGGGCGCGAGGTATTTCCCGCCCTCGAAGCGCGCCACATAGATGTCCTGGCCGCCCCGCGCGCCTTCGATCTCGGAGGTGAAGTACAAGTTACCGTTCCTGGACACCGAGAAGGTCCAGTGGGTCGGGTGGGCGCGGACCGCCTCGTCGATCGGCTCGGGCCTGGAAAATCCGCCTGGGGTTAGCTCCACCCACCATATTCTCTCCCGCGCGGTCCCGCCGGGTTTGTCCGGCGCGAACGAAAGAAAAAAAAGTTTCTTGCCGTCCACGGAATAGATGGGATCCTGGACGCCCGCCGCCATGCCCAGGTCGGTATCCCGGGGAGCGCTCCACTTTCCCTCGGCCATGCGGGCGATCAGCAGCCGGCTACCGTCCCTGCTCATCGGGCACCATATCGCCTCGCGCAGGTCGGGGGAGAAGACGATGGAACTGTGGTAGCCCTGCTCGCAGGTCAGGATGCCCGGGGCGAACAGGACCGGCGCATCCCCGGGAGGCTCCTGGCCCAGGTACGGGCCGGCAAGGGCGGGGAACTTGTCTGCCGCTGCCAGCGGGCCTGCCAGCAGGATGAGCGCGCAAAGGATCCGGGCGGCGCATTTCATTCCAGCTTTGGTTTCCATTTATTTTCTATTTTTTGGATTTAACTCATCGAGGAACTTGGCCTCGACCCACCAGGTGTGAGATTCGCCGCCGCGACCAACAAGCACACGCATAGACCGATCCCAAAAGCAAAACTGCGTTGCCAGGTCCTCATTGCTCCTCCCTTTCCTTGTCGTGCTACTTCCTATACGCAAGCGCCTGGCGATTGGATTCGCCGTGCGCTTCTTTCCAAAAAACCGGCTCTTCGCCCTGTCAGTTCTGGCGGCTGGTCGCGGCCAGAAAATTGTCCAGCAGCCGGCCGGCGAGTTCCGCCATCAGCGGCTGCTGCTCGAGGCATTCACGGGTGACCCGCGCCTTGCTCCGGCCCGCCGCCTGCAGCTCATGCGCGTAGGCCTCGGCCCAGCGGCCCGCTTCGGGGGCGGTGACCTCGAGATGGAACTGCAGGCCCACGGTACTGCCCATGCGGAAACCCTGGTTAGGGCAATCCCGGCCCGTGGCCAGCTGCAGCCCCCAGGGCGGAATGTCAAAAGTATCGTTGTGCCACTGGAAGGTCGGGAAAGTCTTGGGAAAACCCTGAAAAATGGGATCACTCAACCCGGCGGCCGTCAGGCGCACCGGGCTGGTGCCGATCTCCGTGACCGGGTTTTTCTTCACCCCCGCTCCCAGCAGCTTGGCCAGCAGCTGGGCGCCGAAACAGATGCCCAGGACGGGCATGGCCAGGTCCAACGCTTCTTTCAGCCAGCCCGCCTCGGCCACCAGGAAATCGTGGCGGTCGATCTCGTTCGCCGAGATCGGGGTGCCGCCGACGATGACGGCGTCGTGAAGGCCCGGGAGCGGCAGGCTTTCACCGGCGTAGGCATGCACTGCGATCCACGGCAGGCCGAGCTCCTGCAGCCGCCAGCCGAAAAGCCCGAGCCCTTCTTCCGCTGAGTTTTGCAGGAACAGGACCCGTGTCGGGATGTCCGCGGTCTTGCGTTTCAGGGAGGAAGCGGCTGGCGGGTTCATCAAGTTCTGCCGGCAGCCGTGGCTCCCAGGACAAGCCTGAGATTGCGGGCCATGTAGGGCAGGTTGTCGCCGCCGCCGATCCGCCGGAACCGCGCCTTCAGCGCCGCCGCGGTCTTCGCGTCGATGCGGTTTCCCAGCAGCGCCGCCGTTTCC